>JAJFUE010000033.1 GCA_021372575.1 bacterium | reverse complement strand
ACGATTACGATTACGAGCACGAGCACGAGCACGAACGGATAACTATCGTTAAGCGCTCTCGCGCGAACGCGCATCTGTCGAAAATTCAACGACCCCTCTGTTTTCCCCTACTGGCGAATCTGGATTTGTGCTATAAATTTTCTATCAGCGACAGAAGACGACAAGCCGCAATTCGTTTGAAACCAATTGGAATGGGTTGTTTTGCGGGAGGTCATCATGAGCGGTCGCGAAAAAGAATGCCTGCTGCTCGCCATGGGGCGCGCTTACGAAGGGGATGAGTCGGCGGGGCTGATCGCCGCCCGTGAACTCGCCCGCGATTTCCTGCAAAGCGTGGATATCGTCGAAAGCGCCGAACCCGCCGGGATTCACCTGCTCGACATCATGGAAGGCTACAGCCGCGCCTTGCTGCTCGACGTGATCACGACCGGACACGAGCCGTTCGGCACGATCCACGAGTATTCGGCCGACGACGTCTGCCACGAGGTCGATCCGTCGCCGCACTACGAGGGGCTGTGCGACGTGCTATCGATGGCGCGGCGGTTCGAGATCCCGTTCCCGGCGGAGGTGCTGGTGCTGGCGATCGAAATCGATCCCGAGGAGTCCGGCGGCGACCAGCTGAGCCCTGAGATCGAAATGGCGATGCCGACATTCATCAGCCGCGCGGCGCGAATCCTCGAAATGTGGCGGCAGACACCTTCTTTGAAAGTCACTTCATGACAAGGACGGTGCGTGATGATATTGGAACTCAACCCCGAAGAAGCTGAAAACCTGCTGCGGCTTGTTGAGGCCGCGCTGGCCGATACGCGCGTTGAGGTCCGCCGCACGGACAATCCCGAGTGGAAAGACGAACTGTCGCGGCACGAGAAAGACCTGGCAGCGCTCCGCGACAGGTTGCAGTTGTTGCGCAAGGCCGCGTAGCGCCGCGATTCCATTCATTTGCGCGAAACGGCGACCAGCCGCGTGGCGGTGTGGTCGTATGGGCTGCCGGCCAGGCTGCCATAGACGGCGATCTCACGAAATCGGCTTTGGGCAAGCATGGATTTCATTTCGGCCGCGGAATAATTCCAAAGCCTGAAGCGTTGCTCATATTTTTTGTCGCCGTCGAACACGATCCAGCGATTCTCGCACTGCGACCAGTCGTTTACGATCTTGCGCTCCTCGAGCACGATCAGGCCGTCGCGCTCCTCCCAGTCCCGTTCGCGGAATTTGCGCGCGAGAATCTCCTTCGACATCAAATCGATCACGAACGTGCCGCCGGGCCTGAGCGCCTCGTAAATGTTCGCAAGCATCCGCATCTGGTCGGCGGGATCTTCGAAATACCCGAACGAGGTGTAGAGGTTCAGCGCCAGGTCGAACGATTCCGGGCGGCTGAACCGGCGCGCATCGCAGTGAACAAATTCAATGTTGATATTTTCTTCGGCGGCGCGGCGGCGTGCCTCGTCAAGGTAGCCCTGCGTGCGATCGACGCCGGTCACGTGGAATCCACGACGCGCAAGTTCGAGCGAATGCCGGCCGGGTCCGCAGCACATGTCGAGAACGGCGCAACCGGGGGAAGGAGAAACAAGCGCGATCAGTTGGTCGAGTTCCTCGGCCGTCTTCCGCCAGGCACCCTCCGGGAAGATTACCCTCATCGTCTCGCGCCAGAAATTGTCGTTCTCGTGCCATGCCGCGGGGGTTTCCATAAGAGATGCTCCAAGAGGTAAGTCGGGTCTTTGACCCGACTCTTGATCATGCCCGGAAGGGTGTCCCTTTGGGCCATTTTGAGCGCATCGGAGCCGAAGACCAAGGCCACTTTCCCGGGCTTGCGCACAAGCCCGCTTTTACCGGATTGCTTTCAATATAACTCAGAAATCTTAAAAATCGATCCGGATCCCGAGGCCGGTGATCAAACGATTTGTCCTGCCAAAACGGTTGCCCGGTTCGGTGCAGGAGCGAATTGATTGGGCGCGCAGTAGACTTCTTGATTCCCGCGGTTATTCTCTCAAGGCTTACGATCGGATTCAAAAGAAGGTGAACGTGATTGGCCATCACAACAAAGGCGAAAAGGTCGTAATACTCGCGCGCGCCCTCGATAATTTTATTCGAAACGATTTCTGCACATCGAGGATCTTGCAAGTAAAGAGGACCGTCTTGTGCCTTATCCAGAAAATGTTCCGTGATCCGAAAAATCTGTTTTGAAAGTTCCAGTCGGGCAGGATTGGAATCATCCCCGTACTTTTCGAACTGCTTCCGGAGTTGCTTTATTTGGCCCAAAGCTCGCTGGGGCAAGGAGCCCTTCAGATTAAAGGTAATAAAAATGGCCGAATTTTCCGGCGCACCATGAGGAAGATGCCGTCGGTAGTACCTGGGCATAGGTTGAAGCTCTCGAGAGTAGATTTAGAGTCGGGTCGAAGACCCGACCTACCGCTCGGAGTCGGGTCATAGACCCGACCTACCATACCGCTCATACAGCTTTGTGAGTTCTTCCACCATGGTCGAGATCGTAAACTTCGCGGCGAATTTTTCGCGGGCGGATTGGGCAAGGTTTTCGCGCAGCAATGGATCGCAAAGGACGCGGTCGATCGCGGCGGCGAGGTCGGCGGGTTTCTTCGGATCGACGAGCAGGCCTTCGCGGTCGTTCTCGATCAGCTCGGGGATGCCGCCGACGTTGGTCGAAACCGTCGCGCGCGCGGCGCGCATCGATTCGAGGATGTTGATCGGGCAGCCTTCCCAGTGCGAGCTCAGCACCGCGACATCGGCGGCGGCGAGGATTTCTCCCGGGTCGTTCACGAACCCCAGCCAGCGCATCGCGCCGCCGACTCCCCTCGCCTCGGCCAGCTTCGGGATCTCGCCGCCGGAATCGTCGCGGCCGGCGCACAGGCAAACGATATTCGGATGTTTTTCGCGCAGCTGAACCATGGCCTCGATCAGGTCGGGGTAGCCTTTGGCCTCGCGGACGTTGGCGATCATCGCCAGGACCGGCGCGGCTTGGTCGATGCCGAGCCGCTCGCGCGCGCCGCGCTTGTCGTCGCCGGTCGGCGGCGGAGCGTCGGGGATGCCGTTATAGACGACGTGAATGCGGTCGGCGGGGAAATGCTCGCGCTTGACGCGGCTTTGCTTGACGGCCTCGGCGACGGCCACCCAGGCGGTCACGGCGCCGGCGGTCATGCGATCGAGCCACACGTGCGGCCGCTTGCGCCACGGGTCGATCGAGTGCACCCCCGAGATGACCGGAATGCCGAGGCGGCTCGCCGGCCAGCGCGTCAGCAGTTCGGCGCGCAGGCCGTAACAATGCACGATGTCGTAGCGGCCGGCGCGCAGGAACTTGCCCATGCGGCGCAGCAGGCACGGGTTGGCAAGGCTCTTCAGCGCCCAGTTCGAGGCGGCCACGCCGGCCTGCATCGCAAGCAACGTCAGGTGGCCGGGGCCCATGATCGACAGGACTTCGGGCGTCACGCGGCCGGGGTCGGCGTAGCGGATGAACTGCATGGTCATCTGCTCGGCCCCGCCCATTTCGGAGGTCGATGCGATGTGAAGGACGCGGAGGGGACGAACTGCCAAATGCTGAGTCCTGAGTGCTGAGTGCTGAGTCCGTACGTTGGACCAAGCCGGCCGGTTCGTTCAGGATGAAACAATTGCGCGAATTCCGCCATTGATTTTCCGCGGTGGACTTGTCATGATGCCTTTTCAGTATGGAACGACACACCACGTCCGCCGGCCACGATCAGAACGCCAACCGCCCGGGTCGCGCGCCGGAAAAGGTATTTCGCCGCAAACACCTTCTTGATCTGGAATCGGTCAGCGCCGACGAGCTGCGCGTCATCCTTGAAAACGCCCGCGGGTTCAAGGAAATCTTCGGCCGGTCGATCAAGAAAGTCCCGGCCTTGCGCGGCAAAACCGTCTGCACGCTTTTCTACGAAAATTCCACGCGCACGCGCACGAGCTTCGAGGTGGCCGCCAAGCGCCTCAGCGCCGACGTGATCGGCTTCTCGATCGGCACGTCGTCGGTGGCCAAGGGCGAAACGCTCATTGACACCGCACGCACGATCGAGGCCATGGGCGTCGATATCATCGTCATGCGCCATCACCAATCAGGGGCGCCGCATCTGCTGGCGAAGCGCGTCGAAGCCGGCGTCGTGAACGCCGGCGACGGCACGCACGAGCACCCCACGCAAGGCCTGCTCGACGCGTTCACGATCCTGGAGCAGAAGGGGCACTTCGAAGGGCTCAAGGTCGCGATCGTCGGCGACATCCTGCACAGCCGCGTCGCGCGCAGCAACATCTACGCGCTGACGAAGCTCGGCGCCGAAGTGACGCTCGTCGGCCCGACGACGCTCGTGCCGCGCACGTTCGAGCAGTTCGGCGTGCGCATCTGCCACGACCTGATGGACGGCATCGAAAAAGCCGACGTCATCAACATCCTGCGCATCCAGCGCGAGCGCATGACGGCCAATTACTTCCCGTCGATCCGCGAATACCGGCTCCTCTACGGCATCACGCGCGAACGCCTGCAGGCGAGCAAGCCCGACGTCATGATCATGCACCCGGGGCCGGTCAACCGCGGCGTCGAGATCGACCAGGACGTCGCCGACGGCCCGCACTCCGTGATCAACCGTCAGGTCACGAACGGCGTCGCGGTGCGCATGGCGGTGTTGTATCTGCTCGCCGGACAGAACGAAGAGATATAAGGCAACAAACACAGCGGGTCACGAAAGACACGAAAGAACTCACGAAAGACACGAAAATGTTGCATGAGAACGGGGCCGGGGAATCCGGTCCCGTTTTTTTTGTGTCATGAAAAATTCCACACACAGACAAAACGGATTGGACTGATGAACACGGATTCATGCAAATCAGCGGGAATCGGTTCAAATCGTTCAATCCGCGTGCGGAAATTCGGAATTCCACACACATCAAAACGCGAGCCGTGAACATTTTCGTGTATTTCGTGTCTCGTTTCGTGTATTTCGTGATGAGATTTGATTGTTGAATTCAGGAAATTTTTTATGCCGGTGCAGGTCACCATTGACGATCGCGAACGCGGGGCGGAGCTGGCGGCTTCGATCGCGCGGCAGCTCGGGCGCGCGCCGGTCGTGGCAAGGCTCGAACTGGGCGACATCGCAATCGGAGACGTGTATCTGATCGAGCGCAAGACCGCGCCCGATTTCGTCGCCTCGCTTCTGGACAAACGACTGCCGAGCCAACTCGACCGGCTGGCGAAATTAAAAAACATCCGCCCGATCGTGATCGTCGAGGGGCCGTTCAACCAGATGGTGCTTGGCGGGATGAACCCCGGCGACGTCCGGCAGGCGATGCTCGAAATCCAGCTCGACTGGCGAATCCCGATGATCCGCAGCCACGATTTCGATCACACCGCCCAGTGGATCGTCGAACTCGTCCGCCGCGCCGATCGCGCCACGGCGGCGAAGATGCCGTATCAGCCCGAAGAAAAGGCTGCCCGCCCGGTTTCCGCGGCAGGAAAGAAACCGCGCGCGAGCGGCGTCGACGCGGTTCAACTCACCGCACTCCAGCGCGTGCCCGGATTGGGGAAAAACAAAGCCGCGGTGTTGATGGAGAGATTTGGGTCGATCAGCGCGATCAAAGGCGCGAGCGCAAAAGAAATTGCCGAATTGCCGGGATTCAGCCGGGAGTTGGCGGAGAAGGTTTTGGCGGTGCTGAGTCAGTAGGCCGCTTCGGCCCGAAGCGGCATGGATAGGAAAGCCTCCAAATTGGAAGAGCCTGAAACCACGCCCCCGCCCTCCGGCAACCTGAAATGGCCGATCGTGCTCACGGTCGCAGGGTTCTTGTGCACCGTTCCCGCACCTATCTTTTATCTTCTGTCGCTTAAAGCCAAAACAAGCATTGCGTATTGGGATTTGGTGCATAACTTTTATGAATGGCCTCTCATTCCGTTTGGCCTGCTCTTCCCGTTGCTCGCCACCTATTTGGTCCCTAAACGTTCGAAATTATATTGGGCGGGGATCGGGATTTTTCTTTTTTCACTGACAATCACAATTCTGCTCACAGAGTTCCGGATTGGAGCAGTTTTTTTTGGTCTGGTATTTATTCTGGGTTTGATGAATTTTCCCAAAACATATCCGCGCAGGCTCATCCTCGCGCTTTGCAGCACGCTCTTTGCTTTCGCTGGCATACCTCACTATGACGTTGCTGGATTGCGTTCGCATGTATTACGCACACAATCCGATTTGCGGAGTATGGCTCTTTCGATTGAATCTTACCGCGGCGATTATCATGCATACCCGCTGTTTACGACCGATCCGTCGAAAGCCATTGAATGGAAAACACAATCGGGAATGCCTTCATTTATTGCATACAAGCCCGGCGGTCCATATAGCATCACGACGCCGATCAGTTATATGAGTTCCATGCCGGTCGAAATGTTTTATTTAATGGGAGAAAAACGCGGTTATGCCTATTACTGCTGGGATGATCAAGCATACATCATCATCAGCGCCGGCCCGAATTGCGTCTTCGACATCAAGCCCGACGAACTGAACGAATTGAAACCGGGACCGAATGGCGCCTTGCCGGAAAAGTTGATCAATTATCAGTATGATCCGACAAATGGCGGAACGAGCGCGGGTGATATCTTCCGCGTGGAGCCGTGATGAAACAGGATGAATCGGAAAAGCCCGTCCGGCGAGTCTGGCCGATCGTGATGATGGTTGCGGGCGTGGCTTGTTCGGCGTTAGTCCTGGTCTCTTATATTCTTTCGCTGAAAGCCAAGACCACTATCGATGCTTTTTTTTGGAAATATGTCACTCGGGATTGCCCTTTCGCTCAGATCGGAATGGCATTGTCGATAATTGCCGTTTACATGGTCGCGAAGCGATCCAAATTATTCTGGGCCGGAATGAGCTCGTTTGTTTTATCGCTTCTGGTCTCGGCGCTGTTGACGGAGTTATACGTTGGGGCAATTTGCTCGACGGCGGCGCTGATCCTGGGATTGTTGAACATTCCCAAAGCACTTAATTGGCGGGTGTATATCGCGTTGTTCAGCACGATCATCGGTATGGTATCCGTGCATCAGTATGATTACATGCCAATGTATTGGAGGGGCTACACGCAGGGCAATTTGCGCAGCCTGGCTTTTGCGGTGGAAAATTACCGAAACGAGCATCATGCATTTCCGCTATCGACAACGGACTCGTCCATGCGGCTGAAGTGGAAATCCGAATCGGGGCTGCCTTGTTTCGGTGCGTATCGGGAGGGCGGCCCGTATGGCCTGACAACTCCTGTCGGCTATATACAATCGCTGCCCAAGGACGTATATCGCCATGTTGACGAGGAACGGAGTTATGCATATCACTGCTGGGGCGATGATGCGTATATTTTGATCAGCGCCGGGCGGAATTGCGTGTTTGATATCAAGCCGGAAGAGTTGAGCGCAATGAAACCGGGAGCGAATTGGGGGTTGCCGACGAAATTGATCGATTACCAATACGATCCGACGAATGGCGGAACCAGCGCGGGGGATATTTATCTGGTTGGGCCGAAGCCGCAGTCTAAAGAGTAACGTTCGTAGTCCCGCCTTTAGGCGGTCTGGATCGTGCATTTAGTTCTATTCCGCCTGAAGGCGGGACTGCGAACTTTACTTGAACCTGAATTTGAGCAGGGTCCATAGCGAGGCGACGCCGTCGCCCCAATAGACTTTTTTGCCTTCGGCTTTCGTGCGCGGTTCGTAGCCGATCGGAATCTCCTTGATCCGGTAGCCGGCCTTGACCAGCTTCACGCACAGCTCGACCGTGAACGCGAACTTGTTGTTCTCGAGCGTCATGCCTTGGATCGCCTCGAGCCGGAACACCTGGTAGCACGTCTCGATGTCGGTCAGGCGCGTTCCGTACAGTAAATTCATCGCGATGTTGACGACGCGGTTGCCCCAGTATTGCAGGAACGTCATGCGGGGCGGGCCGGCAAGGAAGCGCGACCCGAAAACGACGTCGCATTCATCGCTCTCGAGCGGCGCGATGAGCTTGGGGTATTCGACGGGATCGACCTCGAGGTCGGCGTCCTGGAAGATGACTATCTCGCCGGTGGCGACCTTGAGCCCCTCTTTGATGCCGCTGCCGCGGCCGCGCGGCGCCGGTTCATAAACGACGCGCGTGCCCGGAACCCGCTTCTCCTGCTCGAGCAATTCCCGCGTGCCATCCGTGCTGCCGCTATCGACGACGATGATTTCCTTGTCGATCGGGACGGCGCGCACCTTCTCCAATATCTGCCGGATCGTGGCCTGCTCGTTCAAAACCGGCACGATCACCGAAAGCTTGACGGTGGGGTTGGCGTCGGTCACGGTGTCAGAACTTGCTGCCGCCAAATTGCGATTCTTCGATTTTGCACGTGGCGATGACATCAATACCGACGCGAGCGCCGCGCGGAAGGCCCGCGACCTGAATCGCCGAGCGCGCCGGCGGCTCGTAAGGGAAGTACTCCGCATAGATCTTGTTCACCGCTTCATAGTCTGCCAGGTCGGCGAAGTAAATCGTGCAACGCAGGATGCGCGCCATCGCCGAGCTCGAGGCGTCGAGGATGGCCTCGATATTCTGCAGGACGCGCTTGGCCTGCGCGGCGACGTCCGCCCCGCCGACCATCTCGCCGCTTTTCGGATCGAGCGCGATCTGCATCGAGAGGAACACCAGGTTGCCGCTCTTGATCGCCTGGCTGTACGGGCCGATCGCCTTGGGAGCGGTGCTGACATCGATGGCGACTTTAGCGAACTCGTTCATCGGGGGCCTCCGCAACGGTAGTCGAAAACGTGGATTCAACCTGACGTTCAGGCACCGGATCCGAAATCCGGCGCGATCTTAACACGGGCGCGATGGCGCAGGCGAGAATGAATCCCGCGCCGGCGGCGACGGCAAAGGCGGCGTCATCGACGGATATACTCTGCATCCGCAAAATCGCCCACAGGAAAAGCGGCGCGATTGCGGCGGAAAACGCCGAGCCAAGCGTGACGACCCACGGCCGGGCCGGTTTCGGCATGCTTTTCAGGGCGAAAATCCCGGCAATCAGGATCACGACGGTCCAGGCGGCAAGCATCGTCGCGAGGAGATTGAACTGGCCGACGAGCTGATCGAGCGTCGAGCCGTCCCAATAGGACTGCCAGCCGCCTTCCTGCTGGCGGCGCGCAATGAAAGCCGTCAGCAGGGCGCGATTCGACAGCGGATTCTCGGGCTTGACTTCCATCACCCACGGCAGCCAGTCCTCGTCGGCCGGATACGCCTGGCGCCATTTGTCGTCGGGGAACTGTGATTGAAGCCGCCGCGCCTGCTCGGCCGGAGTCAGCCAGGAGGCCGAGGTAATTCCGGGCTCGTTGCCGAATTTGATGGAGAGCGTCGAACGTTGCTGATCGTCGAGTGATTGGTCCGGGACGAGCAGGATCGTTTGCTGGTTTGCCTGGTCGTTGAAATAACCGTAGGCCCAGTATGCGACCCCAACACCGGCGCCGACGCTCAAAGCCCAGATAAAAACGAGCCAGAAACGCGCGGTCGAGAGTTGGGAAGCAAGTTTGGATTGGGGTGTTGATTCAGCCATTTGGTTTTTCGATTACGATTACGATCACGAGCACGATTCAGGGCCGTGCGAAGTGGTTTACTGGGGTTTGGCAACGTGCGCGGCCATGTCGCCGAAGCAGGTTGTTCCGGCCGGGACAATGCGACCGACGCTGATCGTCTCCACGTACGGAAAGATCAGGCTGTTGCGGCCGATGCGCGTCTCGGGCTCGATCTCGGCGCCTTTGCCGATCACGACCGTGCCGTTGCTGAGCAGGTCGGGACGGATGTCGTTCGGCCGATCGCCGAGCTCGGGGCAGCCCACGTGCGACCCACGGCCGATCCGGCAGTGCTTGTCGATGATGGCGTCCTCGACAACCGCGCCGTCCTCGATGACGACATCGTGCAGCAGGATCGCGCGACGGACGCGCGCGCCGCGGCCGATCCGCACGCCCGGCGACAGGATCGACTCGCGCACGTCGCCCTCGATCGTCACGCCCCTGCTGACGAGCGAGCGCTTGACCGACCCGCCCGCGGCGATGTGGCTCGGGTGCTGCTTGTTCAATGGGATTTGCTCCACGTTCGTGCGCAGGCCCCAGCTTTCGAGGTCCAGCGGCGACGTCGGGTCGAGCGCCTCCATCGACGTTTCCATGTAGGCCGGGATCGTGCCGACGTCACGCCAGTATCCGTTGAACGAGTAGTTATAGACCGGTTCGCCGCGGTCGATGAGCCGCGGGATGATGTCGCCGCCGAAATCGTGCTGCGAGTCCGGGTCGGCCTGGTCCTCCTGCAGCGCCTCGATGAGGCTCGGCAGGTCAAAAATATAAATTCCAAGCGAGGCCTTGTTGGAGAGCGGGTTTTTCTTCGGCTTTTCCTGGAACCGGATGACGCGGTCCTTCGAGTCGCAGACCATGAGGCCGAACCGCGAGGTTTCCTCCCACGGCACTTCCTGCGTGGCGATGGTCAGGCGCGAGCGGTTCGCCCGATGCACCTCGAGCATCGGCCGGTAATCCATTTTGTAAATATGGTCGCCCGAGAGGACCAGCACCTCGGTGCATTCGGGGAAGCGCTTGATGAACTCGACGTTGCGATAGACGGCGTCCGCCGTGTTGCTGTAGAAGGCCGAGTCCTTCTCGCCGGTGTGCGGCGCAAGGACGCGCAGCTTGCGCCCCATGCGCGAAAAACCCCACGACTCGCCGAGCCCCAGGTGGTCGGCCAGCGAATACGGGCGATACTGCGTGACGACGCCGACCCAGCGCGCGCCCGAGTGCATGACGTTGCTCAATGTAAAATCAATGATTCGATAGATGCCGCCGAACGGAACGGCGGGCTTGGCGCGGCGGTTGGCCAGGACGGAGAGGCGGGTTCCCTCTCCCCCGGCCATGATGATGGTCAACACCTTGTTCACAGGTCACATCCTCGGCCAAAATTCAACGCTGGGAATCACTATAGCATCGTCTTTCGGCGAAAGAAAAGATGGATGTGCGAGTCAAGCCATAGCACTAGAAGCTATATTTTTTATCTAATTAGTTACTTGACTTTGATACTGGATTCGGTTACGGTCATGCTCCAAGTAGCACGTATCTTCACCGCTCGATTCAAAAACTCAGAAAAGAGAGCGTGAAAATGATCAATCTTTTTTCATCGAAAAAGAGGAATTATTTTGCGCCACTTCTGCTGGTATGCATGTTGTTTACAAGCATACCCGTGAAGGCAGCGAATCTGGATTCGGCCTATAAACTTTACAGCAGTAAAGATTACGGGGCCGCCGCGTCGCAATTCGCAGTTTTGCTGACATTAAATTGGCCCAAGTCGAAGGTCGGCGAGATTTATGATGTGTACACCGAGTGCCTCATCAATACGGGTCAGCTTGATTTGGCCGAAACAAAGATCAATGAGTTTCTTCGCTTGCTGCCGGGCGATCCTCTCGTCGGAAAATTAAGCGAACGCCAATCGCAAATCACGCAACTGCGGAGCGGTGCTATAACTCTGACGCCGGCCAAGCCGAATTATGACGCCGACACTCAGACCGCAATCACCGCTTACGAGTCAGCCGATTATACGGCCGCAATTCAGGCTGCGAAGGAATGCTTGGCAAAGAGTGACGGTCAGAGCGAATCGGCTTTGAAGGCTCTGTCCATTATTGTTGATGCACAAGCAAAAACCGGCCAGTTTCAGGAACAAATTGCAACCATCGATCAGATCCTGGCGGAGAATCCGAATCACCCATTATTCGCCGAACTGCGCTACCGGCAGGGCGATACGCTGTCCAACTCGCTCAAGCAGATTGAGGCCGGCCGCCTCAAGTACGTCGAGGCGATAGCCCGCGCCGACAAGGAAAGCGACACCTACGAGAACGCCGCCTATCGCCTGAGCGAGATCGCGCGCGGCCAAGCCAGGGAGCTAGCCAAGACGGATGCTGCGAAAGCGGCGGAATTGATTGCTGCCAGCAACAATTACCTAACTGAATTCCTGAACCATCCCGGCGCGGACAAAATCTATCCTGCGAACGCAAAGCGGCGGATCGTCGCGCTCAAGAACCTAAAGAAATACGACGAGATGGAGGCCGAAGCCGCTCGATACTTAAGCGACGACAACCTCGTTCAAACCAATGAGGTCGTCTCAATCAGAATGCTTCTTGGCGAGTTTGTCGATTTCAGAACGCCTTATCATCCGACGACGGCCACTCCCGAAGAGACCGCCATTCACGAAATCAAGGCTGCCTACTATGGCGAGGATTACGCCGGAGCGATCAAACAAGCCAAAGACTTTTTGGCATCCCGCTCGGTTAGCGGCGCAGAATACAATCAGGCGCAGCGACTCCTCGTCGGCTCACTTTTCAAAAGCAAGGCGAATCAGGAACTTATTGATTACGTCGATCAGGCACTGATTGCCGCACCCGAATGCCCAAGTTATGCCGATTTCCGCAAGGTCCAGGCCGACGTCCTCTTGGATAACCTCAAACAACCAGTCGCCGCCCAACCAAAATATGTGGAAGCCATGGCGCATTCGGCCAAGGACAGCGACGTTTACGAGTGGTGTTGCTTCCGGGCCGGTGAAGCGCTTTACCGCCAAGCCACTTCGCAGGTGGAAATCAATCCGCAAGTCAATGCCCAACTGAAAACGCTCGGTCGGAAATACATGCAGGAATATCTCGAACTGCCGAGCAAAGACCGGCTTTACCCATCCAACGTCAAACGCCGCATGGTGGCCTATAACAGGCTCGGCCAAAATGACCTGATGGAGCTTGAGGCGGCGCGATATCTTTCCGAGCGCGGCGATTTCAACAAGACAGTTTACATGCAGATCATGAGCATGTTAAGCACGAACCGCTCGACCAAAAAGACCCCCGACGAACAGGGCGCGCTCGCCGCATTCGAAGCCATCCGGCTGCACGAGACGAATTTCGCCGACAACAATGCCAAGATCTATTCGGGTATCACGATGATCAAATCGGCCGAATACTTCGAGCAGCATGGATCGCCGAAAGATCGAGTTGACCAACTTCGCGCGACCGGCCGCAAGTTCCTGCTCGACGCAGTCAAAGACGAATCGATCAAGCCAAAGAACCGGTTGAGTGCTTTCTATTTCCTCGGCGACTGGAAATCCATGCAGACCGAGGCACAGAAGCAATTGGACGCCACGCCGGCTAACGATAGTGCCAATCGCGCCGAATTGATGAACCTGATCGGCGCAGCGCTGCGTTACCAGAACGATATCCCGGGCGCACTCGAATATTTCGACCAGTCCATTCGTGAATGCGAACTGAATCCAGCCAAGGTTGGCCATCGCGGCGTCACGGCCGCCTACTGGGGCATCTGGATCAAACTCGAACAAAAGGACGAAACCGGCGCTCTCTCGTACCTGGTCAAGATGAACTCGATGCCGGACTGCGAAATGAAAACTGGATTATTGAGTAAGTATCATTACTTATTGTGCGAGTGATTTTTAATCCATGATGGCACGAAGCGAAAAAATGGAGGCATTGAGAAATGCTTGACTCAAAACTTGGTCGAGTAATCATGGGGCTTTCCGTAACGACTATATTTTTACTATCTCTTATGATGCTCGTCGCGATCGAACTTTCCGCACCGAATCTAAGTCCGGTATCAACCGCGGTCGCTTGCACCCCAACACAACCGCCACCGACTCCTACGCCTTGCGGCTGTGAATCGGTAGATTGTACAAAGCTCCGCATTCAGCGCGCGAACACAAACGAGATTTGTATAGCAAAACAAACCAGCCAAACAGATGGTTGGAAACTGACTGTGGAATCCGCATATTTTGCCGAAGATTTGGATTACATTTGGGTAGCGGATCCGTGGTATAATCAGATTCATAACACAGATGAGTTGATCTGGGAGATTACGGGATCTGTTAATGTGACCCAGTTGGGTGAATACTCCGCTTCAATTAATGTTTCTGATAAGCCATTGTCATATAAATGTATTCACAATAGGCCTATATCATATTGGGACGACGATAATGTATCAACAAATACGATGGTTTATGTTGTCCTGTTTGAAAAAGTGAGCACTTATTACACCCCGACTGAAGCCTCGTTTAGCGGAAGCACCCAAACCATAACAGCCCATGTTCACGATGGCGGCCCAAGCTGTTCGATTACCGTGAAATCCGCATTTTATAGGGTGGTAACAGAGATGGAGGGAATGGGAGAATTACAAACTGCCCCCAGTATCGATGGAACAACATACCCTTACATAGATAATAATAACACGCTTTGGGAAGAACCCGTCGGCTGCAATAACAATCCCCTTGAAGCCGGAGTATCTCATGCCACGGGTCCGGAATTGCCTTATAATACCTCCATCACATACGAACTTATTGGCCAAACAGCCGCATGGAATGGACACAGCATGCCTGTTAATGGAACCGCTGCAGATGTAGGAGGTGCCATTCATAATGGAAAGATTGATTGGTATCAGGGCATAATGGGACAGAACATATATGTCCCTGGGACTTGGGACTACGTTCCAGTCAGATAAAAAGGAGAATATCTCATGGAAAAAATTCTGATTCTCGCCATTTTTGTTATGCTAAACACGAGTAACCTTTTCGGTGCGAGTATTATTAAACAGAAAGAAAAAATATCTTTCGATGCCCATAACTATTTGATCTTTGAAGATGTGGGCCGAGTTGAGATGAAAGAGGCCGGCCAGGAATACACTGGATTTGGCAAGTTTCTTCGTTTGCATGTTTGTCGCGATGGGAAGCAGATAGACATTGATATGATCGACAAGAAATATCCACCAGAAGATCCTGCATACCAACTAGTCGCTCCCCACGTAACGTTAATCAAATATATGGATAAAGATAATATCTGGTTCGTCAACGAATCACATGCACTTAACTGGGCGACCCTCTACAACTTGGCTAAAGAAAAAATCGTGAAACAATATTTCGGAGTTCATGTTCAATTATCTCCTGATGCCCGCAAGGTTGCGACCATTGCGGAATTCGTGAGGAAAAGCACAGGATATAAAAAGGAATACGTGGTCTTCGTGAATGACATGATGGTGTTCCCCTATGTTGAACCCGAGTTCAAGCTTTGGGATAAATTCAGTCCACAGGTTGAAGACCGGATCAAGAAAACAGATGGTGTCTCTCTGAGTGATTTCATGGACTCCAAGATCAAGATTCCCAATCCACAGGGTCGTGTGTATTCGAAGATTTCCTGGAACGGCAAGGGCGAAATCTCGTTCCACGTTAAGAACAAGATCCGTGATACCACGGCGACACGTATCGTCGTCAGTGGACTCGAAAAGGATATTCCCGCGAATATCAAGGTGAAAAAGGCAGGGGTCGATCCCATGAAGTGATCATTAGTGTTTGCTCTCTTTACATCTCGCCGGCCGACTTCACTGATGAAGCCGGCCTGTTTTTGTACGTCGCGCAGGATGAGGACGGATGAACCATCTATTGAATGATTGGAAAACACCGAAGCAACCTGCCGACTCATCATTCCTCATTGACTTCCGGGCGGGGGTATGGGTAAAAGAGATGTTTGGTTTGCGCCGGCCCGGTGCCGGACGGACCTATGGCTGCGGCTTAGAGCTGGCCGGAGAAGCCGGCCAGAATCAATACGACAGGGATAGATCACGATGAAGAGAACGTACCAGCCCCGTAATCGCAAGCGGATCAACACGCACGGGTTCCGCCGCCGCATGAGCACCAAGAACGGCCGCATCGTGCTGGCACGCCGCCGCGCCAAGGGCCGCAAACGCCTGACGGTGTCGGTTTGATCGATCCGGAGCCCGTGGACCCGAACGCCGCGGCGACGGACCAGAGCTTTCCCCAGGAAAACCGACTGCTCCGCCGCCCGCTGTTCCTGCGGGTCTATGACTCCGGACGCCGCGCCGATGGCCGCTACGCGGTCATCTTTTGTCTCAAACGCGACGACGGAGGGCCCTGGAGGGTCGGCCTGACCGCGACCAAGCGGTGCGGCAACTCGGTGGCGCGCAACCGGATGCGGCGGCGGGCCCGCGAGTTCTTTCGCCACCGCCGCGGCCTGATCCCGAACGGCTGGGATTTCGTCGTGAACCTGAAATCCGCGGCGGCCAAGGCAGAGTTCGAGAAGTTCGAGCGCGACCTCGGCCGCACGATGGGCCGGATCGGATTCGACCTCGGCACGGAGCCAGGCCCATGATCAATCGGATGCTCAAGATCCCGCTGATCGTCTGGCACCGGTTCATCTCGCCGATGCTGCCGCCATCGTGCCGCTTTTATCCGCCGTGTTCGGTCTATGCCATGCAGGCTTTGGATCATTACCCCCTTCGCCGGGCGCTGCCGCTCATCCTGCGCAGGGTTTCGCATTGCCACCCGTTTCACCCCGGCGGTTACGACCCGTTGCCGCTCGAACCGAACGATGAGAACAAAACCAACCGCGAGGCCGACCTCCATTGAGTATGGAAAAACGCATCATCGTCTTCTTGCTGCTCAGCTTCGTCATCTTCCAGCTGACCACGCTCTATATTGAGAAGACCTCGCCCAAGAAGCCGGCCGCGGCCGGCGTGGCCGAAACCACGACCAGCACGCTCGTGAGGGCGACCCCCGGTGCGGCCCAGATCACGGCTGCGCCCGAACAGCCCGCCCCCGCGCCGACAAAGGCCCCCGAGGCGCTGCCGCCGGTCAAGACAGTCCCGTTCAAAAACAAAGCCTATGACATCGAGATTTCGCCGCGCGGCGCCGTACCGGTGCGCTGGGACATCATCGACCCGCGGTTCGTCGTGACCCCGACGGCCGACGACGGCACGACCACCCAAACCGGCGAGCCCCTCCACGAAGCGCTGATCGACACGCATCTGGCCAGGATCCCCGGCGGCACGATGCCGTTCCAACTGGTCCTGCGCGAGCGCAACACGCGCAACTTCCACAACGAAATCAACCAGCTGGTTTACGCCAGCGCCCCCGCAAGCGGCGACGGGATGACGGGCTGCCAGTTCACCGCCGTCTCGCCGCAGGCCGGTCTGGGCATCAAGAAGACGTGGCTCTTCCGGCCCGACGGCTTCACCGGCCGGTTCAGTGTCGATCTGACCAACGTCACCTCGACGACGCTTGCATACGACAACGGCGTCGGCGGCCTCGGCATCGTGCTCGGCCCGGGCCTCGGCACCCCCGATTCGATCCAGGGCACGATGGCGCGCTGGGCGGTCGTCGATGTGGTCCTCAAGGGCAGCGAGAACTTCCTGTACGAACGCCTGAGCAAGCCGACCGACGGCCAGAGCTTCGAAAACAAGCTGACGTGGGGCGGCCTGCAGAGCATGTATTTCCTGGGGATCCTGATCCCGCCCGACAAAACCCCCTTCTACGGCGCCAGGACGAACCTCGACTCGAGCCTCGTGCCGACGGTCGTGGACGAAAAACGCCTCCACCTGTTCCCATCGGTCGAGCTTTACAGCGAGCCGTTCGAGGTCACCCCGGGCCAAACCCGCTCGTTCAGCTACGAATTCTACTTCGGGCCGAAGGACCACAAGATCCTGCGGTCCGTCGGTCACGACCTGCAGCGGGTGCTGTTCCACGATTCCTACGGCTGGTTCCGGCCGATCGTGCTCGCGCTCATGTACATGCTCGAGCTGTTCCACAAGCTGACGCTCAGCTGGGGCTGGGCCATCATTCTGCTGACCGTGTTCGTGCGCCTCGTCGCCTTCCCGCTCGTCCACAAGGGCATGAAGGCCCAGGCCGTCATGATGGAGCAGCAGAAAAAGCTCAAGCCCTACATGGACAAGATCAACGAGAAATACAAGAACGACCCGCAGAAGAAGCAGCAGGAAATCATGAAGCTCTACAAAGAGCACAACATGAACCCGCTCGGGATGTTCAAGGGCTGCCTGTGGATGTTCATCCAGATCCCGATCTTCTTCGCGCTATATAAGCTTCTCTATCAGGACATCGACCTGCGCGGCGCGCCGTTCCTGTGGTTCAGCGACCTCTCGCAGCCGGACCGCCTCTTCAGCTTCGGCGTCAACGTGCCGATCCTCGGCATGTGGTTCAACCTGCTGCCGGTCATCACGGCCGTGACGCAGATGCTCGCCAGCAAGTTCACGCAGACCACGGCCCCGTCCGATCCGCAGCAGGCCGAGATGCAGAAGATGATGGTCTGGTTCATGCCGATCTTCATCCTGATCATCACCTATAGCTTCCCCTCGGGCCTGATGCTGTATTGGCTCGTGTCCAACATTTGGCAGGTTTTGCAACAGTTGTGGGTGAACAAGCACATCCACGGCGCAAAGAAGCCCGTGACGCCGGCCCATGCCGGCGCCAAGGGTTGACGAAGGAGAAACACGCGATCATGTCGGGCGAAATCGTCATAGCCGGATCCGATGAGGAACAAATGCTGGCCGAGGTGCTCGGGCGGCTCAAACTGCCGCGCGAGGCCGTCGCCTGGGAAGTCCAGCGCGAAAGCGACGAGGACCTGCTGCCGGGCGCGCGCCCGCAGATCCAGATGCACGTCCGCATCCGGCCCGAATACCTGGCCGAGCGCGCCGTCGATCACCTGCGGCACATGCTCGACATCATCGGCATCGACGCCGAGATCAAGACCGATTTCCACGGCGACATGATCTTCATCCGCGTGTTCTCCGAGTCGGCCGCGGCGCTGCTCATCGGCCGCGACGGGGGAAACCTCGACGCGCTGCAATACCTGATCAACCGCTTGGTGCTCAAGTCCAACCGCGACGCGCCGATGGTCATCGTCGATATCGAAAACTACCGCCAGCGCGAGTTCGAGAAGCTCGAGCGGCTCGCCGAGCGCGCCGTGGCGCGCGCCCGCAAGACCGGCAACGAGATCGAGCTTGACCCGATGCCGGCCCTCGAGCGCAAGTACCTGCACTACTTCCTGCGCGACCACCAGGGCGTCCGCACGTTCAGCCGCGGCGAAGAACCCGAACGCTGCCTCGTGCTGCTGGTGGATTGATTTCCTTCGTGCTCGTGCTCGTGCTCGTGCTCGTAATCGTAATCGAAACCATTCATCAGTCGATCGTTTCTCGATTGCGTGGCGAGTCATGCAGGTGCCCGAGCGTAAGCGAGGAACTCGCGAACGAGCGGGACAACAAACTCGATTCCGATTACGATTACGAGCACGAGCACGAATATAGGTGAACAGCAATATCATGGTTCATAGCTTCCTCCCCATCCCCGCCATCGACCTCATGGACGGCCAGGTCGTGCGCCTCAAGCGCGGCGAGGCCGGGCAGAAAACCGTCTATTCGAACGACCCGGTCGCCGTCGCGAAAGATTTCGAGGCCGCCGGCGCGCGGCGGCTGCACATCGTCGATCTCGACGGCGCGTTCAAGGGCCGGCCGGCGAACCTCAACGTCATCGAGGCCATCCGCAACGCCACTTCATTTGAAATCGAACTCGGCGGCGGGCTGCGCACGCGCGAAACGGTCCAGCTCGTCCTGAAGATGGGCATCAATGACGCGATCCTCGGCACCAGCGCGATTCGCGACCGCAAGCTCACCGAAGAACTCGCCGCCGAATTCGGCAACCGTCTCATCGTCGGCATCGACGCCCGCGACGGCATGGTCGCCATTGAGGGCTGGGTCGAAACCAGCACGATGAGCGTCCTCGAATTCGCGCGCGAGCTTGAAACCATCGGCATCGGCACCGTCATCCACACCGACATCGCGACCGACGGCATGCTCACCGGCCCCAACGCCGCGGCGCTCGCGAAGCTGGCCGACTCGACCCAAATGAAAGTCGTCGCCTCCGGCGGCGTGAGCTCGATCGAGGACCTCGAGGCTCTCCGCCGCCTCGGCAAGCCGAACCTTATCGGCGCGATTATTGGACGGGCAATTTATGACAAGCGGATCGATCTGCGCGAGGCGATTGCGCGCATGACGGGCCCCAGCGAAGCCACGCGCTCCTGACCAGAATCACGGCCAGCGCGAAATGCAGCGGCTCCAGCCCGAACCGGAACCGCACGTTCTCGCCGAACTCGAACATCGTCCCCACCAGCACCACATAGACGCTCAGGAAAATGACATACGCCATGACCCACGGCGCCGCCGCGTCGGCGGGCTCCACGGGCCGGCCGGCCGCGAGCGCCGCGCGGTTCTTCCTCGCGCGCGCCGCCGCCCAAGCCGCCCCGCCAACAAGCATCATCGGGAAATAGAAGTAAAACATCGACCCCAGCTCAACGTTGGTGAACGTGTAAATGACGTCCGTCACCCACATCCCGTATAAAAGACAGGAATACGGGACCTCCCACTTGATGTATTTCACGCGGTGGTAGTCCAGGTGCGAGAAGCGCGTCACCGGCTCGCAGAATTCCGTGTAGGCGCGGTGAATGCTGCCCAAATACCGGCAGGGGTGCAGCCGGATCAGCGTCATCGAGTCCACCTGATACTGGCGCGAGATGTCCGGCACGTTGATGTTGTGGAAATCGTCGCGCGACAGCACGGGGATCGTCGAGGTCTTGTTGTAGCCGAACTTGACGTAATCTCTCGGGAAGTGATCGTATGGCCAGCGCTGCGCGACCATTTGCGACACAACCCCTTCGTCAGCCAGGCGCTGGATCTCCTGCTGCGTGTAGCCCTTCACCACGCACCGGAACAGCCCCATGCCGAACCAGCTCGACGAGCCGAAAAAGCCGTATTGCACTTCGTTTTTCGCATACCAGCCGGCAGGAAGCATCACCGCCGCGAGCAACAGGGCGAGGATCACCGTCGGCCTGAGCTTGCGCCACAGCGGCCACGCAAACACCAGCGCCGCCGGGATGAAAATCAGGTGATAGAAACTCCGCGTCAGCACGAGCAAGTTCAACAGGACGATCAGCGCGATCAGCCAGCGCAGCCTGCCGCTCCGGATTCCGCGTTCGAGCATCCACGCCGAAAGCGTGACCATCGCCACGATCAGCGTCTCGTAGAGCATGTAGGCTTCGAAGTAAAACATCGCCGGGTTGAGCGCGACCATGAAACCGACGACGAGCGCCGCGCGCCGGCTTTTCGACAGCGTTTTCGTCAGCGAATAGATCAGCACGCACGTCATCGTGCCCAGCGCGATGTAGCCCCACTGCATGCCGACGATGAACTTGCCGTGCAGCAGCTTGTACCAGAACACGCCCCACAGCGAAAACCCCGGCGGCTGCGCGTGCGTGAGCCAGATGCTCGACCACGGCCGGTTTTGCAGGTCGTCGATGACGATGACCTGCCACATGTCGCGCCACTGGCCGCCGAGCGTGCGCCCGAACATCGTCATGCCGCGCAGCATCGCCGAAATGGCGATCGCCGCGTGAATCGCCGAGATCATCCAGGGATCGAAGCGTTCGGGAATTTTTGCGGACGGGCGAAACATCATTTGAAATGGCTGTCGATGAATTTCTGGAGCTGGTCGTAGCGGCCGCGCAGGGCCTCCTGCTGGCGCCGCTTGCGGTCGCTCTCTTCCTGCATCGCCTTGATCCGGGCGGACTCTTCCTTCTGGATCTCGACGACCTCCATGCGCTTGGCCTTGATGCGCGGCCGCGCCGCGTCGATCAGGGCCGTAAGCCTCCCCTGCAGCCGCTCCGAGGCGTTGACCGTGATCGGATCATACGCGAAATTGCGCCGGCTGTAATCGACTTCCAGCGGGCTGAAGCTCGACCCGATGAAGCAGATCAGCGGCCGCTGGTCGATGCGCTTGAGCGTGAGCGTCTGGCCGAACTCGACCCCCTCCATGCGCGGGTGGCGCACGTTGTACAGCACCACGTCCGGATCCCAGCGCGTGAGGTTGCCGATCGCGCTGAACGGGTCGTCGGTCCACAGCGTCTCGACGGCGGGGATCTTCGCCAGCACCGGCGCCAGCAACAGCCGGTCCTCGGGGCTCTGGCTGACGGTCAGGATGCGCACGGCGCCGGGCGCCTTGGCCGGCGCGGGCGCCGCCGGTTTCGCCGGCGCCGCCGCCGCGGGTTTCGGCTTGGGCTTGACGGCCGCCGGGTGCTCGCCCGGGCGCAGGCCGGTCTCCTGGATGAAGTGGTCGATGAACTTGAGCAACTGCTCGACGTCGATCGGCTTGCGCAGGAACAGGTTGCCGCCGACGTCGTAGGATTTTCTCGGCAGCGAGGCGTCCGACTCGCCGGTGAAGAAGAAAATCGGCGTCGCGCCGAGCCGCGGGTGGCGCCGGATCGACTCGGCGAACTGAAGCCCGTTCATGAGCGGCATGTTGACGTCGGTCAGCACGAAGTCGGGCTCGAACTCGTCAAGGGCCTCGAGCCCCTCGATCCCGTTGGATGCCGTGCGGATGCTGTGGTATTGGCCAAGGTGCGCCTTCATGACGAAGCAGATGTCGGGCTCGTCATCGACGACCAGCATCTTGTAGCCGCGGATGTGGGTCGCCTGAGGCGCGGTCCGCAGGGTCTGTGGCGCGGGTTTGGGCGGCGCGGGCTTGGGCGTTTCGGTTTTCGCGCGGAAATCGCCCGGCACGAGCGCCCGCACGGCCTTCAGCATTTCGTCGTTGTTGAAGGGCTTGTGGATGAACTGCTTGCGCGCGAACGGCAGTTCGCGGAAATCCTCCACGAGCTTGGCGCCCTCGCGCACGGCGCTGATCATGAGCACCGGCAGCTCTTCCGCGCCGCCGCCATGGCTGAGCAAATTGCGCAGCAATTCCATGCCGCTCATGCCCGGCATCATCAGGTCGATGATGAGCAGGTTCGGGAGCTTCTCGCGCAGCATGCCGAGCGCCTCCTGGCCGTCCCCGGCAACGCGCGCATCCCAACCCTCGAACACCATCGCCAGCCGCACGACCTCGCGGATATCGGCATCGTCATCGACGATGTAAGCCAGCGGTTTGCCCTTGATGTCAACCATCGCCGCCCACCTTTCCCATCCGGATGGAACGAACACCAGTTTAAGTCATCGGTTCGCGATGAGTCAATGTAGTAGCCCAGGCATGAGCAAAAGACAGGCGGACTGATCAAATGCGGTGGACGAGTGCGGCCCGGCCGCGTGGTGGGGCGGGTTTATGACGGGGAGGCGATGAGTCCGATCCCCGGTATCCCGAAAGCATGTGTTTAGCGTGGGCAAGCTGGTTGTAATCGGACGGAGGTGTCAACCAGAGCGCCGAAGGCGCGAGAGAGTACAGCCTGGGGCAGAGCGAAGCGACGCCCCAGGATAAGATCCCAAGAAAACGAGAGCGCTGAAAGCGCGAAAGAAATGGACGCAACCGCATTCTCCCGCTCTTTCAGAGCTCCCGGATGTGTTGCGACCTGACCTGGGGCGTCGCTTCGCTGTGCCCCAGGCTATTTTCTTGTTGCGCTTTCAGCGCGCGCATCTCAACACACGTTCGGTTTACCCGATGCCGATGCTGAAACTGATCGGCGAGGGCATGTTCGGGCCGGTGAGGGTGATGCCGCTCGCGGCGTCCTTCGAATTAGACCCTATTTTGTAGAGCGTCCCCGAAACTCGGCGACCCGCAGCGATCCCCAGACCCAGGCAAGGGCCACCCCGCTTGAGAGGGAAAACAGCACAACGAGGCGCATGACGGGAAAACCGCAGCCGCGCTTCTGGCCTTGCGGCTGAGGCCAGCGGCGCTGGTTGGAGGGCGTGTCGGGCATCGAGACGGACGAGCCATCAACGACCTTGACGACGCGGCCATGCCACATGCCGTGGGGCGGCTCCAGTTGCGCCAAGCGGCCGGTCAGGGTGCGCCAGACGGCGCGCAGGTCGCCCAAGGTCAGGCGCGCGCGGGCGCGGCAGTAGGCGGCCGTGCCGGGCGAGGGCATGAAGCGGGCCAGCGGGGCGAGCATGGCCTGCCAGGCGGCCACGGCGTGGGCGCAGGATTTATCGGCCGCCAGAATCTGGGCCAGGAAGATCCAGAACACCTGGCGCAATGGATAGACGCGGTCGCGCGCGCCGCGAAGGGCGCCGGGCAGGGTGATCAACGGGCTGGCCAGCTTCTGCAGATCATGGAGGGGCAGGGCCTGAATCTGGCGCAGACGGCCGGGGAGGCGGTGCGGCGGGGGCGAGGGCATCATGGGCGGGGGCTCCGGCGGGGGGATTTGACGGCAATACTTCATGTATATATACTTGTAGTTTAGGGGGCTGGAAAATGCCACACAAATCGGGGATGATGCGTGACGGGAAAGGAAGGAAGCGATGACGAGCGAGCGCGAGTTGTCAGCCTTGAGACGCCGCCATGCACGCCTCACCGCGCGCCTGGCCGAGCCGGGCCTCGTGCTGCAGGGCACGATCAGCGTCGTTCGTCCGCGCCGGGCGGTGTCGGCCGATTCGGGCCGGGCGAAGGTTTACGGTCCATACTATCAATGGACATGGAAACAGGCGGGCAAAACGGTCACGGTGAATCTGTCGGCCGGCCAACGCCGCGCCTTCGAGCGCGCCATCGCCAACCAGCGCCGCTTGGAGCAGACCCTAACCGCCCTGCGCGATGTGTCGCGCCGAATCCTCGAACTCACAACCGAGGGCGTGCCCAAGAGAAATCGTTGATTCTTTATGCGTTGGAGCTTAAGTCAGTGCCATTCGTGCACGTCCCCGATATTCCCCCGATATTCCCGATATTCCCCCGATATTCCAGCGCTGGTAGCTGTCACCGAATTAAGGATCAATATACAAACCATCGTAAATAGATAATACTGAGGATGTCTTGTTGTCGATCTCAACGACTTTTAGCCATCGAGTTCTATCATGTTTCATGCTTGTGTAATGGTAATAATTACTGTTAGGTCCTTGCACGATTGATATTGGCGATCCAAGCATTAATATGACGTTATGCGCACTCATTCCTATTTTGATTTTCTTGAAATCAGATTGCGTAAAACATCCCGAATACGTCGTGTAACCCCCTAAACAGTAACTTATCATTTTCTCATAGAACGTAACAGAATTGCTAAAAGCATCAAGTCTCAAGAAAACATAGAACACAAGAAGCATGCCCGCAAAGGCTAGAGCAAATAGAACGCAATATATTTTTCTAATGTGCGTCCATGATATAAACGGCATATTTATTCTTTGCATTTTCGAGGACATCCCTTCTCACCGTTCATGCCATGATAATCATTTCTCGGCCAATCGGGACCAGGAAACACAGGGCCGTAATCTCTAGGGTTAATATAGCCGCCGGAGAACCACTGTCTCAAACCAGAAATGGGGCCACATTTTATAGTCAGTATTGATTGCCCTTTTGAGTTTTTTCTACATGTTCCACGACATCCATCCACTATTTTAATTCCTGATGTAGAACCATATACTACATCCACGTCGGCACCGCTGTGGTGTGGAAGTTTATAGATTTTGAAATTCTCATAGCACCCCTGACTACTTTCGGGTTCAAAGGCTAAATTATCACAATCAACATTGTGAACATGGGCAAGCCCCATATAATCGAATCCATTTGCTACATCATTCCCGCAATAACCATACAGGTTCTCGCTCCAGCCTAATGGCTCTTGTAAAAGCCATCTTCCTCGGCTCGAATCATACCATCTGTAGCGGTAATTAATTATTCCAGCTTCACTATCTTCAAACCGGCCTGTTATAGTCATTGAGTCTGGTTTATTGGCATTCACAAAGCGGTATTTGCCCCAATAATCCGGTTCGTATACACCCATTATTATTCCATATAAATTTGTTGTTGCCATTACTGAACCCAAATCACTCAAATGATAGTAATATCTATCCCAAGCTGATAAATTATTAGAACAACATACTCCCGTTTGCACACCCATATACCCATTTATTACTGATTTAGGAATGAGAGCATAGCTGCGTTCCACTGCCCCGGCGCTGACGATGATGTCGTCGACGTGGATTTGTGTTGCGCCGATGCAGAACATCATGCCGTCGACGTGGGTGACGGCGTCGGCGACGCCGGAGAACTGCGTTTGATACGTTCCCAGATCCAGTTCGATGTAGTGCCAGTTGCCGTCGTTGATCGTCGGGAACCTGTCCGAATTCGCAAGGTGGTAAATGTAACCCCATCCGGCGTTCGAGTCCGTGCCGGTGTTGGTCAGGAACACAAGGAGGCCCAGACCTGCACTCGTGCGACAATAAACGTTGATCTGGATCGTCGTCCGTCCGTCGTTCTTAAGCCAGAATCCGAGTTGCCGCCGCCCCTGCACGCCCCATTCCGTGCCGTTGGGATTAAAGTTGGAGCCATAGGCGTCGCCGATGATGCCGTTGGCGGAAGTGGTCCCCGCGACATGCAGGACCTTCCCGCGCGCGGCATCGGTCGTGTATTCAAGCGTCTCGCCGCCATTGGGTGAGTAGATCCCCCAGCCGTTGCCGGTGGGCGTGGACGCTGCCTCACTATCGGCGCGATGGATTACAGTGTCCGTATCATCCACGATCCGCTCCTCGGCGATCTTGTTCAGGCCAAGCCAGTAATTATCGCACCGCTGATTGCCGCGATGCGTCACGTGATACGGAACCCCGGCCAAGACAATGCGCGCCATTCGAACCATGAATCAGCTTTGATCATGATTCCCATATTCTCAAGAAAAAACAAATAACCGAACATCCCTGTTAACTAACACGCACATCCCACTATGCCGCCCCTTCAGGGCTCTGACATATTTTTTGCATCTGGTCCCAGGGTTTCGCTCGCAACAGCCTCGCTCCACCCTGGGCTGCTGAACTATGCGACCCTTTCAGGGTCAAATTCAAATTCCGTCTGTTTATGCCGCAAGGCGCCATTCGGGCAGGCGCACCGGCGGAAGAATCTGTTCCAATTCGGCGCGGCGGCGTTCGAACCATGGCGGAAGTTTGAGGATTGAACCGAGTTTCTCGGCGGGCTCGTCGATCGTGAATCCCGGAGGATCGGTCGCGATTTCAAAGAGCACGCCGCCCGGATCGCGATAATAAATCGAGTGAAAATACACGCGGTCCATCACGGACGAGACGTTGTAGCCGAGCCCGACCAGTTCGTCGCGCCACTCCAGTTGCTGCGCGTCGTCTAGCGTGCGGTAGGCGATGTGGTGCACGACGCCGGCGCCCATGCCACCGCGCCGCGCAGCCGGAATGCACAACAAATCAACCACCGATTCTCCGTTGGCGGAGCGGTAACGGTAGCGATGGCCTTCCCTTCCCTCATCCTTAAAACCCATGATCTCGGTCAATAATTTCGCGGTATTCTCATGGCCTTCCTCAGAAATCGTGACTCCGTGAAAACGCTGAATGGCGGATTCGGGCGGAATCGGACCGTCGGGGCTTTCGCCGTTCAGGCCGGCGGTGGCGATCAGTTCGAGCCGGATGCCGTCGGGGTCCTCGAAACCAAGGACACCTTCACCGAAGCGCGTTTCGCCGGGCCAGAACGCAAAACCGGACTCCTTGAGGCGCGCCGCCCAGAACTCGAGGGCTTGCGCGGAAACGGCAAAGGCAACGGTCGTCACCTGCGGCGGGCCGATCCGGCCGCGAGTGGCCCCCGGCCATGCGAAAAACGTCATGATCGAACCGGGCCGGCCGAGCCGGTCGCCGTAGTAGAGGTGGTAGCTCTCGGGATCATCGAAATTAACCGTGAGCTTGACAAGCCGCAATCCGAGAACGCCGCAATAAAAATCGATATTTTTCTGGGCGTCGGCCGTGATCGCGGTGATGTGATGAATGCCGGAAATCGTGGGGGACATCGTTATACTCCGTTTTCGATGGACGCGAGCAGTGCACGCGCGGCCTCGATCTCGTCCTCGTTGAAGGCGTGCGGCATGCCGGGGTATTGGCGCAGCTCGACTGCCGCGCCCATCGATTCGAGAACGCCCTTGGTTTCGAGAACGCGCTGAAACGGGACGTGCGGGTCCGGGTCGCCGGAGCCGAGAAAAACCGGCGTGCCCGCGAGCGAACCGGGATACTCGAACGGCATGCCGGCCGGGCCGATGAGCCCCCCGGTGAAGGCGATCGCCGCGCCGTAGCGGCGCGGATGGCGCGCGATGAACTCCAGGGCAAGGCACGCGCCCTGCGAAAACCCGAGCAGCGCGACGTGTTCGGCGCCCATGCCCTGCGCGACCAATTCATCGACAAGCGATCCCACCCGCCGCAGCGCGGAGCCCAGGTAAGGTTCGTTGTGCTCGAGCGGCGCGAGAAACGGGTGGGGATACCACGTCGAGCCGGCGGCCTGCGGCGCCAGCGCGGCATACTCCGGCAAATGGAGCTTGGCATAAAGCGACAGGATCCCCTGCGCCGACCCGCCGCGCCCGTGCAGGAAAACAATCGCCCCCCGAGCCTCCTGCGGCGGCGGACCGGCACGCAAGACCGTTTGCCCGGAATGCGGATCGCCCGTTTTCATATGAAAATTCTAACACGAAACGAAAAAAGAGTCCCGTTGCGGCAACGCCGCGGGAAAAAGACAAACGGGACCGAAATGCCGGTCGATCATTCGCCCCCGGTGGCGGCGGGATTGAACCATGCGCAATCCCGACGGATCAGCTCGTCGGCTTCGGCGGGCCCCCAACTGCCGCGCGCGTACGGCAACGCCCTGGGATGGCTCTCGATCACCGGCTCGACGACGGCCCACGCGGATTCGACCGCGTCCTGACGCGTGAACAGCGCGCCGCGCCCGGCCATCGCGTCGCCCAGCAGCCGCTCGTAAGGGGTCTGCTCCTCGGGTTGCTCATCCATCAGGCGCAGCTCGCGCTGGATGCCGACGAACTCCTCGCCGGCTTTCTTGACGCGCGCCGCGAGCGCCACCACCGACCGCGGTGAAAGCGCCATGCGCAGGTAGTTGGGGCGGCCGTCGCACGGCGCGGCGTCCTCGAACAGGCGCGCCGGCGGGGCCTTCAGCTGAACGAGCACCTCGCAGGCGGTGGCGGCCATGCACTTGCCCGACCGCAGATACCACGGCACGCCCGCCCAGCGCCACGAATCCATGTACAGGCGCATGGCGCAGTAGGTCTCGACGTCGGAGTCCTTCGCCACGCCGGGCTCGTTGCGATAGCCTTCGTACTGCCCGCGCACCATGTCCTCGGGCTTGAGCGGGCGCATCGCGCGGAACACCTTGGCCTTTTCGATCTGCACGGCGCCGTAGCCCTGGTAGGCCGGCGGCTCCATCGCCAGCAGCGCCATGATCTGGAACAAGTGGTTCTGGATCACGTCGCGCATGCAGCCGACCGTTTCGTAAAACGCGCCGCGCGTCTCGACGCCGAAGTTCTCCGAGAGCGTGATCTGCACGCTCGAGACGAAGTTGCGGTTCCAGATCGGCTCGAGGAACGAATTGGCGAACCGGAAATACAGGATGTTCATGATCGCTTCCTTGCCGAGGAAGTGATCGATGCGATAGATCGAGTCTTCGGGGAAGACGGACAGGGCGACGTCGTTGAGCTCGCGCGCCGAGGCGAGGTCGCGGCCGAACGGCTTCTCGACGATAACGCGGCCGTTCGTGGCGAGGCTCGTTTTGCCGAGGCTCGTAATGACGGTTCCGAACAGGGCCGGCGGGATCGCGAGGTAATGCGTCGGCCGCTGCGCGCCGCCGAGCGCCTGCTTGATTTTCTCAAACGTCCGCGGATCGACGTAATCGCCGCTGACGTAGTTGAGGCACGCAACAAGCCTGTTGAACGCATCGGGATCATCCAGGCCGCCCCTGGATTTCTCGATGCTGTCGCGCACGCGCGCGTCGAGCTGCTCAATGGTCCACGTCGGGCGCGCCACGCCAATAACGGGCGTCCGCAACGCGCCCTTCTTCGCCATCGCGTAAAGCGATGGGAAAATCGACTTGTACGCAAGGTCGCCCGTGACCCCGAACAGCACGAGCGCGTCGGACGGCATTTCTCTCATGAGGCGTCTCCCTTCGGTGAAACCGGTTTTTCGGCGTGGCCGCCGAAACCGTAGCGCATGGCGGACAGCACCTTGTACGCGAAGTCGCCTTCGCCGCGCGATGAAAAACGATCATACAGCGCGGCGCTGATGACGGGCGCGGGGACCGATTCGTCGATTGCGGCCTGAAGCGTCCAGCGGCCCTCCCCCGAATCGGCGACCGTTCCCTTGAAATTCGACAGATCGGGATTATTCGCGAGCTGCCCGGCGGCCAGGTCGAGCAGCCACGACGCGATCACGCTGCCGCGCCGCCAGACCTCCGTGATGTCGGCCAGGTTGAGGTCATATTGATAAAACTCCGGGTTGCGCAAGGGCGTGGTCTCGGCATCCGAAGCTTGCGACTTCTTGCCGGCGTTGGCGTGGTGAAGAATGTTGAGCCCCTCAGCCATCGCGGCCATCATGCCGTACTCGATGCCGTTGTGGACCATCTTGACGAAATGGCCGGCGCCGGTCGGGCCGCAGTGCAAGTAGCCGCGCTCGGCGGTGCCGCCCATGTTTTCGCGCCCGGGCGTGCGCGGGATCGATTCGATGCCCGGCGCAAGCGCGGCGAAAATCGGATCGAGCCGCCGCACGATTTTTTCGCCTCCGCCGATCATCAGGCAGTAGCCGCGCTCGAGCCCCCACACGCCGCCGCTCGTGCCGACGTCGAGATAATGAATGCCTTTCGAGAGCAGTTCCGACGCACGGCGGATATCGTCGTGGTAACAGGAATTGCCGCCGTCGATGATGATGTCGTCCTGCTCGAGCACCATGACGAGGCGCTGGATGGTCGAATCGACGCCGGCCGCCGGAACCATCAGCCACACGGCGCGTGGCTTTTCGAGCAGCCGCGCGAAATCCTCGAGGCTGTTGGCGGCGACGGCCCCTTCGGCCGCCAGCTCATCGATTGCCGCGCGATCGACGTCGTGCACGACGCAGCGATGGCCGGCGCGCATCAACCGCAGCACGAGGTTGGCCCCCATGCGCCCCAGGCCGACCATGCCGAGGGAGGATTGTGCATTCGAATTGGACAATGCGGGATCCATTTAAGATGGTCCTTCACGCGCTGAAAGCGCGACAGAATAAAGCCTGGGGCAGAGCGAAGCGACGCCCCAGGATGTCGGCCAATCCAAATCGAGCGCTGAAGGCGCGAAAGAGATTTGAATTCGTTTCCATTTCTTCCGCTCTTTCAGAGCTCGCGGTGAAATCGATTCCCCAACCTGGGGCGGCGCTTCGCTCTGCCCCAGGCTAAATTATCTCGCGCCTTCAGCGCTTTGGATCTCATCCCTTCCCGCCTGCTCTCATTGGATGGATATCTCAAAATTCCTTCCTTCCCAACGTTGGGCTTGTTCCCAGAAGAACGTGAACTCGATCGTTGAACCGGCAGCAAGACGATCGGTCGGGAGATCCACATACTCCAGATGCAGCGAACTCATGGCCGTTGTCTTCGTTTGATTCACGCTCGCCCAGCCGTCGGCCGACCACACGACGCGGGCTTCGGCGCCGACGATGATGCGCAGCATCTTGCCGCGCGGCATGCGGCGGATCGGGTGACGGAACGTCCACATTTCGTAGCGGCTCGGGACGGGGTTGGCCACATAACGCTCGAACGCCGGATCGACCCGGTCGTAACAGACGCCGTCGCCGCGGCTGCGCACGAGCTTGATGTATTCGGCGTGCGCCCAGCACAGCGGCATCGCCGCCCCCGTCGGCTTGCCGCGGAACATTTCGCGCGCCGGCACGTCGTCGGCGTCCCAAAGCTGCTCACTGAGCATGCCTCCTTCGTTGGCGAACTTTTCCATCGCCGTGATCAACGGAAACGGGTCGCGGCCGGCGGCGAGCTCGTAATGGCCGCGCTCGCCGGTCAGCAGCGGCCACGAGCGGCCGACGCCTCCGTCTTCATCGCATGCGGAGCCGTCGGCCTTCTGGCCGTAGCCGTCATGGTTGTAGCGCCGCCAACACGGCCCGTCCGGCAGGTCGCGCTTGAGCACGCGATCGATCACATCGACCGAGTCGAGCACGACCGGGTCATGGGCGTCGCGAATGCCCAGCCGGACCAGATGCAGAAAATCGCCGCTCACCACGTTGCGCGCCGGATGCAGCCCGCCGCCGTTGGTGACCTGGATCATCGTCGTGTTGGGATCGGCGTGCGGGTCGGGATTCCACGGGTCGGTCGGATTGATCCTGATGTAGTGGCGCGGCTTGCCGGGCACGAGCTCGCCGTGGATCGTGACGGTCCACTCCTCGAGGTGCGCCGCGAGCCAGTCGGCGTAAGCCAAAATAAAATCGGCCGTCTCGGTGTCGCCGCGCAGCCTCGAAAATTCTCCGGCGCAGACGAGGCTCGCGATCACCGTGGCCAATGTCGATGGCGAGTAACCCGCGTTCTCCTCCCATCGCTCCTGAGCGGTCACGGGGCAATGCAGGATCAAATACTCGACGGCGGTCATGACCATCACGCACGGCTCGAACAGCGGCGGCATCGCGTTCTCGACGTGCAGCCGCCACGCGAGCAGGATCGGATATGCGATTTCGTCGAGCTGGAAGTTGCTCCAGAATGCCGTGCCGTCGATCCAGCAGTTTTGCGGGAACGCGCCGTCGGGGTGCTGGATCGCCGCGAGCCAAATGAGCGCGCGCTGCGCCGTGCCGGCCTGCCCGCCCGCGAGCAGCGCCGTCGCGCTCTGCACGAGGTCGCGCGTCCACACCAGGTGGTAGCCGCCGACGTCGTTGTCGCCCCTGGTCTCGCCCCACGGGATCGACATCGACGCCACGAGCGCGCCCTGAAACACCTTGTCCTCGTGCGAAAGCAGAACGAACCGGCTCAGGCGGTACAAGTGCCCGCCATCGGCCGTGTGTTCCGTGCATTCGGTGAAGGTCGATGGATGGTTGGCGACCGTGCGCTGCCACTGGCGCACGAAGCCGTCGCGGTGCGCCTCGAACGGGTCGGCCATCGTCTGCATGAGTTTGGTGACGGTGCTCTGGTAACCGCCGCCGATCGCGATCGCGACCATCGCCTCGTTGCCGCGGCGCAGGTCGATCTCGCCGGTCAGCGCGATGTTGCCGTCCGGCGCGTCCGTGAATCCCCATTCCATCTTGCGGTGGCGCATCAGGTCCTGCCATCCGTCGCTCGAGCCGACGTAGCCGGCCGACCGCTTCACGAACCCGCTGCTGCAACCCATGACGAGGTAATAGCCGTCGCGCTTGGCGCATAACACCTTGAGCCCGCTGATTTCGGTGTGCCAGCCGGTGTTGTTTTTGCCGAAACGCGCAAGATGCGGCGCCAGCAGCGCATACAAATGAAGCTTGCCGCGCAGCGCCTCGTCGATGACGTCGAGCCTCGTGTTCACGATCAGCACCGAGCGGTGCGGATCGGTGAGCACATCCTTGATGATCCGGTAACGCCCGAACGGGTCGGTGTTCGTCAGCCGGTAATACGGGCAGTTGCGGTCGGGGTATTCGAGCTCGTGGCGCAGGTCACGCTTTTCCTCATGGCAGAAATGCTCGCCGTCACTCACGAGAAATTCGAAGTCGCGCGTGTTGGGTTGATCGACGTGCGGGTAATAGATTTCGTTCACGATGCCGTGGCTGAGCGTGAACCACAGCCGGCAGCTCGTGTGATACGCCGTGCCGAGCCCCTCCTTGGCGCTGGACGTCCAGCGGGGCTCGATCCCCGGCGCGCCGAACGCAAACGATAATTCGCCTTCCTCGAACATAACTCGAACCCACCCCGCGGCCGGCAGGCGGCCGAGGCTGATTGGATACGATGACAATCGTTCACAAGCATTCTACCCCGGAATGTCGGAGCGGGTCAAAATCGGGACGGTTCATTCGCCCGGGCTTGCGGAGGCGACCAGCAAATGGATGCGGACGCCGGAAGAAAAATGAAAAAGGAACATCAATCAAAGCCCCGCACGCCCTCTCAAACAAAAAAAAAGCCCCAACCGGGGCTTCAGACATTCATGGTACGCCCGGAGGGATTTGAACCCCCAACCTTCTGATCCGTAGCCCATTTTTGCCATTTCTTTGCATTTCTATCGCCTTCTCTCTATTGCTCTATATTGCTCATTCTATTGGATTTATCTTCAGATATGCCGATCTTATTTCCTTGATTTTCGCCTCATTTCTCCCTATTATGCTTGCTATATGCTTGCCGCGAATCGGCCCTATTTTCGGGGCTGTGTGCGGGATCACAGGAAAAAATGAGTCAATTCCTGAATGGGGAGAGTCTGTGTCATGGCCCAGCTTACAAAGCGGTTTATCGATGAGGTTGTTCCCGATCCCGAACGGGATGTTTACCATTGGGATGCTACACTGCCGGGGTTTGGTCTGAGGGTGAAGCCGTCGGGCCGGAAGGTTTACATTCTCACGTATCGCAACAAGCATCGCCGGAGCCGCTGGATCACGATCGGGCAACACGGCACTATTACCCCCGACATAGCCCGTAAAAAAGCCACACAGCTTCTCGCACAGGCTCAGATGGGCAACGTTGACCCGGCTGACGAGCGGGACCATATCAAAGGCTCCATGACGATGAAGGAACTGGCCGACAAATACATGAAGGAACACGCGAATGTCAGGAAAAAGCCCCAATCGATTTACAACGATCAGCATTTCATCGATCGTTATATCGTCCCTCAGATGGGGTCGCGTAAGGTCGAAGAGTTCACCAGGCCGGACATCGCCAAGTTCCACACGAGCCTGAGCGAGACGCCGTATCAGGCAAACCGGGTTCTGACGTTGCTCTCCACCATGTTCAACCTCGCTGAAGTCTGGGGCGAGAGGCCGGACGGGTCCAATCCATGTCGGCGTGTGGCACGATTTCCCGAGAAAGCCCATGAGCGATACCTGACCGCCGAGGAATTGAAGCGGATCGGCAAGACGCTGAAAGAGTTGGAGGATGAGAAGTCCGAACCGCAAGTCGCCATTGACGCCTTGCGGCTGTTGATCTTCACCGGCGCACGCAAAAGCGAAATCCTGAATCTCAAGTGGAGCGAGGTCGATCTGGAGAACGGCTTACTCCGCCTTGAGGACAGCAAAACTGGAGCCAAGGTTATTTACCTCAACATGGCCGCGATCGACATTCTCAAGAAGATCAAACATGATCCGGTGTGGGTCATTCCGAGTGATCGCCGGGAGAATCAACCATTCAATGGCCTTTACAAAGTCTGGGAGCGTATCCGGGAAAAAGCCGAGATCCCCGATGTCCGCATTCACGATCTGAGACACAGTTTCGCCAGCGTCGCGGCCGGATTGGGTAACGGGCTTCTGATAATCGGAAAACTGTTGGGCCACACCCAGGCGTCCACCACGCAACGATATGCGCACCTCGCCGATAATCCGATTCGCAAGGCAAACGAAGAGATCGGTCAAGCCATTGAACAGGCTCTGAATTCCGGCGGGGCGGAGGTCATCGACTTGCATTCTGAGCAACAGGCGCAAACGGGCAATGGGTAGAAACGGAGTGGCAGAGAAACAGAAAGGAAGTCGGCATTATGAGAAAAAAGTCTTCCAACCTTTCAGAGGCGAGGCTTGTAGTGGAAATTAGCGAGACCACAATTGCCGCGATTGTCACGAAAGCACGGATAGCCGATGCGTATATGACATGGGGCGAAAAGATGATTATCAATGACGTTGGTAAAATGCTGAATATATCGAAATCCAAAGCCGGGAAATTGGTCGCGGGATGCCGGCCACGCGCTAAGGAACTCGATGAGGGGTCCGAGGTCATACATGCTCGTTTGGAGGAAATATTCTTTGCAATACTCAGATGGGTCCATAGATGCCAATATGCGCAAACCAACCGAATGATAATAAAAGGAAATCAGGGTTACTTATTGTTGCTGAAACAAATTGCACTTTCCAATGGCTTTAAAGAGGTCGTGATGAAAGCAGATTATTGAATCGAATCGAATATAAGATGATTAAGGTCTACAATCAAAATGAACGGGTCAAAGTCGGGTCATGGGATTTTCTGTCTGGAGGGCGATTGGAGCACTGATCTTCGTAAGAAAACATCTGTTGAACCGTTGCTCAAAATCGTTGCAGATGCCCATTTTCGTAAGTTCCCATACATCCACAGGCGAATTGGGACGAAAGAAGAACTTATATTCGCATTGAAAAAGTGGACGCAAAGCATGTATGCGAGATACTCGATTTTGTATCTTGCCTTTCACGGTGAGGAATCGTGCATTTGCCTCGATGGTAAAAGGATGGTGTTTCTGGATGAGATTAAACCGATCATTGAAGATTGCGAGCGAAACGTTGTGATTTATTTTGGGTCTTGCTCAACGATGCAAGCGAACCTGAAAACACTGCGCAAGTTCATGGAGAACACCAACATCATTGGAATTATCGGATTCAGCGAGGAAGTGGATTGGTTTAAGTCAACGGCTTTCGATTTAATGGTCATACGGGAGCTTCAGGACCGCCCGAGATTGACGGCTAAAAGCCTGACAATCCTCTATGATAATTTGAGAATAGATTTGATGCGAAGTGCGTTTTATTCGGACCTTGGATTTCGATTGATTCTGAATGAGTAGATCATTGACGGAGCTAATTTCATTGTGCGAGTCGATCATGTTCAATTTACGCATAGAATCGGCAGGCGATTCTGTCAACCGAGCATCGAAAATGCTCGAAGAGCGGGAATGGATGTTGAGGGACATAGCTCCATCGCCATTCACTCTCACTCTTTGCGTCAGGGGTGTGACGACCGGACTATTAAGTCGAAACGGGAAAAAATTGTCCCCCTGATAGCGGGAATCTTATCTGACCCCCTCGACGGGTGGGCGGTTGGGCAAAGAGGGGCTCAAGAGACACGCTTTGCGGTATATGCAGGTTGGGGAGAGCTATACCCAAAAACAGGATTTTTTGGCGTTTTAGAGCGGTCAACCTGCTCGAAAAATAAAAACAACTTGAGTGTGCAAGGGTGGAAGCATATTTTATTTTGCTGTTCGCTTCGATGTTTCAAGATTGGCTGACGGAGGTCATATCGAGCACTGCTATAATACATAAAGCCGTTTAAGTAGCGGCGTTCATTGCTTGGGCGTCTTCGCAAACAACCACATTTGCCCGAAAGGGCATTTACCAAGACGACGCGCAAGCACTGGATGCACCCCGAGTGGGGGTGTCGTCTGGTGCTGTGCTGTCTTGGGGGCGTGGTTGCCCTGCGGAGGCATGGAAACGGGCGGCACCCCTCTTTTTATATCTCAAAGGAGACAGTAGCATGATGAAACGTCAGAGAATTCAAGAAGTGATTTCGCTGTATGCCCTGTTAATCTTGGCAGTGTGCTGGCTGACTGGCTGTGGCAGCTACACCGATCCGCCAAAAGAATTTAAGGATTCCTACATCATCACCGAAGTCAGTGGGATGGGGGAACTCGGCACAATCGATGAGTTTCAAAAAGGTCTCGCCATGCTGAAGATGGACAATGGCAAGACACCTGGAATCCACGGATGGAAAAAGAACGATAATGTTTACCAGCTTTGCTTCTCAATGAAGGATCAGGATTGCGTAGCGCAGTTCACGTTCATCCTGGGCGGGACGGGTGTCGATCAAAAAAAGATCGGCAAGGCTTGCACACTCGATTACGTCATCGCCGGCGAAGGCAGATCGGAAGGGGTGGGCGCCTCATCCGTCATCCTGCTTGCGATCAATGCGCTGCAAGAATCGGGTGTCGAGACATCAATTCAAAAACACGAGAAGCAGAAAAAAGCTGAACTGGAAGAATTTATGAAAAAGAAAGACGAACAAGAAAAAGTTGAAAAGCGAAAGAACGAGGAAGAGGCAAGAGTCCAACACGAACGTGATGAATACATATATGGCGCTCTGTCAGGCAAAATCCCAGCTAAATTTACTCGTGACCTCGACGAGCTTTGTAAGACGGGCAAGATCGCGACGAAGTCAGACGTTGATGTCTATCTCAAAAACAATGCCGCAAAAATAGCTGAATCGCGGCTGATAGAAAAATTCATAACAGAAGAATTCTCCTTTGATTCGT
>JAJFUE010000007.1 GCA_021372575.1 bacterium | reverse complement strand
CGGCAAGCGCTCTAATCCTGCACAAGGCCGGAGACAGCGAGAAACCGTTGAAACGGTTTCCGCATACATGGTCGTCCAAGCCCCCGCGATGGATCGCGGGGTTACGAGGACGGGTGGTCCATTGTTGGCCGGCGATCCATGCCGCTTCGGGTCGAAGCGACCTGCTGACGGAATCGCGTTCGAGGGAGGCCTCGATTACGCTCGGGCTACGGCAGGGGAGCCCGAACTGACGCGGGAAGGATAAACTAAAATGTTCGAAAAAGTCGATTCCCTTACGGACCCTTATGGCCCTTAGGAAACTTAATCTGAAAATTTTTTAAAAATTTTTTGGGCAAATTGAGTGGATCCCGGGGGGGAAGTAGGGGTCCATGGGACCAAAGGCCCGGCGAATGGTTTTGAACACTTGATGGCCCAGGCAGTCCTCAGGTTTCGATCGAGGGCTTGAAACGGGGGAATTGATTTGCCCGGGGTTTGCGGGGATGGTAAAAGAGCTTAGGGCCGCGGAGCGGGATTGCCCGCGGCGGAAGGACTTACCGGCTCGCCCAATGAAAATCGGACTTTACCTCGCCTGTTACCCGGAACTGATCGATGATTGGAACTATACGCTGCCGCCGCTGGGGCTGGGGTATCTGGCCGCCTACGTGCAGAAATACGTCGGCGGGGTGGAGTTCGTCATCGCCCGGCAGGTCGATGAACTGATCGCGGCCAAGCCGGACCTCGTCGGCATATCGTTCGTGACCTACAACGCCTCGATCGCCGCGCGCGACGCCGTGAAGGTGAAACAGGCGCTGGGCGTGCCGGTCATCTGCGGCGGGCCGCACATCTCGACGCTGCCGATCCTGGATCCGGCGTTCGACGTGGCGGCGATCGGCGAGGGCGAGGAGACGTTCGCCGAGCTCGTGACGTTGTTCAAGGCTGAGGGAAGGCTGGAGCCGCGCTCGCTCGCGAAAATCAAGGGGCTTTTGTATCGCGACGAGTCGGGGGCGGTCGTGGCCACGCCGCCGCGGCCGATGATCCAGGACCTGGACGCGATCCCCTACCCCGACCGCACGCTGATGTATGAGCGCTGGAACCGGCCGGGGCGCGAGGCGCAGATCATGACGAGCCGCGGCTGCCCCTACAACTGCGCGTTCTGCAGCACGGTGCTTCTGTGGGGCACGACGTACCGCTGCCCGTCGGAAGACTACGTGATCGGCGAGATCGAAAAGCTGCGCAATGAATACGACCCCAAAACGATCCACCTCTATGACGACCTGTTCGTCGTGCGCAAGGACCGGGTCCTGAAGCTGCTGGCGATGATCCGCGAGCGGAGGTTGCACGAGGGCGCGCGCTACACGTGCTTCGTGCGCTCGAACCTGCTCGACGACGAGCTGATGGACGCGTTCGCCCGGAGCGGGTTCAACCTGCTCAACATCGGATTCGAGTCGGCGTCGGACGCGATGCTCAAGGTCTATAACAAGAAGTCGGCCGACGCCGGGCGCAACCAGCGCGCGATCGACCTCGGGAAGAAACACGACGTGCGGTTCAGCTCGTGCTTCATCATGGGCGGCCCGGGCGAGAAGCGCGAAGACATCGTCGCGACGTTCGATTTCATCGCGGACAACCTCGCACAGCTGCGATACGTGGAATTTTCGCCGCTGCAGATCTTCCCCGGCACGGACATGTGGCGGCGCGTGAAGGAGATGGGCCTGCGCGACGAAAACAACATGATGGGAATCGTGTTCGAGCCGGAGGACCTGGCGAGCGAGCGCGATTACTACCTGAAGCGCTGGCCGTACCTGAACGAGGACAACATGCCGCGCGAGGAATTCTACACGTATCTCCAAATGGGGCACGCGATGGCGCGGCTCGTGTACCTGTTCCACGAGCAGCGCGAAAGGGGCGAGAGCCTCGAGCACGCATTGCGCTCGCCGGAAGGCGTCGCCGAGAACGTGTCGCTCACCGACATCCTGCAGGCCAAGACGAAGCGCCGCCTGCGCAAGATCCTGCCGATGGGCGACTGGATGCACCCGTGGGACGCCGAAGGCGAAACGGCGAAGAAGAGAATCGGCGACAAGTAATCACGATCGTGCCTGAAGATCGCCGGGGGCGTCACATGATTGGGCTTTCCTTTAGGCGCGGGTGTTACCTATGATGACAGGCGCGCAAGAACAGGAGAGTGCCCCATGCAAAGACAAGTCGATATCGAAGAGGCGATGGCGAGGAGCCTGCCGCTGCCGCTGGCGATCGCGATCGTGAAGGACCCGGCGGGCAAATACAACCCGATCTCGGTGGCGTGGGCGATGAACACGTCCAAGGAGCCGCCGATGCTGGCGATCTCGATCGGGCGGATGCGCTATTCGTTCGAGGGGCTCGAGGCGAACAAGCAATTCGTCGTGGCGTTCCCGTCCTCGACGATGGCCGGCGACACCGTGTTTTTCGGGACGCACTCGGGGCGCGACATGGACAAGCTGTCGTATTACGGCACGGCGACCGAGCCGGCGATCCGGATCGACGGCGTGCTGCTGCGCGACGCGGTGGTGAATTTCGAATGCGAGGTGGCGGGCAAGATCGACAGCGGCGATCACCGCATTTACATCGGCAAGATCCTGCTGGCGCACGTGCATCAGGACCCGGACGTGAAACGGTTGTATGCGATCGAGCCAGACCGGCTGGGCACCGTGAAAGTCGATGAGGAATACAGCAGCCCGCGGGCCAAATAACGCAGAGAAATGGCTCATATTATTAAATCATTGGTATTGGATGCGCTTGCCGCGGGTGGAGCGCCGCGGGGGTTTCATCGGCTGTTCGCGGCGGGCGGAGCTTCGGTGCTGATGTATCACGGAGTCGTGCGGCGTCCGCTCGCGGTGGGCGACTGGTGTTTTGTCAGCGAGGCCGATTTTCGGAAACAGATGGAATATCTCGCGCAGTGGTTCGAGGTGGTCGCGCTGGCCGATCTGCCGGAGAAATTAAAAAAGAAGAATGCGAAACCGCTGGCGGCGATCACGTTCGACGACGGCTATGCGAACAATTACGAAGTCGCGTGGCCGGTGCTCAAGAAGATGGGGCTGCCGGCGACGATTTTTTTGAACACGGCGCTGGTGGGTGGCGGCGACACGGTGTGGTTCTGCCGCGTGAACGATGCGCTGGCGCGGACGGGAAGGAAAGAAGTGGAGTTTGAAGGGGAAAGATTCGCGATCGGAACGGCGGCGGAAAAATCGCGGGCCGGCGAACGCGTTCAGGAGATTTTGAAGACCATTCCGCAGGAGCGGATGACGGCGGCGTGCGAAGGGTTGATTCGGGCGCTGGGCGATGATCCGGAAAGAGCCATGGATGAGGGGTCGCCGTTCCGGATGCTTTCGGCGGGGCAGATCGCCGAAATGGCAAGTGGGGGACTGGTCGAGTTCGGCGCGCACACGCGCACGCACACGATTATGGCGGGGATTTCGGACCGGCGGCTGAGCGAGGAGATCGACGGCTCGATCGACGAGGTCGAGGGCCTAACGGGGCGGCCGTGCCGGACGTTTGCGTATCCGAACGGGCGCAGGGAAGATTACGATGGGCGCGCGGTCGAGATTTTAAAAATGCGCGGGATTAGCGCGGCGGTAACGACGATCGGGGGGCCGAACGATGCAGCGACGCCGTCGCTGGAACTCAAAAGATACGGGATCGGCGCGGATATGCCGTGGCACGATTTCAAGTTGGAAATTCATCATGTGAAGAGCGCGCTGCGACGTGAGGGCTGAAAGAATTGGAACCGTAACAGCGGTTCGAGTTTCGCCAATGTGTTTGCGCGGGAGTGTTGTCGAACCGATAAATCGGTTCAAAAATACTGGCGACATTGACCGTGGGTTGAATCGCAAAAGCCGATTCAACCCACGGCTTTGGAAATCGAACGGCTGTCGCGGTTCCTTCATGTTTTTCAGGTGGAAATTAGATTTTGAATCGTCCTGTTCCGCCTGAAGGCGGGACTACGAACTTTACGCATTAATTGATACGAACTTTACGCTTTGACCGCCGCGCGGCCGGCGAGGTGGCCGGTGGACCAGGCCCATTGGAAGCTGTAGCCGCCGATGATGCCATCGACGTCGAGCATTTCGCCGCAGATGTGGAGGCCGGGGACAAGGCGCGACTCCATCGTGCGGACGTCGATTTCGCGCAGGCTGACGCCGCCGGCGGTCGTCTCGGCGTAAGCCCAGCCGCGATCGGACTCGACCGGCAGGGGCAGGCGCGTGAGCGCGCGGGCGAGCTCGAGGCGCTCGCCGCGGTCCATGTCGATGAGGCGGTCGGTGCCGGTGGCGAGAATGCGCGCGAGGCGCTCGGGAAAGAGCTCCGTGAAAAGATGCGCGACCGGCCGGCGCGGGCTTCGCGCGGCGGCGGCGCGCAGCCAGGCATCGGCTTCTTCGGGGTTGTTGAAGCGCGGGTGGCCCATGCAGACCGTCCACGTTTCGGCGGGCGACTCGAGGCGGGCGCGCAGCCAGTGGCGCGAGAGGTTCATCGGGGCGGGTCCGCTCACGCCGAAATGTGTGAATAGCATTGAGCCGACAAGCTCGAATTTGCGGCGCCCGGCCGAGTCGTATAATCCGAGCCGCACGTCGAGGGTGAGGCCGGTGAGTTCCTCGAAGCGGCCGCCGGGCTGGCGGTTCGGTTTCAGAACAAGCGGCACGAGCGCGGGCGTGGTGGGGACGATCGTGTGGCCGAGCTCGCGCAGGAGCTCGAGGCCGACGCCGTCGCTGCCGCTCTTGGGAAGAGACCGGCCGCCGCACGCGACGATGAGCCGGCGCGCGGCAAGGCGCTCGCCGCTCAAGAGATGGACCACAAAGTCCTGAGTGCTAAGTGCTGAGTCCTGAGTGCTGAGTGCTGAGTGCTTAGGCTGAGGACACTCGATTTTCGTGACACGCGAGCCGTAGCGGGTGGTGATGCCGAGTTCGGCGATGCGGCGCTGGAGGGCGTCGAGGACGGTTTTGGCATTGTCGGTGACGGGGAAAAGCTTGCCGGTGGGCTCGACCGTGAGCTCGACGCCGAGGCGGCGCATCCAATCGACGGTCGCCCGTTCGTTGAAGGCCGCGAGGACATTGCGGATCAGGGGGCGCGGGCCGCCGAAGTAATCGTCGGGGGTGACGCGGTCGTGGGTGACGTTGCAGCGACCGCCACCGGAGAGAAGGATTTTGGCGCCGGGCTTGGCCGCGCCGTCGATGAGGATGATGCGCACGGGCCGGCCGGCGGCGGCCTCGCCGGCGAAGATCGCGGCGGCCATGCCGGCGGCGCCGGCGCCGATGATGACGAGGTCGGCGGGGCTGGTCGAAGACGGTGATGAAGACAGCGTAGTCATGGGTTCCAACATAATTGAGCGGGAGAAAAATTCATAGGACCTATAACAGGGTGTTAAAAAACGAAATCCATTCGAATGATCTATTCGGCCAGATTTGGATTGCCGAATCGGGAGACTTCATGGACAATGCCGACTTGATCGACACTGTAAAAACAGGCCCTGTTTTGTTTTCTCGGCCTTACGAAGGGGAGACCGGTTCGATGAAGACGATGAAACTCGGGTTGGTCATGGTGTTTGTCGCGATGCTCGCGGCGCAGGCAAACGCGGCGCGTTATTACGTCAAGGGTTCGGCCGGGGCGAGCGGGACGGGGCTGAGCTGGGGCGAGGCGAAGAAGACCGTCGCTGAGGCGATGAACCTCGCCGGCAACGGGGACGAGGTGTGGGTTGCCGCAGGGACGTACGCGGCCGACAGCACGAATACCCTTGTCGTGATGAAATCCGGCGTTTCCATCTATGGCGGGTTTGCCGGGACCGAAACGAGCCTGACGCAACGGAACATCGCCGCGAACCCGACGATTCTCGACGGCGCGAACATGGCCAATCATGTCGTCTCGGCCGATTATGTCACCACGGCCGAGCTGAGCGGATTCATCGTCCAACGCGGCAAATACATGGCCGGCCGCGGCGCGGGCGTGTATGCAAACCATTCGCACGCAATCACGGTCTCCAACTGCGAAATCCACTCCAACGCGGGCCGGACGGCCGGCATGTATATCGTGTATACCTCCGATACGCTGATCGTTGACTCGAAAATTTACAACAACCACAGCACGCAGGTCGGCGGCGGGATTTATCTGGGGAATAGTTCGGGCGCGATTACCGGCTGCACGGTGGCCGGCAACACGGGCGATCAGGGCACCGGCGGGATTTATCTGACGGGCGTGATGACGGGCTCGGTCATGGGCACGTTCCCGGTCACCGTGGCCGATTGCGTGATCGCCTGCAACAGCGCGCCTACGGGAGGCGGGATTACATGTGGGCCTTATGTGGATGCCATCATGACCAATTGCGTCATCTCGGGGAATAAAGCCGTCAACAACGCCGGTGGAATTTACAACGGATCCGGGCATGTGCAGATCGTGAACTGCACGATCGACCTGAATACCGCCACGAACGGCGGCGGCTATTACGCGGCGGGCGAGGCGTATCCGGCCTGGGGAACGATTACCAACTGCATCTTCTCCGACAACGTCGGCTACGGACTCTATTCGACATTCATGAACACGCCCACCTTGTCGTATTCGCTCTTCCGCATGAACATGAATACCGGACTGAGAGGGCCGGGCGACTACGTGTACGAAAGCTACCCGGGAGTGGCAACGCCAATCGTCGGGGCGGCAAATATTGACGCCGCAGGCTACGGCTCGAACGATCGCGACGGCAGCCCGGCCTACAGCACAAGCGGACTCTCGAGCGGCACCTGGACCGACAACGGCGTGTTCGACAGCGCGAGCTCGACGACGCTGTTGACGTGTGGATCGGCAAACCTGACGCCGGGCGCGCTCGCGGGCAAACTGATCAGGCCCGTGGTCAACCAGCGCTACATCTACTACGTCATATCAAATACTCAGACGACCATCACCGTTGCCGGCGACGCAAGTTTCTGTTCGACGATCGGCACCTCGTGGCAGACCAAGCAATACAACCTGGGCTCGACTTCGGCGGCGATCGACTGGGGCCAAACCATTGCCGGGCTGACGCATGACATCATCGGCACGCCGCGGCCGAGCGGGGCGGGGTATGACGTCGGGGCGTATGAATACACGAGCGGGCCGAGCGGGCCGATGGAGATTGTGTGGCTCGATTTTCCGTGGACGGGGGCGAAGATGGGGACCGAAGCGCAGCCGTTCAGCAACATCGATGACGCGATCAACTGGGTGACGGTCGGCGGGACGATCAAGATCAAGCCGGGGTCGGCGGCGGTGTCGAAACGGATCACGAAACAGGTGCGGATCGAGGCGCCGAGCGGCGGGGCGAGGATCGGGGCGAATTAAACACTCATAAGAAACAGGAGAGAACGGAGGAAACGGAGAAAGAATCATCCGCAACTCCGTTCTCTCTTTTTTTATTTGTTAATTGACTAGAGGATCAGCCGGTTATAGCTTGGTCTGGCACGCGGATGGTGAAATCAGGGGTTCGCGAATCATGGATCGCGGGGTTAAAGACATGAGGGCGAAATGGTTTGCTCTGATGTTCGGCTCGATTTTTTTGCTTGCGGCCAATGCGGGGGCAACAATTTATTACGTCAACGGCGTGGTTGAACACAGCGGCACGGGCCTGAGCTGGGCCGAGGCCAAGAAGACGATCAGCGAGGCGATGAATCTAGCCGTCAGCGGCAGTGATATCGTCTATATCGCGGGTGGAACGTATGCGGCCACAACAACGGATCCGGTTTTAATCATCAAGCCCGGAGTGCCGATCACCGGCAGTTTCGACGGGACGGAAACAACCGGGCTGCCGGTCAACCCGGCGGCAAATCCGACGATCCTCGACGGGGCAAATAAATCGCTGCACGTCGTTGTGGCGGATTCGGTCGCCTCGATTACACTGTTGAGCAATCTGGTCATTCAGGGCGGGAACAATCCATCCGGCCAGGGGGCGGGGATCTACATCAACAACTGCACGAGACCGATTAATTTCAATAAATGCACGATCCGATCCAACCGCAGCATGAGCGGCGGGATATGCAGCTACAATTCGCAAACCCAGTTCACAAAATGCGTTATATGCAACAATCAGGCTTCGCAGAATGGCGGCGGCGCATGCATTCGCAGCGATACTTTCGCCGGAACCAATAATTTTATATCGTGCACATTCGCGGGCAATACGTCTTTGGCCGACGGCGGCGGATTGTATCTTGGATTAAACAGCCGGGGAGCAATCAGCAATTGCGTGATCAGCGGGAACGTCGCGGCCAACGGGGGCGGGATTTATTCGGATGGACAGTATAGCCTCACGAATGACCTGATTGCCGGAAACCACGCTACAACGACGGGCGGCGGCGTTTATACCTGCCAGAGTTATCTGACGATCCAATTCTGCACGGTCGATGGAAACACAGCGCCAACCGGTGGAGCGTTTTACTATGCCTACACCGCGAATCCGTCCTCCTTTGGCATCGTCTTGAACTGTATATTCTCCAACAACGGCAATTCCGCGATTTATGCAATCGGCGGGAACAAGCCGCGATTATCCTTTTCGTTATTCCATAATAACTGGCCCGCGGATTACAGCTACCTTGCAACTCCGTCATCGGGCGATCCAATTCAAATGATCGGACCGGGGCAAATCGATCCCGGCTACGGCAGCAATGACCGCGATGGGAATCCTTCGTATAACCTGAGCGGGTGCGCAAGCGGGATCTGGTCGGCAGGGCCGGTGTTTGACAGCGCAAGCTCGACGACGCTGCTGACCTGCGCGGGGGCCAATCTGGAACCGAACGCGATCGCCGGGAAGGTCATCAACCCGAATGTTTCCTCGCTCACCGCGCCACAGTGCTACGTGATGGCAAACACGCAAACGACGATCACCGTCGCGGGCGACGCGAGAGCGTTCGTCAACAACGGCGATGCGTGGCAAGTGGTGAATTATTCACTGAGCGGCGATTCGGCGGCGATTGATTGGGGGTCCGGCTCGAGCATCTATTACGACATCATCGTCACGCCCCGGCCGCAGGATGTTGCCGGCATGGGCGCCGATGGGACCGGCACAGCTAACGACATCGGAGCGTATGAATATCCGTCCACGACGATCGTCCCGCAAGCCGTCGTATGGCTGCAATTCACATATCGGGGCACACAGTTGGGCTCGCAGATGTATCCATACAATACGATCGACAACGCGCTCACGGGCGTCATTGCCGGTGGGACGATCAAGATCAAGCCGGGGTCGGCGGCGGTGTCGAAACGGATCACGAAACAGGTGCGGATCGAGGCGCCGAGCGGCGGGGCGAGGATCGGGGCGAATTGAGGCGTGGGGCGTGGATCGTGAAGTATGGGTCGTGGATCGTGGATCGAATCCATTCGATTACGATTACGATTACGAGCACGAGCACGAGCACGATTATGAGCACGAGCACGAACGGGTCGCGGTCTAATCTTCCCATTGCGGCGGGGTTTCCTTTATGATGGGTTTATCCGTCTGCGCGACGGAGCCCATATAAGGAATGGCGGATCATGGCTGAGCTGCAGATCATGGCGGGGCGCGGGGAGGAATTTCCGCGCGAATACACGCGCGGGGTGAGCGATTTCGGCGACTGGGTGCAGATCGAACCGCTGCTGGCGGGGCTGGCCGAACAGATCGAAAAAATCGAGGCCGCCGGGGAACTCGAGGCCTGGCTGCTGCGCGAGAGCGAGCTCAACGCGGCGCTGGACGAGGAATACACGCGCCGCTACATCGCCATGACGTGCGCGACGAACGACGCCGGGCGCGAGCGCGCCTATTTGGAATTTCTTGAAAATATCGTGCCGAAACTCAAGCCGTGGCACGACCGGATCGCGCGGCTGTATTTGAAATGCCCGGCGCGGGGGAAACTCGATCCGGCGCGCGCGGAAGTGATGGACCGCCGGCTGCAGAATGAGGTCGAGATTTATCGCGACGAGAACGTGCCGCTCGAGACCGAGGTCTCCAAGCTCGAACAGCAATACCAGAAGATCACGGGGGCGATGACGGTCAACTGGCGCGGCGAGGAGCGGACGCTGCAGCAGATGGCGCCGCTGCTCGAGGAGCTCGACCGCCCGGTGCGCGAGGAGGCGTGGCGCACGGTGGCCAAGAGGCGGCTTGCGGACCGCGCGGCGATCGATAGCCTGTTCAAGAAGATGGTCGAGTTGCGCGCGAAGGTCGCGCATAACGCCGATTTCAAAAACTTTCGCGACTACCAGCACCGCGCGATGGGGCGGTTCGATTACACGCCGGCCGACACGATCAAGTTCCAGGAATCGATCCAGCAGGAGGTCGTGCCGCTGCTGGCGAAGGAACGCGAGGAGCGGCGCAAGCTGCTGAAAGTCGATACGCTGCGGCCGTGGGACCTCGACGTCGATCCCGAGGGGGCGCCGCCGCTCAAGCCGTTCGGGACGGCGCAGGAGTTGATGGAGGGGTGCGGCGCGATCTTCCGGCGCGTAAGCCCGGCGCTGGCGGACGAGTTCGGCGAGATGCGGCGGCGGGGGCTGCTGGACCTCGACAGCCGGATCGGCAAGGCGCCGGGGGGATACCAATCGACGTTGGACGAAGTGCGGCTGCCGTTCATCTTCATGAACGCCGCGGGGACGCAGCGCGACGTGCTGACGCTGTTGCACGAGGGCGGCCATGCGTTCCACGCGTTCGCCAGCCGGCAGGAGCCGTGGGTGATTTACCGCAGCGCGCCGCTGGAGTTCAGCGAGGTGGCGTCGATGTCGATGGAGCTGTTCGCGATGGGGCACCTCGGGGTGTTCTACAAGGATGCGGGCGAGGCGCGGCGCGCGCGGCGGCGGCAGCTTCAGGACATCGTCAGGATTTTCCCGTGGATCGCGACGGTCGATGCGTTCCAGCACTGGATTTACCTCAATCCGGGCTCGGACACGGCGATGCGCGACGCGAAGTTCCTCGAGCTGGAGCGCAAGTTCTCGCCGGTGGTCGATTGGTCGGGACTCGACAACGAACACTCGAGCGCGTGGCACCGGCAGCTGCATATTTTCGAGGTGCCGTTTTATTACATTGAATACGGGATCGCGCAACTCGGTGCGCTGCAGCTGTGGGTGCGGTTTTTGGAGGACCCGGCGGCGGCGATCGAGGGGTATCGGCGGGCGCTGGCGCTGGGCGGATCGCGGCCGCTTCCGGAGCTGTTCGCGGCGGCGGGGATCCGGTTCGATTTCAGCGCGGACACGCTGCGGCCGGCCATGCAGGCGGTGGCGAAGGAATTGGAAAAGCTGGCTTGAAAGAAGCCGCGCGGAACCATTCGGGCATCGGATGGCGACGGGGCTCGATTATTTTGATGTGCGTGAAATTGGAAGCAAAACAGGCGCAAGACATGGCCGCCATCATTGATGTGACCGTCGATCAAGTTTGAAACCCAAGCCCCATACAAGGGACGGGATAAGGCAGCTTCGCGCGGCGGAGCCGCAACCAAAAAATGCAAACACGAAACACACGAAAGAAGAGCACGAAAAAACACGAAAGAGATTTTTGTCGCAGAGAAGCAGAGTTTGGCAGAGAGGCAGAGAATATTTCTGAACAGAAGAATTGAACAGGAGGAAACGGAGTAATTTCTATTGGCTGAAATCTCTGTTACCTCTGTTACCTCCTGTTCAAAAATCTTGTCAGGAAAACAAGATTCTAACGGATAGTAGCCCGGGGCGTCCACCCTGGGGAATGCTGATTTATCATTCTTCCGAGCCCCGGCGGGAGCGACAGAAATTTGGAAGTGTTTGGTTCTATCGC
>JAJFUE010000001.1 GCA_021372575.1 bacterium | reverse complement strand
ACCACCTGACCGGCTGCGACAACCAGATCGTGCGCCTCAACGACCAGATCGGCAGGCACGCCAGCCGCGTCGGCCAGATCAACGGCGAACTCGGCCAGATCAAGCGTCAGGGCGAGGAACTCCGCCTGCGGCTCGAGGAATTCACGGGCAAGCGCGACGAGGGCGAGCAGACACGCCGCCATCACGAGGAGCGCTTCAGCGAACTCCAGCGCCAGTATGCCGAGCTCGAGGGCACCGTCCGCGAGCGCACCCGCCGCATCGAGGAGCTCTCGGCCAAGGCCAACGCCCTGCGCGACACGGTCGCCCGCGCCGAAAACGAATCGCGCATGGCCGAGGCCCTCATTGAAAAGCAACAGGAAGAGCGCGCCAACGCTGAGCAAATACTAGGGACGCTCAATGAGGAGTGCCTCAACCATCAGGTCAAGCACGAGGAGCTCAAGGCCCAGGCCGACACCGAGGCCGCACAGCTGGCCGCCGCCCAGGAGACCCTCGCCTCCGAGCGCAACACCCAGCGCGAGCGCCAGGAGCAGCTCGGCCAGAAGCTGCGCGACATCCAGCAAATCGCGGGGAAATTAAACCAGGGACACTCACGCCTCGACACCCTCAAGGAACTCAAGGCCAGCTACGAAGGTTACTATCAGGGCGTGCGCGAAGTGATGGTCTCGGCCGAGTCTGGCCGGCTGCGCGGCGTCCTCGGCGTCGCCGCCAACCTGATCCGTGCCTCCAGCGAGCATGAAGTCGCGATCGAGGTCGCCCTCGCCACGCACCTGCAAGACATCGTCACGCGCACGGCCGACGACGCCCGCGATGCCATCAACTACCTCAAGGACTCCGGCCGCGGCCGCGCGACCTTCCTCCCCCTCGACCGCCTTCAGTCCCAGCCGCTGCCGCAGCACCTGTGTCAGGTCCTCGGCCGCCCGGGCGTGATCGGCATCGCCAGCGAGATCGTCCAGTACGACAAACAGATTGAGATCGCCGTCCAGTTCCTGCTCGGCTCGACAATCGTCGTCAAGGACCTCGACGTCGGCCTCGAGCTCGGCCGCCAGGGATTCCGCGCGCGCTACGTCTCGCTCGACGGCCAGCTCATCAACCCGGCCGGCTCGATGACCGGCGGCCGCATCCAGGCCACCGGCCTCATGACGCGCGAGCGCGAGATCCGCGACCTCGCCGTCACGATCGAGCAGCTCGAGCGCGAGCACGCCGCCACGCAGTCCGCCGTCGAGAAGCTTCAGCTCGAGCTCAACACCGCCCATCACAAGATCGAGGCGCTCGCCTCCGAGGTCGATCAGCGCCGCATCAGCCAGGCCACGCTCCTCAAGGACGTCGAGGCCGCCCAGCGCGCCGCCGACCAGGCGCAGAAGGCGCTCGACGTCAAGACCGCCCAGATCGCCCGCATCGACGAGGACATCGCCGCCAAGCGCGAGACGATCGCCCGCGCCGCCGAGCGTTACGCCGAGGCCTTCGCCGGCCTCAGCTCCGCCGAGGCCGAGCTCACCGCCGAGCGCGAAATCGCCCGCGAGCAGGGCGCCGGCATCATCGACCTCGGCATGGACGTCGCCGAAGCCCGCGCCCAGATGGAGAAGGCCCGCGAGCGCATCCAGGATGCGGTCGCCCAGCTCCAGTCGATCGAGCGCGACCTCGACGCCGTCACCCGCACCGAGGAAGCCCGCCGCAAGGAAATCGAATCCCTCGCCGAGCAGGACGTCCTGCTCAACCAGCAGATCGAGCGCATCAAGTCCGAGACCTCCGCCCTGCGCGAGCAGACCGAGACGATGGCGCAGAAGATCAGCCAGGACCAGATCGCGCGCGACGAACTGCAAAACCGCATGAAGCAGCTCGCGCAGGAGGTCGAAGTCCTCAACCGCGACACGACGCAGTTCGACAACAAATACCGCGAGGTCGAGCTGCAGGCCGCCGAGCTCAACGCCAACATGACGGCCATCGCCGAGCAGTGCCGCGATAAATACCAGCGCGATCTCGACGACCTCGCCGCCGAGATCGGCCCCAGCGAGCGCGACGCGCACGCCCTGCAGGTCGAGGTCGCCGAGATGCGCGACAAGCTCGACCGCATGGGCATCGTCAACATGGCCGCGCTCGACGAATACCAGGAGCAGGCCAAGCGCCTCGATTTCCTCAAGACCCAGCAGGCCGACCTCGCCGAGGCCAAGAAGCAGCTCGAGGACACCATCGCGCGCCTCGACGAGACCACCCGCAAGCTGTTCCACGAGACCTTCGAAAAGGTCCGCGAAAACTTCATCGGCATGTTCCGCCGCCTGTTCAACGGCGGCAAGGCCGACCTCATTCTCGAGGCCCCCGACGGCCAGGACCCGCTCCTCGAAGGCGGCATCGAGATCATGGCGCAGCCGCCCGGCAAGAAGCTGCAGTCGATCACACTCATGAGCGGCGGCGAAAAAGCCATGACCGCCGTCTCGCTCCTGTTCGCCCTCTTCATGTATCGCCCGTCGCCGTTCTGCATCATGGACGAGATCGACGCTCCCCTCGACGACGCCAACATCGAGCGCTTCAAGGGCATGGTCCGCGAGTTCATCAAGACGACGCAGTTCATGATCATCACGCACAACAAGATCACGATGGAACTGGCCGACGCGATCTACGGCGTCACGATGGAAGAGTCCGGCGTCAGCAAACTCGTCTCCGTAAGATTCGAGCAAGCCGCCGACCTCGTGGACGCCGTCTAAAGAAAATCACCACGCAAAACCGCCAAACCGCAAAAACCGCGAAAGACTCCTTTCGCGGTTTTTGCGGTAGGTCGGGTCTCCGACCCGACTCTCCCATTCTTCCCATCATTCCCATTATTCCCAAAGACTCGTTCTCGAATATTTTTTTTCGAATATATCATCAGTGCCCGCTTCAGCGGGCTGAATGGGTTGCCACCGGCTTCAGCCGGTGGTTGCATTGGCTATTGTTTTCTCATAGCCGGCTTTAGCCGGCTTCTCGTCAAGCGGCTTCAGCCATCGATTCGCCTCACGCCAGCAACGCGGTATTTCGGAAACTATTTTCGAGAACGGGTCTACTCCCTTAATTCCCATAATTCCCATAATTCCCATCATTTCCATGATTCCCATCGTTCCCATAGGACCCATAAGACCCACAAAAACCCCTATCCGCTTCGTTATTTGCTTAACGGAACACCACGATATACCCAGGCCCGAAGGGCCGGCAGGTTGTAAGCCGGGGGTGAGCGCAGCGAACCCCCGGTCAAGCGACCCATCATCCGAGCCCCGAAGGGGCGACAGAAAACACCGCGCCCAAAAACCAAAAGCCGCATCAGGCTTTCTTGCCTTTTGCGGCTTTTGCAATTTTGCGTTTTTGCGTGGCTGATTTAATTCTTCATCAACGCCCTCAGCTGCCCGAACCCCGCCTTCATATAATTCAACAATTCGCGCGGGTTTCTTGCAGCCCGCAACGTCCGGATAATCTGCCCCGGCCTCAAATAAAACCGCCTCACCGCGCGATTCCTTAATCGCTTCAGCTCGTCGAGCGTTAAATACATCCCCGGCATGGCCGGTTCCGCATACGCGTCGCGCGGAATCTCCCCCGCCTTGAGCAGCCCCTCCGCGACGCACAAATCATAAAGTTTCGTCCCCGGGAACGGATACGTGTAGAAGAACTCCAAAAAGTCCGGCTTGAGCGCGCGCCCGAACGCAACCTGCTTGTCGATCAGTTCCTCGGTGTCCCACGGCAGCCCCATCAGCAGGTACACGCTCGACTTGAGCCCCGCCTCGCGCAGCATCCTGACCGCGTTGAACGCCATCTCCACCGTCGTCTGCTTTTCGATCCGGTCGAGCGTCCCCTGGTCGCCGCTTTCGACCCCCAGCGCCACGATCCAGCACCCGGCCTTCTTCATCCACCCGAGCACTTCCGGATTCATCGTATCGACGCGGCTGTTGCACGCCCACTCGATCTTCATCCCCGATTTCATGATCGCCTGACAAAGCTCGATGACCCACTTTTTGTTCTGCGTGAACAAATCCGACCTGAACAAAAAACTTCTGATCCCGTGCCGTTCCACGCATTGGCGGATCTCGGCCATCACGTTGCCGACCGACCGATACCTGTTCTTCGTTCCCGAGACCTGGTTGGCGAGGCAGTAGATGCAGTGGAACGGGCAGCCGCGGTTCGTAACGAGCGTCGTCTGGAGTTCTCCCGTGTCGGGCCGCCGGTAAAGCTCGTTCTTCGCGAGGTGCCGCGCCGGGAACGGAATGCTATCCAGATCCATCTCGAACGGCCGGTCGTCGTTGCGCGCGATACGCCGCGGTTCGGGCCGCCACGTGATCCCTGCGACCTCCGCGAGCGGCCGTCCCTCGCCCAGCTCGCGGCACGTGTTCTCGTATTCACCGCGCAGCACCACATCCAAATCCGGATGCTCCTCGAGCGCCCGCACGTCGAGCGTGTTGAAGTGCGCGCCCTTCGCCATCGTCAAAATCGAAGGATCGATCCGCTTCGCCGCGCTGGCGGCCTCCAAATCTTTTTCCAGTGACGGCGTCGTGATGCTCAGCAACACGGCATGCGGCTTGAACGCGCGCAGGTCGGCCTCAAACTCATCCCAGCCGTGCTCCTCGCCGGGATAATCCTTGAGCCGCACCTCGCACCCGGCGGCCTCGAAGCTGCCCGCGGCGTAAAGCAAATCGATCGGCGGCCGCAGCGCGACCGTGCGCAGTTTGTCGATCGGCGTCTGGCAGCGATCCTCGCGAATGAAACGCCCCGTGGGCGGAACAACGCAGAAAACGCGCGATTTGGGATTCAAGCGGGTGAGGTCCATGGTAGGTCGGGTCTCTGACCCGACTCCGGTAAACAATCTTCAGGGGCCGAACCGACCCCGCAGTCAGTTTACGTGCAACCCCGCCCGCGGTCAAGGTCAGTAGGTCGCTTCGGCCGCTAGCCGTCGGAGTTCCTGTTCGGAGTTCAAGCTTCAGCTTGCTCATCCTTCGCCCGAGCGTCAGCGAGGGACCACCTCTCGGGCGAGGCATGTTCACGACGCGGGCATCCCTCAACCACGCTGACGCTACTGCATTCATTGCCCGCTTTAGCGGGCTGAATCGGTTGCCACCGGCTTCAGTCGGTGGTCTTCGCCCTTCCCATTCCCATCAGCCGGCTTTAGCCGGCTTCTCGCAAACCGGCTTTAGCCTCCGATTCCTTTTCATTTTTTTCAAAAACAAACCGCCCCGCCGTGCGTCTTGTGTGTTAAGACTCTTCCCAAGGGCACCCGCATGGCCAAATCCGAAACCGCTCCCCGCGACCGCTCCAAAGGCGTCAAGCTCGCCTTCTGGCTCCTGATCGGTTTCCTCGGCCTCTTCACCGCCGCCGTGCTCGCGATCTTCTCGATCAGCGTTTACACCAACACCAAGGGCGAAATCCCGAAGCCTCTACGAGATGCCCCTTCCGAATATTACCAACTCCAGCGCGCGACCTTTGTCGCCCCCACCATCCCCGCCCCCATTCCCGCGCAACCAAACCCCGCCGAACTCGAAGCCCGCCGCCAGCGTTATCGCCAGTCCACCGGCGAGATCGACGCCCTGCGTCGCAGTTTCGACCGCACGTTTCTTCATTCCGGCTTCAACTCGGAATTGACTCCCGCGATGCTCGACTGGCTGACGACCCACGCCGCGCAGCTCGCCGCCATGCACGAGTTCCTCAAGACCGACGACCGCGTGAAACGCGAAGAACTATTTAATCTCAGCACCATGTCGAGCGGTTACATGTTCGATGCGATCAGCCGGCTTCAAATCTGGAACCGCATCCTGACCCGCGTCGCGCAACTGAAAATGAAGCAGCGCGATTACGCCGCCGCGCGCGAGGCGCTCCTCGATTCGATGACCCTGATCGGCTGGAGCTCCCCCTACTGCACCCGCCAATTCACGATGAGCGAGTTCTGGGTCACGTCCCTGTTCTTCGCAAACGCCGTCGAGGACCGCGACTGGCCCGCCGTTCAATTCGCCGGCCTTCCCGAGGCGATCGAGAAACTCGAAATCCAGATTTTCGACCAGAAGGCCGTGCTGAACGAACTGGTCTCGTGGTATCTCAATCAACGAACGGCACTCGTAAAACAACTCGACGGACCATGGAACAGCACGATCTTCGGATGGCCGTGGGACTCGCGTCAGCTTTTTTACCGGACCAATGTTTACCTGCCCGACGGCACCGAAATCAAGTTCCCCAAGACGATCCGATATCTGCAGCTTGCCTCGGAAGCGATGGACAAAAAGAAGCGCTCGGCCGAGGCGCTCAAAATCTTCGACGAGGAACAGCAGCGCCGCATCAAGCGTTTCCAGATGCCCTATGCCGAACAGAAGGCCACCCTCAAGCAGGATTACGAGCTATCCCAAAGGAATTACAAACGATCGTTCGTGCAGGCCGGTCCGACTCAAGACGAAGTCTCGGCCGAACAATTCCGCATTTTTGAAACGCACGTGCACCTCGTGCGCGCCGGCATGTTGTGGCGCATCGATCCGCAAAAAGCCCGCGCCAGCCGCGCCGAAAACGTCAAGGCCAACCCGCATCACCCATGGCATGATCCATTCACGGAAGAACCGCTGCGCGTGGACGAGACCAGCACCGAAACCCTGATCTACAGCCTCGGCTACACGCTCAAACCCGAAGACGGCCGCCGTTGGCTCAACACGCATATCCACGTCCCCATTCAGTAAATCCCCTCATCATCGTGCTCGTGCTCGTGCTCGTAATCGTAATCGTAATCGAACCCACCCGTCCATTCCCTCCCATTCCCCTTGAACTCCCCCCGCATCCATCGGATGATGTCTTGTTTGAATTTCGGATTTCGAATTTGTTTCGAATTTCGATATTCGGATTTCGGATTTATTATTCACATGTCGGATGATGTCTTGTTTTGATTTTTCGGATTTCGAATTTGTTTCGAATTTCGATATTCGGATTTCGGATTTATTTTCCACATGGCTTTCTTTTCTCAATTCCTCCAACGCCTGCTCGGCAACGGCAACGGCCATTCCGCCGCCGGCCCGCGCATTCTCGCCTACTGCGCCTCCAACATCGGCATGGGCCACTACGTGCGCCTCGTGCGCGTCCTGCGCGAATACATCAAGCGCCATCCGAAAACCTCCGTCCTCCTCGCGACCGATGCCCGCGAGCTGAGCCTCGCCGCCGACGCCGGCCTCGCCACGCTGCGCCTGCCCGGTTACAACTTCGAGGGCGACGGCAGTTTCCGCCAGTCGCCGGAAAACCTCTCGATCACCAACGACGAGTTGCACGCGCTGCGCGTGCGCCTGCTTCTCGCCGCGGCCGAGGAATTCCGCCCCGAGCTCGTCATCATGGACTCGCTCCCGCACGGCAAGCGCAACGAGATGTTCGCCGTCCTGCACCAGGCCCGCGAGCTCGGCGCGCGCACCGTCCTCCTCATGCGCGACATCCCCTCCCTGCCCGGCGAGCGCTTCAAATTCTCCGGCCCGCCCGACGACATCGCGCGCGAGGCCGAGATCTACGACGCAATCCTCGTCGCCGGCGACCGCGGCCTGTTCGATCTGGCCAAGACTTACACCTGGCCCCCGTCCGTCCGCGACAAACTCCAATACATCGGATTCGTCCTGCCGCCGACCGACTCGATGTCTCGCGCCGAGGCCTTCGCGTCCGTCGGCCAGTCGCTCGATCCCGAAAAGCCGACCATCGTCGCAAGCCTCGGCGGCGGCTGGTCGGGCGAAGGCTTCATCGAGCGCCTCCTCGACGGCGTCGTTCACGCGCGCGAGCAACTCAACCTCCCGCTCCAACTGGCCCTGCTGACCGGCCCCGCGATCGATGACCGCCAACTTCAATCCGCGCGCGAACGCGCGAACGCCGCCGGCGGCTTTGCCATCGAGCGTTTCACCACACGCTTCGGCCCGCTGCTGGCCCACTCCGACATCGCGATCCTCCAAGCCGGTTCCACCGTCTATCAGGTCCTCGAAGGCAACAAGCCGCTCATCCTCCTCGCGCGCAAATACAAGAGCCGCGAGCAGGACGAGCGCGCGCGCCGCCTCGCGCACTACCCCGGCATTCGCGTCGTCGAGTCCTCCGACTTCGACAAGGCCGACATCAGCGAGCTCATCGGATGGGCGCTCAGCCAGAAGCACCCCTCGCGCCGAACCGGCTTCGGCTACGATGGCCCCGCCAAAGCCGCCGCCGCCATCGACAAAATCATAAAGTAAATAGGTTCATACTTCATAATCTCGCTCCAAAGTATAACTATTTATTTGTATTTATACGCCCAACGCCGTATAAACGGGCATAAATTGGTCATCGTCAGGGGAAGGGGTGCGAAGTGGATAAAATTAAAAACCCGTTTGCTCCCGGAGCAGGCGCCCCTCCGCCCGAATTAGCGGGTCGTGACGGTGTGCTGGAGCAGGCCCATGTACTTTTGGGTCGCGTGAAGCTGAAACGACCAGAAAAAAGCCTGCTATTAACCGGCTTGCGCGGCGTGGGCAAAACCGTGTTGCTCATCGAAATTGAACGGATGGCATTGTCGGAACATTATCGCACGATCCTGATCGAAGCCCATGAAGACAAGCCTCTGGCGACGCTATTGGTTCCTCATTTGCGCAGGCTCCTTTATGAGCTCGACCGTGTGAAAGGGGCCGGAGAAAAGGTCCGGCGCGGCATTGGAGTGCTGAAAAGTTTCATCGGAACGTTCAAGTTCTCCTACGGTGACTTCAGTATCGATATCGAACCCGAAAAAGGCTCGGCTGACAGCGGTGACCTGGAGGTCGATCTGCCCAATCTCCTTGTTGCCGTGGCTGAAGCGGCCGAAGAGCGGGGAACGGCCGTTGCCATTCTGATCGACGAAATTCAGTATTTCGGGCCAACTGATCTGAGCGCGCTGATCATGGCCATGCACCGCCTGCAACAACTTCAATTGCCGATGGTTCTGATCGGCGCCGGGCTGCCGATCCTGCCCGGGCTCGTGGGCGAATCGAAATCCTATGCCGAACGCCTGTTTCATTTCCCCGCCGTCGGACCTTTATCCGCTCAGGATGCCGCCAAAGCACTGCAAAACCCCGTCATGGAAGCAGGCGCGGTTTTCGACGCGGATGCGCTGAGTGAAATATATGATCTGACCAAAGGATATCCTTATTTTATTCAGGAATGGGGATACCAGGCCTGGAATCACGCGCCATCCTCCCCCTTCACCCTTCAGATTGTGCATGAAACAACGCCCATCGTGAGGGATCGTCTCGATCAGAATTTCTTCCGGGTGCGCTTTGATCGCCTTACCCCCCGCGAGAAAGCATATCTTCGCGCGATGGCGGAGTTGGGATCCGGCCCCTTCCGAACGGCTGATATCGCGGCGGCGATGGGGGAGAAAATCACAACTCTCGGTCCAGTGCGCGCCATCCTTATCAAAAAAGGGATGATTTACAGCCCGGCACACGGCGATATGGCGTTTACCGTTCCACTATTTGATGAATTCATGCGCAGAACAATTCCTGAGTTTCATCCTAAAATGAAAAAATAGTGGCTCTCCCATGCGCATTCTTCATCTCATCGCCTCGGAACGCTGGTCCGGCGCGGCCGTTGCCGCCGCCGAACTCGCCGCCGCGCAAAAGGCGTCGGGCCACGATGTCGAATTCGCATGCCGCGCCGGCCGCGGCCTCGAACGCAAGTTAATCGAGCTGGGCCTCGCCCGCGCCGACGGCTTCGATCTGCACCGTTCGATGCTTCGTGATCGCCGCGAGTTGCTCCGGCGCGTAAAGGATTTCGACGTGATCCATTGCCATCTCCCGAGCGATCACCTGCTCGCGTTCGCCGCGCTCGGCCGCAAGCGCAACGGCAAGCCGCTCCTCGTGCGTACGCTACACCGCGGCCTGACCGCAAAACCCGGGCTGCTGCGGGCGAAAATCCTCAAGGCCTCCGCCGATTTGTATATCGTTCCGTCGAATTCCGATCGCGACCGATTGCTCGCCGCCGGCTTTGCGCAAAACCAAGTCGCATGCGTCCGCGGCGCCGTCGATATCGACCGCTTCAGGCCCGGCCTGGACGGCGCGCCCCTCCGCCGCGAATTCAATATCGATCCCGCCGCTCCCGTATTCGGCACCGTCTCGCGCATGCGCCGCGGCCGCGGCCAGTTCGATTTGCTCAAGGCGTTCGCCTCTGTTGCGCGCGCGGTCCCCACTGCAAGATGGATCGTCGCCGGCAGCGGTTCCGAGCAAGCTCTCTTCCGCAAGCAACTTGCCGGCCGCCCCGATGCCGATCGCATCATCTTCATCGGCCACCGCAAGGACGATCTGCCGCAAGCCTACGCCGCAATGGATGTGTGCGTGGTTCCCGCCCCAGGCTCCGACGGCTCGTGCCGCGCCGCGCTCGAAGCCATGTCCTGCGCGCGTCCCGTCGTCGCGATGAAACGCGGCGCACTCGCCGACATCGTCGTGCCCAACGCGACCGGCTGGCTCGCCGACTCCACCGAATCGCTGTCCGCCGCGCTGATCGAAGCACTGAACAATCCATCGCGCACACGCGAGCTCGGAAACTCCGCCCGCCGCCGCGTCGAAACCGCGCACAAACAATCCGACCGCGCCCAATCAACCCTCGCCGCCTATGAGCGTGCAACCAATCCCTAATTCCTGAACAAATCCACGGTGAACGCGTACGCGTCGCAAGTACGCGATCCGAGTCAATGAGGGAAATGGATATGTTCAGAAATATCGCGCGTTCATATTATGTGAACAAATGCATTACATGAACACAGCTTGACATGCAAAGCACGTGTGTGTTCATATTTGATCGTCGTTCACATAAAGTGAACAAGAAAGGATTCTGAACATGGCCGCTAAAGTAAATTTGGGCGCTATCCAGGAATTCTGCGAGCTACTCAAGAGATTGACTGGCTGGAAGATACAAATCAAGTCGCGCGCATCTCACCAAACGGACTACGTGATGGACATTACTCTTGACGATCATCTGCATCCTTTTTTAATGGAGTTCAAACAACAATTAGTCACGTCGATGATTCCCCGACTCATCCAGCAGATCAAACGATTCGAACACGATGCTCATCTGCCTGCCTTGCTCGCAGTTCCTTATATTGCCCCGGCTCAGGCCGATACGCTGCGCAAAGCGGGTGTTTCCTATGTGGATTTAAAAGGCAATCTCCACATAGATGTCCCGGGAATGAAGATTTGGTTCGTTGAAGCCGCACGGCGATTAAGGGATCGGCCACAGGTTCATACTGTTACACGCCAGAATATGACCAGTTCCGGGGTGCGCCTTGTATACATTCTTTTGAACAGCTCACAACTCATAACAACTAACTATCGAGATTTGGCCAACCGATCTGGAATATCCGTTGGATCTGTCAAGGCGACGCTGGATTGGCTGAAGAAGAAAGATTTTCTCCGCACGTTCGGCAGTGGGCATGCAAACAGAATACTCGTCAAGAAGAAGGAATTATTGGATTTGTGGATTGAAGCTTTTTCTGAACGTCTTAAACCCAAACTACTGATCGGACGTTATGAAACTGTGGGAGTTGGGGAACGAATCCCTGGGAAACCGTCCATTATTGTTCGGGGTTATTCGTTTCATCCTGATGAGGCAAGCTGGGGCGGCGAAATGGCGGCAATCGCTTTAGCGAACGAGCAGCATTATAATCCCGGGCGAGGGAAACATGTTTACATTCGCCGCAAAAACGATCTAAACGCCCTATTGACGAGGCATAAGCTCAGTCGTGATTCAAACGGGGGATTGGAACTCTTTGAGGCATTTTGGCGGCCTATCGACGAGGTCAAAGCCGGCAATGCCCCGCCCTTGGTAGTGTATGCCGAGCTCATGAATTCCGGTAGTTCGCGGTGTTGGAATATAGCCGGAAAAATTTATGATCTATTTCTAAAAGAACGGATCGAAGATGATTCCAGAGCCTGAATTGATTGAAATCGTTCGTGCCATTCACACCGCGTCAAATGCGGTGGGGTCTGAGTTCTTCATGATCGGCGCCATAGCCAGGGACATCAGGCTGAAGCAATGGTTTGACCCGTCAAGACTCAGATCGACCAATGATGTCGATTTCGTGTTTGCAATTCGCAACTGGCCGCATTATGAGGCGGTCCGTCAGGCTTTAATCTCTCGTCCCAAACGGGATTTCGTGCCTGATCCGCATCAAAAACAAAGAATCATCTTCCGCGATCATTTTCCTGTTGACTTGGTCCCTTTCGGAGGTGTTGCCGACAAAAACGGCCAAATATTCTGGCCACCGAATCGAACTCCCGCCATGACAGTGCTTGGGCTCGAAGATGCACTCGCCACGGCGGATTACTTCCCAATCGGCAGTGTTAAAGTGAAAGTCGCTTCAATTCCGGCGTTAACTCTCCTCAAATTAATTGCGTGGAATGATCGGCCGGCGGAAAGGCCTGATGACATTGAGGATTTTGCAGCATTTTTAAACGCATACGAATACCTTGCCGATATTGACAGATTTTCCATTGAAGGCCTGATGAATGAGGACAATTTTGATCATCGGCACGCCTCCTACATTCTTTTGGGCCGCGATGTGGGACGAACGATTCATACCAAAGCCTGCGGAAACTTACTGTTAAAAATTATGAAACGAGAAACTGCCGGACCGAATTATGATTTAGTTTCCATTCTAAGCCGCTTCCGGAAAAACGATTTTAACAATGCCCACTCTGCGCTGATTTCATTCCAACGCGGTGTCATCGATATTCTCTCATGAAGAAACAATGAATCACCGCGCCTGAAACCTCTCGATCGTGCGCTCGATGAGATCCTCTTCTGGGTGAATCCCGGCGAGGCTGGCGCGCTCGCGGTCGAGCAGCCACAGTCGCGCCCCCGTCAGGCGCAGCTCCTCGCAGATTTCATAGGCATGCGGCTGCGTTCGGATGTCCCGTTCCTGATCGTGATAAATCTTGATGAAATCCTGCTCGTTCACAAGGATGCAATCGACGCCGACGCCCGCCTCCCCCAGCCGCCGCAGCAACACGACCGCATCAACCACCGGCACGTTGCCGAGCGCGCAGATGAACACCGCGCGCGAGCCCGCCGGCAACAGCAGCGCGCGCGGCGCAAGGTCGCGCCACATGCTCCCCTCGCCCGACGGATTCAAAATCGCGAGCCGGTCCAGCAGCATGTGCAGGTGCGCCATCCCCGCCCCGGCCGGGATCGTCACCGGCTCGTGCTGCACATACGCGAGCGAGAACCGGTGCCGCGTTTCATGCGCGCGCGTCAGCACGCTCGTCGCCGCGCGAATGCTCAGCTCCGTTGAGGCCTCCGCCCCGAGCCCGTATCGCGAGCGCCGGCTCATGTCGAGCATCACCGCCAGCTCCGACTGGATCGGCCGGTCGAGCTCGATCACGTGCAGCTGCCCGCGCCGCGCCGACGTCCGCCAGTGAATCCGGCCCGGCGGATCGCCCGGAAAATACTCGCGCACGCCGAGCACCTCTTCGCCGACCCCCACGCGCTGCACGAAATTCATCGACGCGCCCGCCTGCGCCAGGTCGCCCGGCACGGTGTAATCCGGCAACGGATCGGCCCGCGGGTAGATAATGAGCGGCGTGATGCAGCCAAGCTCCTCGTCGTGCATGAAAATCCCGAGCGGATCGGCCGCGTGGATCCGCACCGGCCCGATGAAATAATGGCCGCGATGCCGGTCGGCGATCGCCCGGTAATGCAGCACCACCTCCCAACCGCCCGCAAGCCACGGGATCAAATGCCGCCGCATGATCTCCATCGATCCCATGAACCGATCCTCGACCTCGAGCAGCTGAATCGGCAGCCCCGTGCCGCGCGTAAACGTCAGCGTCACGTCCAGACGATCCTGCTCGAAAACCCGCGGCCGATGAACCCGCCCGACGCGCACGTTCTTGAGCTGCCCCCGGCCGAGCATCCACGACCACAGCGTCGCCACCAGAAGGAACGCCGCGATGGCCGCCTGCGCCGGACTCGACGGCAACATCAGCATCCAAACAATAAAAAACAGCACCCCCGCGACAACAACCATCCGCGACGCAAGCCCGGAAGAGGTGTGGTGAATAGCGCTCACGAAAGAACCCTGGAAGCGATGAGCGATGAGAGATGAGAAAAAAATCAAAACAGGAGGAAACAGAGAAATATTTTTATTTGGTCTCCGTTATCGCCGTTGCCTCCTGTTCCATTTTTCTTGTCACAGAGGCGCAGAGTTGGGCGGAGACGCCGAGAAATTCAAATATTTATATTTCTCTGCGCCCTCCGCAAACCTCTGCCCCTCCGCGACAAAGAACGATATTTTTCATCTTTCATCTTTCATCTTTCATCTCTCACGCTGTATATATCGGCACCTCGACGCGATCCAGAATCGAATCGATGATCTGGTCGGGCTTGAGGCCGGCGAGCCTCGACTGCGGCGTCAGCATCAGCCGGTGCCGCAGCACCGCCGGCGCCGCGAGCTTCACGTGATCCGGCAGCACGTATTCGTTTTCCTGCACGTACGCCAGCGTCCGCGCCAGCCGGTGCAGGCCGATCGACGCCCGCGGGCTTGCGCCAAGCAACAACTCGTCGCGCTCGCGCGTGGCGCGCACGAGCCGCACGATGTACTCCCCAACCGCCGGATCGATGTGCACGCGCAGCGAAGCCTCGCGCATCGTGTTGAACTCCTCGATCCCGGCCACCGCCGTCAACTGATCGATCGGGTGCGAATGCGCCTGCGCCTCGACGATCGCCAGCTCATCCTCGGCCTCCGGATACCCCATCGATATCTGGACCAGGAACCGGTCGATCTGCGCCTCGGGCAGCGGGAACACACCCTGCTGCTCGATCGGATTCTGCGTCGCGAGCACAAAGAACGGCTGCGGCAACGGGTGGCGGTTGCCGCCCTCGGTGACCGCCCGCTCTTCCATCGCCTCGAGCAGCCCCGCCTGCGTGCGCGGCGTCGCGCGGTTGAGCTCGTCAGCCAGCAGAATCTGGCAGAACACCGGCCCCGGCTGAAACCGGAATTGCCGCTCGGTCTCGTCCCAGATCCCCGTGCCGGTCAGGTCCGCCGGCAACAGGTCGGGCGTCAGCTGCACGCGCGAGAACTCAAGGTTGAACGTCCGCGCGAGCGTCCGCGCCAGCAGCGTCTTCGCCACCCCCGGCACGTCTTCGATCAGCACGTGCCCCTCGGCCAGCATCGACGCCAGCACCAGTTCAAGGACAGGCCTCTTGCCGACGATCACACGCTCCATGTGATCGATGACATTCTGCGGTTGAATCATACATCGCGCTCCACTGCCATCTTTGCTTCCATTATCGCCAAACCCACCCACAGGGTTCAAAATATTGTTTATACCCGCCACCCCCAAAAGCCCACCCCGATCACACGATCGCACGATCCACGATCCACGATCCACGATTCACGATCCACGATTCACGATCGTGAACAAGCACACCTCCGGCGGCGCGGCCAGCCTCAACCGGGGCCCCCACGTTCCGGTCCCGCGCGAAACGTAAAGCATCGATCCCTTGTCGAGCGCGAACAGGCCGTGCAAAAACGGGTATTGCGTCCTGACGATCAGCCCGAACGGGAACACCTGCCCCGCGTGCGTGTGACCCGACAGTTGCAGGTCGAACCGGCCGAGCGACCCCTCCTCGATCCATGGCCGGTGCTTCATCAAAATCGTGAACGGCCGCTGCGCGCCGGCCGGCTCCAGCAGCGCGTTCTCGCTCGCCTGAAGCCGCGGCGTGCGCCTGAACGAACCGTCGTCGTCGATCCCGGCCAGAACGATCCCCCCGGTCGTGACCTTGTCGCCGCGCAAAATCGTGAATCCCGCCTCGGACAGGAGCGCCGTGCTGCGATCGCGCCCCGCATAGACTTCATGGTTGCCAAAGACCGCATGCTTCCCGAACGGCGGCCGGCAATCGGCCCACATCCCCACCAGCTTCTCCATGTGGTGCGCCGTGCCATCGACGATGTCCCCCGTGGCCACGATCATGTCCGGCTTGAGCCGGTCGATGATGCCCAGCACCTGCCGCACCCGGCCATCGCGCTCGATCAAGCCCAAATGCAGGTCCGAAACCTGAAGAACGCGCAGCGGCTTGCTGCCGGCCGGGAGCCGCGTCGTCTCGATCGTCACCTCGCGCACGTGAATGTATTGCGCCTCGATGACGCCCCAGATCGTCGCCAGCGCCACCACCACCCCGATCGCGATCAAGCTCTGGATCCAGCCGACGCGAAACCCCATCACCCCCGGCCACGCCCTGCCGGCCAGCCAGACGCCGACGTTCCAGATGTCGATCGCCACGCCGAGAAAAAAGAACCACAGCGCCAGCGCCATCCACGTGCAGGTCACGATTCCTATGGCTTGCGCGACCCATACAAAACTCGTCCGCTCGAGCATCCGCGAGACGATCGGCCCGGCCACCATGAACGCGATCAGCACCGCCAGCCCCACCTGCCCCCACGGCGTCCACCGCCGCGCCAGGATCGAAAGCCTCACGCCGGCATACACATTGATGCCGCCGTAAATGAGCAGGTAAAACATGAGAAAACGAGACATCGAATCCCCCTGCCGGCGCAGCGATATTGCGACCATTGTAACCGAGTTCAGGCGCGCTTTCACCTCCTTGCGGCGATCCCGAAACTATTTTGTTGAATCCCGGCTGCGTCATGTGAAACATGGCCCGATGATCCCGCAACGCCCCGCGCGAGGTGCCCCATGATCGAATACGACAACAGGAAGTTCTTCCGGCTGCTGCTCACGTTCCGCGGCTCCGTCGTCATGCAGCTGCTCCCACGCAGCCTCTTCTTCGCCGCCCTGGCCGGCGTGTTCAGCTACCTCTACGTCAATCGCCACATGAGCTGGTCGGTCGATACTGCGCCGTGGGCGATCGTCGGCCTGGCCCTCGGCCTCCTGCTTGTGTTTCGGACCAACACGTCCTATGAGCGCTACTGGGAAGGCCGCAAGCTCTGGGGCGGGATCATCGTCGGCAGCCGCAAGCTCGGCATGGACACAATGTCTTACATCAATTCGGACTCGCCCGACTCCGACGCGCTGAAAATGAAAATCATCTCGTACGCAATGGCCGTCCCGTTCCTCATGAAGCATCACCTGCGCGACAGCCGCGATCTTTCGGAAGTCGAGAACAACATCGAAACGGCCGACCGGATCAGGCTGAGGGGCGCGATCAACCCGCCGATCACCCTGCTCACCATGATCCAGAAATTCCTTTATCAATTCCACCTGCGCGGGGCGATCGCGCCGCCACACCTGTCGATCATCGACCGCAACATCATGGAGCTGCTCTCGTCGTTCACCTCGTGCGAGCGCATCAAGAATACCCCCCTGCCGCTGGCTTACGTGCTTCACCTCAAGCGCACGCTCAGCATCTTCTGCGCCACGTTGCCGCTGGCGCTCGTGCCGAAGTTCGGCTGGTGGACCCCGGCCATCGTGTTCTTTGTCGCCTACGCCTTCCTCGGCATCGAGGAAATCGGCGTCGAAATCGAGGACCCCTTCGGCGACGACCCCAACGACCTGCCAGTTGATCGGCTCGCCGACGACATCCGCGCCGAGCTCCAGTCCGTCAGCGAACTCAACGAACCCGAAGAACTCCTCGACCGCGTGTGACCGAAAGGATTGGATTGTTGTTGAACCGCGAAGCGGTTCGATCTCCAGGCCTGGGGTTGGTTCGGTGAGCTTGCGAGTCCGAACCTACCCCCGGATCCGATCGCATTCATTTTTGAACCGATTTATCGGTTCGATCCTCTATTCCGTCTTTTGGTCCTTGTGCCATTTGTGCTATCACTGAACCATGAACGACCAGCCAACCACCGAACCGCGCATGGATGCCTCCCCGATGTGGCGCCTCTTCCTGGCGATCCCCTTGCCCGACGAAGTCCGCGCCGAGCTCGAGGACCTCACGGCGCGCCTCAAGAAGGGCGCCCAGTTCACCCGCTGCCGGCCAAGCTGGGTTCACGCCGGCTCGATCCACCTCACGCTCGCGTTCCTCGGCAACACCCCGCCGGACAAGGTTGACGCGATCTCCGGCGCGGCGAGCCGGGTCGCGGCCGCGTTCAGCCCCCTGCGCATCGAGATCAAGCGCCTCGGCGTCTTTCCCGACTGGCATCACCCGCGCGTCTTGTGGGCGGGCCTGCGCGATCGCACGCACCAGCTCGAAGACCTCCAACGCAAGCTCAACGACAGCCTCTCGCTCATCGGTTTCCGGCCCGACGACAAGCCGTTTCGCCCGCACCTGACCCTCGCGCGCATCAAGTCGCTCACGGGCGTCACCCAGCTCCGCTCGGTCGTCGAGAGCCACCAGGATTTCCACGCGACGGCCTTCGACGCCGGCCGGCTCGTCCTGTTTCGCAGCCAGCTCGACCCGGCAGGCGCAATCCACACCCCTCTCGGACGTTTTGATTTCTCCGCGCCCCCCGCATCCATTCATCCAAGCGAGTAAGACCACGATGTCTGAAATCATCTGGCACACCCCGATCGGCCCGCTCAAGGCCGTGATCGGCGCCACCGGCGTCCGGCGGATCCATTTCCCCCCGCCGGCACATCAATACCCCGTTCATGACGCAACCGTTTACGTCCTCTCGCGCACTGGCAAAGTGACCCCCGCCGAACACGACCAGGCCGAACGCCTGGAGCGGTTCCTCGCCGGTTACTTCTCGGGCAATCCCCCGGCGCGCCTTCCCGACTTCGACCTGTCCGGCGTGTCCGATTTTGACCGCAAGGTCCTTGCCGCCTGCGCGCGGATCAAATTCGGCTGCACCTCGACCTATGGCGAGCTGGCGTCCAAGGTCGGCTCTCCGAAGGCCGCCCGCGCCATCGGTGGCGCGATGGCCCGCAACCCGATCCCCCTGCTCATCCCGTGCCACCGCGTCGTGCCGACGGCCCCCGGCAGCCTCGGCGGCTTCGGCGGCGGCCTGCCACTCAAGCGTTGGCTCCTTGACCATGAAGGTCATAACCGACAAAACGAATAATGAATGACACAAAACGCCGTTCAAGTTTACTTTTAATCGATTAACAATCCGGACCGTTCGGTTTTCTTTAGAAGAATAACTATTAAAACTTTGTAATCGATACATTTTTTATTGTAATTTGTTCAAATGATCTCGGCATCATAACCAACCACTTCCAATCCGAACAACTTTATGTTCCTTAAAACTGATAAAGAATTATGTTGTAACATATTATTTGATATGTTACATGTTGCTTGGGGTCAGTTGTTATTACCGGTTGCGCATCTTTTTGGGGTAACCGGCAATACGAGGATTCGATGGGTATTCAGGGTACCGCCGATCCCTAAAACATCGGTGGCATGCATCCGGTTCAGCCGGAGTAATTCAACTTAGATTGGGAGGGGTCTCATGAAGAATTACCTGGGCGAAATCATTTACAACAGCAGACAAAAGGAAAACCTGACCCAGGATCAGTACGGCGCCCGTTATAGCGTTTCGGGTCCGGCAATCTTCAAGTTCGAGAAGGGCTACGTCAAACCGTCGCTCGACTTGTGGCTGAAAATGGCCGCCGACGCCGGGCTCTCCGAGCGCCGCAGCGTTCTGCTCTGGGTCAAGAGCAAGCTTCCGGACGAGTATCAGGAGTATATTGAGCTTCAGAGCGCGGCCGTCGCCGAAAGCGAAGCTGAGTATGCCAAGAAGAAGGGCAAGAAACCCGACTACTCCAAGTTCGAGACTCGCGAGCAGATGCGCGATCAGACCGAGAAGGACAAGTCGATCCCCAAGGGCCTCAAGGAATTGCTTGACGACGACGAGCTGTGGGCCCTTTACAAGCCGACCGGGCACGAGATCAACCTCATGCGTGATCTGTTCGGGCCGCTCGGGCGCGGCAGCAAGACTGCCTATCGCGAGGCGCTGCGCCTGATCCGCGAGTTCGCGCACTCGTTCTAAATCGCGATTCACACACACTCAAATCGGCCGGCGCGCCACACTGACCCCATTCAGACGCGCCGGCCGATTTGTTTTTTCTTATTTTTTTCAAAAATTAAGTTTCCTAAGGGCCATAAGGGTCGCTAAGGGAAGTGACTTTTTCATAACTTCTCTGTTACTCTCATCCT
>JAJFUE010000211.1 GCA_021372575.1 bacterium | reverse complement strand
CACAAAGAGCCGACCTACCACTCATCCGAATCTTCCTGTGATGTAGTCCTCGGTCTGCTTGTTGCGCGGCTTGGTGAAGATGTCGCGCGTGGGGCCGACTTCGATGAGGCGGCCCTGATACATGAACACGGTCGTGTCGCTTGCGCGCGCGGCCTGCTGCATGTTGTGCGTCACGATCACGATCGTGTAGCGCTCCTTGAGCTCCATCATGAGGTCCTCGATGCGCGCGGTGGAGACCGGGTCGAGCGCCGAGCAGGGCTCGTCCATCAGCAGCACCTCGGGCTCGATGGCGATGGCGCGCGCGATGCACAGGCGTTGCTGCTGGCCTCCGGAAAGGGCCGTGCCGGGCCGGTTCAGGATGTCCTTGACCTCGTCCCACAGCGCGGCCTTCTTGAGCGCGCCCTCGACCTTGTCGAAAAGCTCGCCGCGGCTGATCCGGTAATGCAGGCGCAGGCCGTAGGCGACGTTGTCGAAGATGCTCATCGGCAGCGGGCTGGGCTTCTGGAAGATCATGCCGACGCGGCGGCGCAGTTCGAGGGTGTCAATCGCGCCGGATAAAATGTTCTCGCCGTCGAGAAGGATTTCGCCGGTCGCGCGCTGCTCTCGATACAGATCGTAAATGCGATTATAGGTGCGGATGTGCGTGGATTTGCCGCAGCCGGACGGGCCGATGATCGCGGTGATTTGGTTCGGCATGACGTCAAGGTCGTTGCCGAACAGCGCCTGGTGCGAACCGTAGAAGAAGTCGAGCCCGCGCACGCTGATCTTGGGCGGGATGGCGACGGGCTTCGCCGCCGCGGCAGGCCTCTCGACGATCTGTTCCGCTTGCTTCCCGCCCATGGTTTCCATATCCGTTTCGGTTTCGGTTGCGATCATCATCCGTTTCTCCTTTGCAGCATGAACCTCGAGACGATCGTGAGCGCCAGGACTCCGAACGTGATCAGCAGCGAGGCGGCCCACGCCGACTGTTGCCAGTCGGGATACGGGCTCATTGCCTGATTGAAGATCGTGACGGTGAGGTTGGCCGTCGGCTGTGCGAACGACTGCGCGGCGCCGGTGACCGAATCGAAACGGTTCCAATACGGGCTGTTGAGCGAAGTAAAGAGGAGCGGGGCGGTCTCGCCGCTGACGCGCGCGACGGCCAGCAGAATGCCTGTCAGGATGCCGGCTTTCGCGGCGCGGAAGTAGATGCCGAAGCTTACCTTCCAGCGCGGCGCGCCAAGGGCCATCGCGGCCTCGCGCAGCGATCCCGGAACCATCGCCAGCATGTCCTCGGTGGTGCGGACCACGATCGGCAGCATGATGATCGCGAGCGACAACGATCCCGCGTAGCCGGAGAAGCGTCCCATCGGCTGCACCAGCATCGCATAGACGAAGATGCCGATGATGATCGAGGGCACGCCCATGAGGATGTTGGCGGAGAAACGGATCGCGGCGGCGAGGCGCGTGCCGCGTCCGAACTCGGCCAGATAAACGCCGCCGAGCATACCCAGCGGAACGCCAACCAGCGCGGCCATGGCGGTGATGGCGAGCGTGCCGACGATCGCATTGGCGACGCCGCCGCCTTCGACGCCCGGCGGGGTCGGCAGCTTCGTGAAGAAATCCCAGTTGAGCGCGCCCGCGCCGCGCGCCACGAGGACGAACAAAATCCAGCCGAGCATGAAGCAGCCGCCGAGCGCCGCGACGCCCGAGAGCGTCTTGATCGCGACATCAAGCCAGCGGCGGGAATTCATCGAGCGCGGTTTCATGCGTTGCCTCCGCGGCCGCGGCGCATCCATCCAAGCCACAGCTGCGCGACGACCTGAACGAGCAGCGTGATCACGAGAAGCACAAGGCCCAGGCCCATGAGCGCGCTCAGGTAGAGCGGCTCGGAGGCTTCGGCGAATTCGTTGGCGAGCGTCGAGGCGATCGAGCTGCCGGGCGCGAAGAGCGAGGCCGCGATGCCGTGGTCGTTGCCGATCACGAACGTGACGGCCATCGTCTCGCCGAGCGCGCGCCCGAGCGACAGGAACGTCGCGCCGATGATGCCGCGGATCGTGTGCGGGATCGTGATCTTGCGCGTCACTTCGAACGTCGTTGCCCCAAGCGCGAAGCCCGATTCGCGCAGCACGGGCGGCATCATCCGAAACACGTCGCGCGTGATGGCGGTCATGAATGGCAGGACCATGAGCGCGAGGACGAGGCCGGCCGTCAGCATGCCGATGCCCATCGGCGGGCCGCTGAACAGCGGAAATTGTCCAGTGAAACGCTGGATGAGCGGCTGCACGCGATCGGCCATGAACGGCGCGAAGAAGAACAGGCCCCACATGCCGTAGATGATGCTCGGAATCGCGGCGAGGAGTTCGATGGCGCCGCCGACGATCGTCGCGATTTTCGGCGGCGCCATTTCAACAAGGAACAGCGCGATCGCGAGGCTGAGCGGGATCGCCAGCGCCAGCGCGATCACGGTCGTCATCGCCGTGCCGAACAGGCTGCTCAGCGCACCGAATTCACCCGTCACCGGATTCCATTGCGACTTCGCGAGGAAGTCAAGTCCGAGCCGGTGAAAGACGAGCGATGAACCGCGGACGAGCTCAATGAATATGGCGAAGATGAGCAAGAGAACGATGAGGGCGCAGCCGGCGACCGCGATGTGAATGACGATGTCCATCGACAGTCTGCGCGGCTGAGCCCCGGTCAGTTCGGGATTGATGGTTTCGGCTTGGTCCATATTCGTCGATTGCTTTTCCATGTCGCTTCGGACCGAAGCGACCTACTGGCGTTTCCACACCGGTTGACTGTTGGATTTGATTTCGGACCACGAATCCTCAACAAGTTTCACGACCGGCTCCGGCATCGTCACGTAGTTGAGCTGGTCCGCGGCGGCGGCGGCGTTGCGATAGCACCAGTCGAAGAACGCAAGGATCTGGCGGGCGTGCTCGGGCCTGACGACCTCTTTGCGCATGAGGATGAACGAGGCGCCGGTGATCGGCCAGCTCTGCTCGCCGGGCTGATCGGTGAGGACGACGTAGAAGTTCTTGGCGTGCTCCCAATCGGCGCCGGCCGCGGCGGCCTGGAACGTCTGCGCGGTCGGCGCGACGTATTTGCCCGCCTTGTTCCTGAGCATCACGGTCGCCATTTTATTCTGCAGCGCGTAGGCGTATTCGACATAGCCGATCGAACCGTTGATGCGCTGCACGTAGGCGGCGACGCCTTCGTTGCCCTTGCCGCCGACGCCGGTCGGCCATGCAACGGACTTCTCGTTGCCGACCTTCGCCTTCCATTGCGGCGCGACCTTGCTCAGGTAATTGGTGAAGATCCAGGTCGTCCCGGATCCGTCGGCGCGGTGCACGACGGTGATCGCGCGCGAAGGCAAGGCCGCGCCGGGATTGTCGGCCTTGATCGCGGGGTCGTCCCACTTCTTGATGGCGCCGAGGAAAATTCCGGCAAGCGTTGTGCCCGAGAGCTTGAGCTGATTGGCGCCGAAGCCGTCGAGCTTGACGACCGGCACGACGCCGCCCATGATCATCGGCCACTGGATGAGGCCCGACGTGGAAAGCTCGTCTGGCGTGAGCGGCGCGTCGGACGCGCCGAAATCGACCGTCCCGGCCTTGATCTGCGCAATGCCGCCGCCGGAGCCGATCGACTGGTAATTCAGTTTGACGCCGGTTTTCTGCTGATAATTGTAAGCCCACTTGGCGTAAAGCGGATACGGGAAGGTCGCGCCCGCGCCGGTGATCGTGACGCCCTGCGCATGAACCACACTCACCAAAGCCAGCATCGTCAACACGGCCAACAATCGCCTCATCTGAGTCCTCCTCGAGTTTTTATCGCGCACATCTCTTCAGCAACAGATTCCCAGAGCAGAATGAGGGCATCGTGAGCCGATTGTTAGGATTGTGTTAGGAAAGCAAAATACATCGCGCAAAAACGCAAAAGGGCAAAAGCGCGAAAGAGAAGATTCAGAACCAAATTCAGGTCACGAAAGGCACGAAAGAGAGAACACAAAAGACACGAAAAGTTCCAGCAATTCGATGGCTGAAGCCGGGCCCGAAAAGCGCGCTGAAGCGTGCTGAACCAAAATATAAAGATACGCTGACCACCGACTGAAGCCGGTGGCAACCCGTTCAGCCCGCTGAAGCGGGCAGCGCAAAAAGCTGTTGAGCGCAACACGCCGGACACCAAGGGCAGACCATAAAATCTTGTTAGAAAAACAAGATTCCGACGGATAGTAGTACGGAATGAACTGAAGAATCTTTTGCGGGTTCTGAAATTCTTTTGCGCTTTTGCGTGAGTATATTTTTGCGCTTTTGCGTGATGTTTTAAATGACGATCGTGAACGTGCTGCCGATTCCGGGTTTGCTTTCGACATCGATCCGGCCGCCGTGGGCCTGGACGATGTGCTTCACGATGGCGAGACCGAGGCCGGTGCCACCAGCTTCGCGGCTGCGCGCCGGATCGACGCGGTAAAAACGCTCGAAGATGCGCGGCAGGTGCTCGGCGGGAATGCCGACGCCCTCGTCGATCACGCGGATGGAAACATGCTCGCCGGCTTCGGCGGCGACACGCACGCTTTTGCCGGGCTGGCTGTATTTGATCGCGTTGTCGATCAGGTTGCTGACCGCCTGCTCGAGAAGCTGCGCGTTTGCGCGAACGGATAATTTTTCGGGGCATTCCAATTCGAGCTTCATTTCCCTGGCATCGGCCTGGGGCGCGAACTGCAGGATCGTGTGTTCCAGCAGCGGCTTGAGCTCGCAGGGGAACAGCTCGATGGCGTGGCGCTCGGCCTCGCGCTCGATCCGCGACAGCGCCAAGAGGTCCTCGATGATCGCGTTCAGCCGGTCGGCCTGCCGCGCAATGATCTCCAGGAAGCGCGGACCCGCCTCGGGGTCGCTCAGCGCTCCGTCGCGCAGCGTCTCGATAAAGCCCTTGATGGACGTGATCGGCGTGCGCAGCTCGTGCGACACATTGGCGACGAACTCGCGACGCAAATTCTCGAGCCGACGCAGCCGCGTGACGTCGTTCAGGACCAGCAACAGGCCGGCGTGCGCGCCATCGCCATTTTTAAGGGGCGAACTGGCCGCCAGCACCATCTTGCCGCCCGGCCAATGCAACAGGATCTCATCGGCGGCGTTCGATTCCGCGGCCAGCGCGTGCGTGACGAAGCGTTGCAGCTCGGGGTTACGCAGCGTCTCCTGAACGAGATGGCCGACCGCATCGGCGGGCGTGATGCCCAGCATCTCACCGGCCGCGGGATTGATCAGCACGATGCGCTCGTCGCGATCGACCGCCAGCAAGCCCTCGCGCATCCCGGCGAGGATCGCGTCGCGCTCGTTGCGCTGCCGGGTGATTTCATGCAGCCGGCGGTCCATCTCGCGCGCCATGCGGTTCATCGACTTGGCAAGCTCGACGTATTCGGGCGGACGCGTCATGTAAATGCGATTCGAGTAGTCGCCCGCCGCGTAACGCTCCGCGGCGCGGCGAATGCGCTCGATCGGGCGGCTGATCCTTTTGGCGAGATACAGCGATACCAGCGCGGCAATCAGCGCGCCCAGAATGCAGCCGCGCCACAACGTGAGCCGAACCGCCGTTTCCCGCTGCTGGATTTCTGAGAGCGGGCGGGCGGCGCGGACAACGGCAATGACTTTGCCGCCCTGCTCGAGCGGAACAGCCAGATAGAGCATGTCCGTGTTGAGCGTATGGCTGAAACGAATTGCCGGCTCGACGCGGCCGCGGAGCGCGGCCTGAACCTCGGAGCGGTTCGCGTGATTCTCCATGCGCGCTGGATTTTCCTCTGAATCGGCGACGACGCGGCCGTCCGGCAGCACGATCGTGATGCGCGCGCCGGCATCGGCCGCGATTTGTTGCACGATCAAAGCGGGGTCGGCGGGAGTCATGCCGACATCGCGGCGCGCCAGTTGCGCGATCGAACGCAAGCCGTCTTTCTGCGCATCGAGATACGAATCGTGCAGCGAATGAAGCGCAAATTCCCCCACGACCACCACGCACAGGACGATCACGAACAGGAACACAAAAAAAATGTTCCAGGAGAGTCGGAGGTTGCTGAGCCTCATTCCTTGAACCTGTAGCCGATCCCGCGCACGGTTTCGATCAGCGGCCCGCACGCGCCAAGCTTGCGCCGAAGGGCGACGATATGCACATCGACGGAACGATCGGTCACGCCGACGCCTTCGCCCTGCGAGGCATCGACGATCTGGTAACGCGTCAAAACGAGGCCCGGCCGGCGCGCCAGCGCGATCAGCACGCGCATTTCAAGCGCGGTCAGCGTGACCGGCTCGCCGCTGACGGTCACCTGATGCCGCGCCGGGTCGATGAGCAGATCGCCGCGATGAATGATTGCCGGTTCGGCTTCAGCGGGCTCCTCGCCGCGCCGCAACACTGCGCGAACGCGCGCCAGCAACACCCGCGGGCTGAACGGCTTGATGACGTAATCGTCCGCGCCAAGCTCGAGCCCGGCGACCACGTCGGCGTCCTCGCCCTTGGCGGTCAGCATGATGACCGGCACGGCCGCGGTCTGCCGGTCCGCCTTGAGCCGCTTGCACACTTCGAGGCCGTCAACTCCCGGCAACATCAGATCGAGCACGATCAAATCCGGCGCGACCGATCGTGTCAGCCGCAGCGCATCCTCGCCCGACGCCGCGCACTCGACCTTGTATCCGTCACGGGCCAGGTTATACCGGACCAGTTCGCGGATATCCTTTTCGTCATCGACCACAAGAATCGTCTTGGCTTGCATGGACCGTCCTCGTCTCGTTGCCGAAAAACAAACCCCTGCTCACTCCATCAATACATTAAATCCGCCGTGAATCAACGGCGCTTCACGATCTTAACGAATTTCTAACATAATTTCTTGTTTGGAGTGCAGGCTTCAGCTTGCCGAAGCCGCGGTCTCGATGAATCCCCAGCCATTGCGTTGAGCGGTTACCGAGCCCAAAAACAAAAAGAGAACACATCCCCGAAATGGCCGAAATTGATCCGTGCCCTTGACATCTCTTGTCATTCCGTTAAACGATATAGCTTAAACAGTCCGCTTGATGTGGACGCACAGGGACATTTCCAATGACCGATAAAACGTGTAAATGCGAAGAGAACGCGCGCAAGAAGTTCGGCGCGGAAGCCAGGGAGATCGTCGAGGCCGTCGGCGCCGGCAAAGAGATGGCGATCCCGATCCTGCAGGAGATCCAGAAGCGGCACGGATACCTTCCGCTCGACCTGCTCAAGGAGGTCTGCCGCCACGCGGAATTTTCCAAGGCCGAGCTGTATGGGGTGGCGACGTTCTACTCGCAGTTCCGCTTCAAGCCGCGCGGCAAGCACCCGATCAAGGTCTGCATCGGGACGGCCTGCCACGTAGGCGGCGCCGCCGCCGTGCTCGACGCCCTATGCGACGAGCTCAAGACCGAGGTCGGCGGCACGACCGAGGACGGCAAATATTCCATCGAAACGGTGGCCTGCATCGGCTGCTGCTCGCTGGCGCCGGTGATGATGGTCGGCGACCAGGCAATCGGCAACCTCGACCCGCTCCAGCTGAAGAAAGCTTTGAAGAAAGTGATCGAGTGAGGTGACGAAAGTCAAACTCGATGAGACTCACCTGTTTGACAAAGGCCAGGATTTGAAACAACCATCATAAAAAATCGGCGTCGCATCATCCCTGACTCAACGCCGAATTCGGAAATATCAGAAATTGAAGCAACCGGAACCGAGTTTCACAAATTAATCAAGGTGAACGTCCCTTTTATTCCCGGCGCGGACGAGCCCACCCTAGCCGTCTGGCGTGACTTGGTGGCGCTGGAGATCCGGCCCGAAGACGATGACAACGAATTCTGACAGTCGGAACCGAATTTCAAAAATTAATTAAGGTGAACGTCCCTTTTTTTTCGGTTTCAGGTATGTGTTTAGCCGTGCTTGATTCGATATTTGCGCTGAAGGCGCAAGAGAAAATAGCCTGGGGCAGTGCGAAGCGCCGCCCCAGGTAACGCGGAAGGGGCAACAAGCGCTGAAAGAGCGCAAGAAAGGATTTCTCTCGCGCCTTCAGCGCTCCGGTTCATTGTGGCGACTTATCATCCTAGGGCGTCGCTGCGCTTTGCCCCAGGCTGTATTATTTCGCGCTTTCAGCGCTTCGGAGTCCCCTGAGACGCTAAACACATACGGTTTCAGCGAAACTGGCGATGCGCGGGCCGATCTGGCGCAGCCGAATGCCGATCCGCGCCCTTGACGTCTGATATCATTCGCGTTAAAAATGACAGGGCATAATTGTCCGCTTGATGCGGACGCGCGGGGAATCATTCCAGTGACCGGTAAAACGTGTGAAAGTGAGCGAGTGAGGTGAACGTCACACCCGAGAATACATGTCGGATCATCGTGGGACTGGGAAGCTGCGGGATCGCTGCCGGCGCCAGGCATATTCACGAGTTTTTTGCACGCCAGATTAATGAGCGGGCGATCGCTTCCCGCGTGGAGCTCGACATCACCTCGTGCGCGGGGATGTGCTACGCCGAGCCTTTGGTCGAGGTCGTGGACGAAGACGGCACCCGCACGCTGTACGGCTCGGTGGACGAGCAGGTGGCGCGCAGAATCCTCGATGAACATGTGATCGGCGGCCGGCCGGTCGAGGCGGCCATCCTGAATGCCAACGCCGAAGACACCGACGCCCATCGCTTCCTGAGCCGGCAGAAAAAGATCGTGCTCCGCAATTGCGGGGTCATTAATCCCGAATCAATTGACGAATCGATCGCGGCGGGCGGATATGGCGCGCTCAAAAAAGCCCTCACGATGAAGCCCGCCGAGATCATCGAGACCGTCCTGGCTTCGGGCCTGCGTGGGCGCGGCGGCGCCGGCTTCAGCACGGGCCGCAAGTGGCAGCTCGTCGCGCAGAACCCCGGCAAGGGCGACGCGAAGACCAAATATATCGTCTGCAACGCCGACGAGGGCGACCCCGGCGCGTTCATGGACCGCTCCACGCTGGAAGGCGACCCGCACTCGGTCATCGAGGGCATGATCATCTGCGCGCATGCGACCGGGGCCACCGACGGTTACATATACTGCCGCGCCGAATACCCGCTGGCCGTGCGCCGGCTCGGCATTGCGATCGAA
>JAJFUE010000203.1 GCA_021372575.1 bacterium | reverse complement strand
CCTCCTGTTCAAAAATCTTGTCAGGAAAACAAGATTCTAACGGATAGTAGCCCGGGGCGTCCACCCTGGGGAATGCTGATTTATCATTCTTCCGAGCCCCGGCGGGAGCGACAGAAATTTGGAAGTGTTTGGTTCTATCGCCCCTTGCCGGGGCTTGGGTTTGGACTGAATTCGTATGGCCCCCAATGGCCGGACGGAGTGAAACAGTTGTGTTCCGGCTTTGCCGGATTCGGATTCCAGCCTTCGCCATAGCTTCGGCCGGCAAGACGAGCACGACTTCGTCAAGACAATCGTCGGGGGGGCGGTTGACAGCGTTGCGAACAGGACTCTATACTTCTTTGTTGGTAAACGATTGAATCTCATTTTGTAATCGGCTGTATCAGAACAAACGGGGTGGGAGGCCGCGGGCGCATCGCGCGCACGGTTTCATTGATTGTGTCCCAGGGAGGCGCAACGATGGCCAGTCTGACCCGTTACCCGGCGATCGCGCTGCTCTTCGTCATGACGTGCGGCAGCGGATTCGCGGCAATCAACTATCCCCCCATGGTCGGCGACACGCCGGACGTGGTCATCGGCGACGCGGAAGGGGCTTCGGCCGCCAATATCTTTGTCTTTCCGGACGCCATCAACCTGGACTTTATCGGGCAGGACGACAACACAAGCCCGAGCGCGCTCATCTGGAGTTACAGCAGCCCGGGCGGGGTTTACCGGATCAACGGGGCGGAGCCGGTGAATCCGGCCGTGGATAACCTGGTCAATCCGCCGGCCGCGAAACGGCTCGACACGCAAAAGGATCCGCTGGACGAGACGGGGCCGCGCACGATCACGTTCCGCGACAACCTGCGTTCACCGCTGAACGAGGCGGGCGGGGTGGGGCCGTATTCGGACCGTTTCGGATCGACGAGGTCCAATCCGCCGACGTTCATCGACTCGGGCGTCGTGATGCTTTATTGCTCGGACGGCACGACGGTCTCGCTGGAGAACGGACGATCGATCATCGTCTATACGCTCGACAACGGGTTCGACCGGCTGTCGGGGTGCGTGCACGATTGGCCGCCCGATCCGCGCCCGCCGTATGGCTGGTCTTATGTCAATTACACGCAGGGCAATGCCGTCCCAAGCGTCACGTCCAGCGGACTGTGCATCACGGTCGGCTCGGCCGGCGACAACGACGGCGCGTGGACGAGCCCCTACGGAGTGGTCCAACTGACGCCAAACAGCGTCTGGGAAGTGCGGCTGGTCGTGACGACCAACCAGACGAATGTGTATAGCATGCCGCTGTGGACGCTGGTCTATGACAACATCGGAACCGGCAAGGGGCACGACGAATACGGGGGCGAGTATTTCTTCCTCGGCAACGAGGGCGGGGCCAACACGCCGATCGGGGGGCCGACCGGGCGTTACGAATACACATGCGTCCTGATGCCGGTCGCGATGCAAACGCCGCAGTTCGCCGACTCGCAGGAGGGCTATTTCAATCCGCGCGTCGATGCCGACAACGACATGCGCATCAGCCTGCGGGTGCTCGACGTGGGAACCAGTTACGGCGCGCAGTATGACGCGGGCATGGTCTGCTGGGATGGCCTGATGATCATGAAGCACGGCCTCTCGGACATGCGCGTGGACGAGACGGCGTATGAAGTCGCGCAGTTCGTCGATCCGAAGGTGTCGCCGACGTCGCCGGCGGCGTGGCAGATGGAAGTGAGCGGGCAGGGGGCCACGACGGTCTATAAGAACGGGGCGGTCTCGATCCTGCCGACGACAAACTGGTCGCAGAACACGGTGATCATGTTCCGGCCGGGGGACCTCAACGCCAGCATCGATTACCCGTTCGATCCGACCCAATACCGGGACAACTGGCCGATCGAGTGGGTCGCCGACAGGCTTTATTACATCGAGTTCATGCTGAGCTCGCCGTCGGCGTTTGACGAGGTGAATCCGCCGGACATGATCCGGGTGGGCGCGGACACGTTGACCTCGGAGTTATGCGGCGTAAACTTCGCCGTGCCGAACACGCCGGACCTGAGCCACGGGGCTTACACGGAATTGATTTATCGCGGCGTGAGCATGCCGCGGACGGGCACGCCGCAGAAATACGGCTGTTTCTTTTACACGCACAGTGTGAGCAGGACGACGATCACCGACGGGGCGCGCTGGCGGCCGCGGTTCGAAATCCTGACGAGCAGTACGCTGCAGCCGATGGGTCGCGCGACAAACCTTGGCGGGATCACCGTGAACAGCATGACGGTCAAGAGGGTGCACTTTAGTAAATGATGAAAGATGAAAGATGAGAGATGGAAGATGAAATGAGATGAGGGGCAGGCGTTGATGAGAAAAGCGGTCGGCGGAAAAGTACTGGTTTTTCTCGTGATGGTCATGGCGTGTGCGCTCGGGGCCGCGAGTCAGACCACGGCGCCGCTTGCCCGGGGGAGCGACGGGAAGACAAACGACGAGCCCAACCGTGGGAACCTCATCTGGGCGAACGACTTCCGGGAAAGAATCCCCAACGAGTGGGTGTTCAAGCAATCCAAGGGGCCCGGCACCGACGAAAGCCGGAAGGGAATGTGCATCACGAGCCACCATCGGGGCGAGGATGACGGCAACTGGGCGTCGCCGTACGGGTTCGTGAACCTGGCGGCAGACTCGGTAATCGAGGTGCGGGCGACGGTCTCGACCAACAACCGCAAGGCGTTCGCGACGCCGACGTGGATGCTCGTCTATGACAACATCTCGGCGAGCGGGCAGGAGGGGCAGAACGAATACGGCGGCGAGGTGTTCTTCCTCGACAACGAGGGCGGCGCCAACTCGCCGATCCCCGGCGTGGGGCGCTCGGAGTTCACGGCGTTCCTGATGCCGATCGCGATGCAGGCGCCGCAATTCGCGAGCGCGAAGAGCGGATTCTTTTCCCCGCCGCTGGACTGGCGAAACGACATGCGGGTGATGTTCCGCGTGCTGAGCCTGCCGGCTTACGAGTCGGCGAAGGTCATGGACCCGGCGACCGTGTGCCTCGACAAGCTGGAGATTTACCGGCACAGCCTCAAGGACATGGTCGTTGATGAGGTCGTCTATTCGGTCGATCGCTTCGCCGACGCGAATTCGACCGCGACGACGAACGCGTGGGCGCTTGAAGTGAGCGGCCAGGAGGCCACGGCGACGTTCAACGCCGACGGCAGTGTGACGATCGCGCCGGCCAAGGACTGGAACGACGGGACCAACGTGATGTTCCGGCCGGGGGACACCGTGACGAACCTGAGCGGCGTGGGCGACACGGCATGCAACAACGACAACTGGCCGATCCCGTGGGTGGCGAACGCGACGTATTATATCGAGTTCACGGCAAGCGCGCCGAGCGAGGCGGCCGAGCTCGACGCGCCGGACGTGATCCGGGTGGGCGCGGACACGCTGACAAGCGAACTGGTGTGCGACCACTTCGCCGTGCCGAACACGCCGGACCTGAGCGGAGGGCGGTTCAACGAGAAAAGCCCGCGCGGCCTGAGCACGCCGCGATTGGGCGAGCCGCAAAAATACGCGTGCTTTTTCCACACCGGCAGCGTCACGAAATCGCGGATCCCCGGCGCCGCGCGGTGGCGGCCGCGGTTCGATATCCTGACGAGCCACGACCTGAATCCGGTCGGACGCGCGACAAACACCGCCGGGATCACGGTCCACAGCGTCATGGTCAAGAAAGTACATTTCGGGAAATGATGAATGGTGAGGAATGAAAGCCGTTTGCGTGCAGCGTGGTGAAGAGTTTGGGGAAAAGGTGCATGGGGTTGGGCAAACTGACGTCTGAGCCCCTGACCAAAATGAGCGGCGCACGAGAGGAGGATTTCGTTTATCGCAACACAGGAACGGGGTAAATCAATCGGGCGCAACACCAGCGCGGGATATCGACAGCGTCACGATCAACAAGCGCCTTTTGAAGAAAGGAAGAGAACGATGAGAAGGTTGTTTGTTCGAGGGGCGGTGGTGCTGGCACTGTGCGCGGTGTCAGCGATGGGGGCGAGGGCCGCCGATCAGACGGCGACGAAAATCCAGGCGCCGGTGTTCGACATCGATGACACCACCTACATCGTCGGCGAAGAATACGCGGCCAACCTGTTTGTGTTCAAGATGGCGTTCCGGCTCAGCTCGATGGCGTTCGACGCGAACACCACTGCGGGCGCCATCAGGTGGTCGTTCAGCAACCCGGATAAAGCCCTCCTGCTGAACGGGGCCAAGCCGGTCGATCCATTGGTTGACAATCTTGTCGATCCGCCACGCGAATGCCGGATCGACCTGAATTCCGATCCGTGCGACCCCGGCTCGTGTCCGGTGGTCGCGATTCGCAACAACAAATATTCGCCGATCAGCGTGGGCGGCGGACGCGGACCATACCCCGAACCCGGAAAAGATGACGGGTCGAAGGTGACGAGCGAAACGACGACGATCATTCTGTATGCGTCCAACGGGACGACGGTGACGGCGTCGCGGCCGCTTACAATCATTACGTGGAACAATCACGAAAGCTCAATTCCGGGCCGAGATTATACGATGACGAAGATCGATTTCAGGAAGATCGTCGATGACCACTTCTGGTTCTACAAGTGGGGTGGGCTCGCGGCGAAAACGAACAATGCCATGGGCATGAGCGGGCGCCGCGTGAGCAACGACGACGGGAGCTGGGTGTGCCGGTATGCCGGGTTCCGGACGCCGTTCATCATGGACAACGTCACCGAAATCCGGGGCAAGGTCACGACGACGAACATGGAGGCGTTCAAGACGCCGACGTGGATGGTCGTGTTCAAGAACTTCTCGACCGACGGCCAGCACGGGCAGAACGAATACGGCGGCGAGACGATTTTCGTCGATAACGAAGGCGGCGCCAACTCGCCGGTGGCGGGGGTCGGGCGCTACGAGTTCAGGGCGTATTTGATGCCGACGCAGATGCGGACGCCGCAGTTCTCGAACAGCACGTACGGCTTCAACAATCTTCCCGACATGATGAACCGCGAATTCAGCCTGAGCTGGCGGCTGATGGGGATGCCCGGATCGCCCAAGAGCGCCACGCCGGCCGACATTACGGTGCAGAATATCAGGATCTGGAACCACCCGATCGGCAACATGGTCACCGACGAGCTGACGTATTCGGTCAACAAGTTCGTCGATGCGGCGGTGAACCCGTCGTCGCCGAGCGCGTGGGGGCTTGACGTGAGCGGCCAGGGGTCCAAGGCCAAGTTCAACAGCGACGGGAGCGTAACGATCTCGCCGGCGACCGACTGGACGAGCGGGACGCTCACGATGTTCCGGCCGGGCGACAACAAGATCGACCTCACGAAGACGCCGCCGAATTACCTGGATAATTACCCGATCAAGTGGGTTCCCGATCAGCTGTATTACATCGAGTTCCTGCTGAGCGCCCCGACGGTGTCGTCGGAGGTCAACGGGCCGGACGTGATCCGCGTCGGCGCCGACACGCTGACGGGCGAACTGGTGACCGACAACTTCGCCGTGCCGAACACGCCCGACATGAGCGGGGGCGTGAGGCCGAAGATGATCCGCGGCATCAGCCTGCCGCGCTACGCAACGCCGCAGAAATACTGCTGCTTCTTCTACACGCACGGCAAGACGAAGACACAGATTCCGGACGGGGCGCGGTGGCGGCCGCGACTGGAGATCCTCACGAGCAAGGCGCTGCAGCCGATGGGCCGCAAGGAGCTCGAAGGCATCACCGTGCACGCGGTCACGGTCAAGAAGGTGCACTTCACGCCAACGCTGAATTGACGAACGGCGATTGATGAGCGATGAACAAGGGACGGGGTGTCGGCCTCGTCCCTTGTTGATTCTCATCGTTCCCAGTCATCATGGCGCCAGTCATCTGTCCGCATGCCACGAGCCGCCGATGTCGATGGTGTATGTGTCGCCATAGTATTCGGCCTTGAGATAGCCGTCGATCGTGCCGCCGGTGATGGCGTTGCCGTCGATTTTTCCGGTGAACGTAAGGTGATTCGACGAACTCGAGATCACGTCCAGATCGAATCCGAACCATTCCCAGGCGATATCCTCGAAATACGTTGAACTGTATCGGAGCGTGATGGTGGAGCCGGACGATGACCATGTGCCACCAGATCCCCAGCTGTCTTCGAACGTCTTGTCGGAATAAACGCGTACCGTTTCGTCGTCGATCTGCTCGGTGTAATCATAGCCATCCGCGTCCGCGTCGATGTGGCCGTCGATCGTCCACGTGCCGGTGAAGGAGATCCGGTAGCCGCTGTTGCCGGCGCTGAACCCGCCCTGGCCGGAGCCGTTGGTGGCCGTGACCCAGTAGGTGTAGGTTTTCCCAGCCGATCCCGTCTTGTCTTCGTACGGCGAGGACGTGTCGGTGCCGATCTCGATCGCGTCGGCGCTGTTGCCGGTCGTGGCGCGGTAGATTTTGTATCCCGTTGCGCCGCTCACGGACGACCAGTTGACGACCACCTTGTCGGCGTAGGCGCCGTCGGAGGCGCTCACGTTCGTGGGCGCCGCGAGCGTGGTGAGCTTGCGATAGCCGCTGTTGCCGTTGCTGAAACCGCTGTCGCCGGCGCCGTTGCAAGCCTTGACCCAGTAATAATAGGTTTTCCCGGCCGTGCCGGTTTTGTTTTCGAATGGAGATGCGGAGTCGGTTCCAATCTGAACAGCATCGCCGCTATTGCTGGTTGTGCCGCGGTAAATTTTGTAGAGGGTCGCGCCAGTCACGGCCGGCCAGCTCACAACGACCTTGTCGGCGTAGGTGCCGTCCGTGGCGTTTACACTGGCAGGAGCCGATGGCACGACCGGCTTGCGATAGCCGTAGTCGCCATTGCTGAACCAACTGTCCCCCGCGTAGTTGCAGGCCTTGACTCGATAATAATAGGACATCCCCGGCGTGCCTGTTTTATTTTCGAACGGCGGGGCGGAGTCGGTTCCGATCTGAACGGCATCGGAGACGTTGCTGGTCGTGCCGCGATAAACCTTGTAGAGCGTCGCGCCGCTCACGGGCTGCCAGTTGACAACCACTTTATCGGTGTAGATGCCGTCGCTGGCGGTCAAGCCGGTTGGTGCGTTCGGGGTGACAAGCGCGCGGTAACCGCTGTTGCTTATGCTGAAACCGCTGTCGCCGGCGCTGTTACTCGCCTTGACCCAATAATAGTATGTGATCCCGGCCGCGCATGTTCTGTTCTCGTATGGCGGCGCGGAGTCTGTGCCGATCTGCGCTGCGGTGTAGATGCTGTTCGTCGTGCTGCGATAAATCTTGTAAAGCGTCGCGCCGCTCACCGGAGCCCAGGTCAGGACAACTTTGTCGGCGTAGGCGCCGTCCGAGGCGGTGAACCCGGTTGGCGCGGCGGGGACGCTGAGCGCCGGCTTCCGAACGCTCAACAGGGCGGCCTGCGCGACGAACTGTTCGTATGTGAGCGCCCTGAAATCGGACAGATTGCATGCGATGCGCGATTGGTCATTTTCATAGATTGCCCACGTTTGCGTCACATCGCCGGTCCAATAAATCCATGCAGGCAGGGCGACGTCGATGCCGAAGCGCTCGCGGACGCTCTCGCGCGCCCTCGCGAGCATGTCCGCGTCGCACTCCATCGGCGCGCCTTCCCAGGCCGCGGTAATGCCGTGACGGTCGGGCCCCAGGTCATAAATAATGGCAAGTGTGGCCTCGCGCGCCGCAAAGGCAAACTGCAGCGACAAGGCACAGCATTGACCGTCGAGCCCGAAATACGGCTCGGTGTGCTTCAGGTCGGCCACATCCTTGTATTTGGCGCGAACGGCCACCGAAGCCTCGTCGAGCTGTGCGGAAATATCCGGCCGTGCCGGCACGCTGGTTTTCTTCGGCGCCGCGCCATAAACGGCGATCGCCGCCAGGCAGAGAGAACATGCGATCACGCAATACATGCAGGAACGCCGGTAATTGCCGGTTGGGTGCTGATACATAGCACAATACCTCCCGAGGAGTGTGTTGAGGCGGACAGGTGATTAGTAATCGAATCATCGTGATCGGGTATCGTCTTGTCAACCAGGTTTGCAGTTATAACTCCCACTCAGCATTTGAATGAGGCCTCAGCGCCGAGTTGTCTTTGCACGTTTTCGAATGAATGATCGAACCGGTAAGTATGCGTTTAGCGCGGCTAATCCGAATTTTTGCGCTGACAGCGCGAAAGAAACCGATTTCTCTCGCGCCTTCAGCGCTCGCGACTGATTTGGATCGCTGTCCTGGGGCTGCGCTGCGCTCCGCCCCAGGCTTTATTCTTTCGCGCCTTCGGCGCTCAGGCGCTCAAGCCTTTCAATTGGAATCGGCTTGCGCAGGCTAAACACATACTCCGGTAAACCGGTTTCGAGATGAATGCGACCCCGGCAAAATGAAGATGGACAGACTGCAAGCACTCGCGAGTGTTCCGCACTCCGCGTTTGACTCTGCCTGCGCGCTGATCTTAACTATGTGCCGGAGGAGCGCCATGGCCAACGAGCCGAATAAGAAACAGGGGATCATGTCAGGACTGCGCGGCGAGGACGAGCCGGCGGAGCTTGACCGGTCGCTGCGGCCGACCTCGACGGCCGAGTTCGTCGGCCAACGCGAGACGATCGAGCAGCTGGGGCTGGCGATCGAGGCGGCGCGCGGGCGCAAAGAGGCGCTCGACCATGTGCTGCTGTATGGGCCTCCGGGATTGGGGAAAACGACGCTTGCGCACATCATCGCCAACGAGATGGGCAGCACGATCAAGACGACGAGCGGGCCGCTGCTCGAGCGCAAGGACGACCTGGCCGCAATCCTGACCGATTTGAGCGAAGGCGACGTGCTGTTTGTCGATGAAATCCACCGCCTGTCGCGCGTCGTCGAAGAGTGCCTGTATCCGGCGCTCGAGGATTTCAAGATCGATATTTTGATTGGCGAGGGGCCGCACGCCAAGTCGATCAAGCTGGCGCTGCCGCCGTTCACGCTGGTGGGGGCGACGACGCGCACGGGGATGCTGACGGCGCCGCTGCGGACGCGGTTCGGCATGATGTTCCGGCTCAATTTCTACGACCAGCAGGATTTGGAAAAGATCGTGCACCGGTCGGCGGGGCTGCTCGGGGCGAAGATCGAGCCCGAAGCCGCGGCCGAGATCGCGCGGCGCGGGCGCGGCACGCCGCGCATCATCAACCGGCTGCTGCGGCGCGTGAGGGACTGGGCGCAGGTGCGCGGCGACGGCAAGCTTTCGGCGGAGGCGGCATTCGCCGCGTTGAAATTGTTGCAGGTCGATCAGCTCGGGCTTGACCCGATGGACCGGATGCTGCTGGAGACGTTGATCGACAAGTTCGGCGGCGGGCCGGTCGGCCTGAATACGCTGGCGATCGCGATCGGCGAGGAAGAGGACACGCTGATCGACGTGTTCGAGCCGTATTTGATTCAGATCGGATTTTTGGCGCGCACGCCGCGCGGGCGAGTGGCGACGCCGCGCGCATTCGAACACATGGGCAAGAAAACGCCGGCGCATTTGCAGATGGAATTGTTTTCGGAATAGGTTCGTAGGGGCTGGGCGTGACCGAATTGCGGTGTTTACCAGAGCGCTGAAGGCGCGAGAGATAACAGCCTGGGGCAAAGCGAAGCGACGCCCCAGGATAAGATTCCAAAACTTAGAGAGCGCTGAAGGCGCGAAAGAATTGGCCGGAGCGGTTTCTTCCGCTCTTTCAGAGCTCATGGATGTTTTGCGACTTACCTGGGGCGTCGCTTCGCTTTGCCCCAGGCTATTTTCTTGTTGCGCTTTCAGCGCGCGCGTTCCACCGGGCCCTCGGAATATCTGATGCCGAAACGCCAGACAGATACAAAGCCGATGGCAGCCCGTTCAGCCCGCTCAAGCGGGCATCATGATGTAAAACCGCGTTTGGCAAACGCGGCCTACCGGGATTGCTTGATCTCTATCAGCACGTCGCCGGGGGAGGTCGTGTTCGTCGGGTCGTATTCGATCTGCGCGTGCTGGTCGATGAGGTCGGGGCCGGGGCTGTAGATGCGCAGCGTGTGCGACGTGGTTTCGATAGTTTGGAGCGGCAGTTCGGTGTATGGATCGCGCCACGGCGATTCACGGTCGGCGATGCGCGGCGGCGGCTGCGAGTTTAATTTGTGCTCAACCGCGGCTCGGAACAGGTTGAAGCGCGTCTCGTAGAGGAGGGCAGACATGCGAGGCGCATGATAGGGCGCCCTGAAACTGACGAATCCCCGGTAGTAATCCTCGGCCCATCGGTCGATTTTCAAAACGGGCGGGCGCCTTACGATCTCCGCCCACGGCGCGGTCATCATGCGCGTCAGCTCGGCGATATTCTGATCGAACTCTCGCACGATCTGCGCGCCCCTTGATTTGGTTTTGATTGCAAGAGCGGCGCGGTATGCCATGACGTCGAGGCGCGGCACTTCGACAAAGCTCGTGCTCAGGAAAAATTCGTGATACCGGTCCTTGAAATCCCAGCCAAAGACGCGACTGTTCCACGGCTGGTTCAGACTCGCGATCAGCTCCTTGCGCTGGGCCGAGCAATAAAGTCGCATGTATTCGGAGTGGCCGCCGGGTGGAAACAACGAGCGGTGAATCTCATCGAGCTGGGCGCGCAGTTGCAGCAGTTGCTCGCGCGTGATGGGGCGATCGAGCCAGCGCGCCATTGCCATGAGCGGCTCGGAAACGGCGTAAGCGCGCCAGTATTGGGGCTCCCGGCCGATGATGATCGACAACTGGATCGCAGCGCGCCAAGCGGTTTCGGCGCCGGCGATGTCGCCCGCCTCAACACGGCGCTCGCCTTCCGCTGAGAGCACGTGCACGCCGAGGACGGTGAAGTATTCTATCGAAGGAATCGCATCGGGGCGGGGATCGGCGGCGATCAGCTCGATCGAACGCACCGGCAGGCCGGGGGTGTTTGCAAAATCAATGAACCGGGCGACGAGCTCCGTGTGCGAGGTCAGCCAGTCGGCAATGGCTACCGGCAAAGGCTTGCCGGGATTCCACAACCTGCCCCCGTGTTCCCGGTCAATATTGAACTCATAGAGATCTTCGCGGTTGTTGGCATCTTTGAACCAGCGGCTCAGCTCGAGGTATTTGCGGGCGCCTTCGAGGTTGGGGTTATCGCGCAATTCGGCCTCGAGAAACGCGGGGTAGTCGTAGTTCGTGGTGTCGGTTTCGGCGCGGACGCGGTGGGCGGGAATGATGTGGAGGCCGAACGCTTTGCTTGTGGTCGTCGTGATTGCGGTGGTCTGCGGCTGAAAGAGAAAGATTTGCGGCGGCTTTTCGAGTTCCGGAGGGATTCTCGTGTGGTTCGCGCAAATGCCGGCAATATAAATCAAAAAAGTGGGTAAGGCGATTAGAAGCAACGGAAATAAAACAAGCCACAGTCGCCAGCGGAATTTCCTGCGTGGAGATTCAGGGGCATCGGCCATGTGAGAGACTCCAGACAACCAGTCTGATATGTAAGACGCCGGAGGGGAAGGAAAGTTTGAAAAAAGAGAGCGATAAATTTTCGAATACGCCGTAAGGTGTGAAATCGAATGCAAAATGCGTACAAAATTCCATCTCACAGAGACACAGAGAATCAGAGACACAGAGGAATTTCAAAAACGGGGAAGGGCTGAAGCCAAAGGCCGAGAAGCGCGCTGAAGCGTGCTGATATAAAAAACAAGGAATCGCTGACCACCGGCTGAAGCCGGTGGCAACCCGTTCAGCCCGCTGAAGCGGGCAGTATGATGTGATGCCGCGTTGGGCGAACGCGGCCTACCTTCGCATTTTAATACCTTCGCATTTTGATTGCCAGACGGGGCGGGGGGTTGAGATGATGGACACGCTCGTTGGTTTGCAGTCCAACCCCGGAGCCCAAGCGCGTCATGGACCAGCTCAAAGTCAACATTATCGGGATCGGAATCATGGGGACGAACGTCGCGCGCGTGCTCGCGGGCAACCCCAATGCGCGCCTGACAGCGGTCGCCGATCTCAAACCCGCAAACCTGGAGAGAGCCAAGGCTGAGTTCAAGCTCGAGAAAACGTATTCGGATTACGAGAAGATGATCGCCGAAGAAAAGCCGGACGTGGTGTATGTGGCGACACCGGACTGGGCGCATCTGGCGCCGGTCATGGCGTGCCTCGAGTCGGGGATCCATGTGCAGGTCGAAAAGCCGCTCGCCACGAGCGAGGCCGACGCGGCCGCGATGGTGAGGAAGGTCAAGGAGACCGGCCGCAAGCTGCAGGTGTCGTTCAACCACCGCTGGCTCGCGCCGTACAACCAGACGTGGCAGATCATCAGGGCGGGCAAGATCGGCAGGCCGGTGTGCGGCTATGCGCGCAAGAACAATCCGATCGACGTGCCGACGAAAATGATCCCGTGGGCCAAGGACAGCTCGCCGATGTGGTTCCTCTCCTGCCATGATATTGATTTGATGACGTGGTGGTTCGACGAGGACCCGATCGAGGTCAAGGGCTACGGCTACAAGGGCGTGCTGAAGAAGAATTTTGGTTACGACTGCTACGATGCGATGCAGGGGCTGGTGAAGTTCGGGTCGGGCGCGTTCGCGACGTTCGAGGCCGCGTGGATCTACCCCGAGTGCCACCCGGCGCGGCCGGACTCGTTCATGGAAGTCATCGGCGAGCACGGGCACATGCACCTGGACCGGAAGATGGAGCAGATCGAGATGTCGTCGCCGGAGGGGATGGGCTGGCCGCGGTCGTTGCTGATGGCCAACGTGTTCGGCCACCAGGTGGGCGCGTTCCCGAGCTGCGTGAACAGTTTCATCGAGATCGTGATGGAGGACAAGGAGCCGATCGTCAGCGCGCACGACGGCTGGCGCTCGACGGCGATTCTGGACGCAATCCACCGGTCGGCCGATTCGGGCCAAACCATTACGGTGCCGAAAGCGCCTGTTGTCTGAGAGAGATGAAAGATGAAAGATGAGAGAGGAAAAATGAATAGATCGATACGACCGACATGGCCGGGGAGCCTGATGCTCGCGTGCATGATCCTTTTCGCGGGAACGGCCCGGGCCACGGCAGCCGTGGATACCGCGATCGAGCGGCTGAAGCCGGCGCTCGTGCGGATTCACGTCGTCGATGAATACGCCAACGATGGCCGCGAAAGCCGCAGCGAATCGAGCGGCAGCGGCGTGATCATCACGGCCGACGGCTACGTCGTCACCAACCACCACGTGGCGGGCAAGGCGGTGCGGCTCAAAGTGACGCTATACAACCGCGAGGAGATTTCGGCGCGGCTGGTCGGCACAGACGCGATGGCCGACATCGCGGTGATCAAGCTGGAGCCGGGCGACAAACGCGTTTTCACGTTCGCCGACTGGGGTGACTCGGACAAGCTTGGCGTCGGCGACACGGTGTATGCGATGGGGTGCCCGCTGGCGCTGTCGCAGTCGGTGACGGAGGGGATCGTCAGCAACACGTCGCTCACGATGCCGGCGTGGGACGACCAATTCGAGCTCGACGGCGAGAACGTCGGATCGATCGTGCGCTGGATCGGCCATGACGCCGAAATTTTCCCGGGCAACTCGGGCGGGCCACTGGTGAACACGGCGGGCCAGATCGTCGGCATCAACGAAATCAGCATGGGCCTCGGCGGCGCGATCCCGGGCAACCTCGCCCACGCGATGGCCAACGAGCTGATGAAAAACGGGCGTGTCAAGCGCGCGTGGATCGGATTTATTTTGCAGCCGGACTTCAAGGTCAACGGCGCGAAGGCCAGCGGCGCGATCGTCAGCGACGTGATCCAGGGATCGCCGGCGGCCAAGGCGGGGATCAAGACGGGCGACAAGCTGATGGCGCTGGACGGCAAGCCGATCACGATCCGCTTCGCCGAGGAGCTTCCGCCGCTGAACCTCGCGATGTCGCAGCTCGAGACCGGCAAGCCGGTGAAGATGACGCTGCAGCGCGATTCGAAGACGACGGTCTGCACGGTCGTGCCGGACACGCGCCAGCCGGTGCTGACGAAAGACCACGAATTCCGGCCGTGGGGCCTGACGGGGCGCAACCTGTCGATGTGGACGGCGCTCGAACTCGGCCGCAAGGCGACGGACGGCGTGCTGGTCACGTCGATCCGGCCGGGTGGGCCGGCGGGCCAGGCCAAGCCGGACCTTCAGAGCGGCGACATCATCGTCGAGGTCGGGGGCAAGCCGGTCCGCAGCATTGACGAGCTGACGACCGCGACGAAGAAGATCACGGCGGGCCAAAGCGAACCGGTCCCGACGCTCGTCGGTTATGAGCGCAAGAACGAGCGGCTGATCACGGTGGTCAAGGTGGGGTTGCACGAGTTGGACGATCCGGGCCTGGAAGTCGCGAAGCCGTGGGTGCCGGTGTCGATCCAGGTGCTGACGAGCGACCTGGCGTCGCAGCTCGGGATGCCGGACACCAAGGGCGTGCGCGTCACGCGGCTGTACGAACCGGGCACGACGGGGACGCTGGGACTGAAGGTCGGCGACATCATCACGGCGCTGGACGACGAATCGATCGACGCGCGCGAACCGAACGAAGTCAGCGTGTTCCCGACGATGGTGGGCAGATATCGCGTCGGCGCCGAGACGACGCTGACGGTGCTGCGCGGGGGCAAGGAGCTGAAGCTGACGGGCAAGCTGCCGGCGCGGCCGCCGCAATCGCGCGAGATGAAACAGTATGAGGACCACGAGTTCGAGTTTTCCGTGCGCAACGTCGCGTATCTCGACCGCAAGACGAGCAAGTGGACGAACGCGGCGCACGGGGTGCTGGTCAGTTCCGTCCAGCCGGGCTCGTGGTCGGCGCTGGGGCGGCTGCAGGTCGGCGACCTCCTCGTCAACATCGACGGCCACCCGGTCGGCTCCGTCGATCAGGTGTCAATGATGATGCAGCAGATCAAGCAGAGAAAACCGCGCTCGGTCATCTTCGAGGTCCGGCGCGAGGTGCATACGATGTTTATCGAGATCGAGCCGTTATGGGACGCGTCCTGACACGGGCCGCCCGACAAAAATCAATGAAGGCATGATCCATGAAGAAGAATCTGTTCGTGTTTGCGTTGGCGATGATCCTGGGCGTTGCGACGGCGCACGCGGCTGACGTGCGCGCCACCGGCCGCGCCACGGCCGGCAAGCTGGGCGACGCGGTCATTCGCATCAATGTCGTGATCAAGGCGACGTTCGGGGGCAAGGAAAGCTCCGACGAGGAAATCACTCGCGAAATCAGCGGGACGGTGATCGGCGAGGACGGACTGACCATCGCGACGCTGTCCAACATCGACCCGGCGAGCATCATGAAGCGCTCCGCGGGCGAAGGGGACGAAAGCTCGAAATTCCAGACGACGGTCAAGGGCATCAAGCTGCTGATGCGCGACGGCAAAGAAGTGCCGGCGACCGTTGTGCTGCGCGACAGCGAATTGGACCTTGCGTTCCTGCGGCCGATCACGAAGCCGGCGACGAAGTTCACGGCGCTCAACCTGGCCGACAGCGCCAAGCCCGAGCTGCTGGACGAGGTGTTCGTGCTGCAGCGCTTCGGCAAGATCGCGAACCGGCGGATCGGCGCACAGACCCTTGAGATCCAGGGGATCGTCGAGAAGCCGCGCGCGTTTTACATCCCGAACCCGAACTCGGAGGCGGCGGCGGGGCTGCTTGGCCTGCCGGTGTTCAACGCCGACGGCAAGGTCATCGGCATGTTCGGGCTGCACGTGATGGGCGGCGCCGGGCGCTCGATGGAGGATGGCAACGAATCGATGCTGGTGACGATCGTGCCGGCGGCGGACATCGCCGAGAGCGCCAAGCAGGCCCCGGAAAAGGCCCCGGCCTCGGAGAAGCCCGCAGAGGGAAAGACCGAAAAGCCGGCGCCGAAAGAGTCGCCGAAGAAGTAACCGTCACGAAAACGAAGTGATGGGTCCCATGGGTCTTGCGAGGCCCATGGGATTTTTTTGAACATTCCGGAAGCGGGGCAAATTCAAAGGCAAATGACGAATTTTTGGCAAGACCTGGGGAGACCGGTATTGGCGCTCGCGCCCATGGCGGGCGTCACGGATTCGGCGTTCAGGCAGATTTGCCGCGCGCATGGGGCCGACGTGGTTTATACCGAAATGGTTTCGGCGGATGGCGTTTTTCACGATTCCAGAAAAACCCTGGAACTTTTGAAATTCTCAGAAAAAGAACAGCCCGTCGTTGTCCAGCTGTTCGGCAAAGACCCGGATCGATTCACGAAGGCCGCGCAAAAGTGCGAAGAGTTGGGATTTGCGGGAATCGACATTAATTTTGGCTGTCCCGCCGACGAGGTCGTCGGCCATGGCGGCGGCGTCACATTGATGCGCGATTTAGACTTATGCCGCAACATGATTGAGGCGGCAATGGCCGGCACCCGATTGCCGGTATCGGTGAAGGTGCGTTCCTCGATCAGGAGAGAATCGATCGAGAAAATATCCCAGAAATTATCATCGCGGAAAAAGCAAAAGCCATTGTCGGATTTTAAGGGGTTGACCATTCCCGAAGCCGAAATGGTGACGGGACTTGATTTCATTAAACATATGAAAGCGTTGCCGATTGCCGCGGTGATGGTGCATGGCAGAAGTTATGAGAAGCCGTTTGATGGCGATGTCGATTATGGAATGATAAAAGCAATAAAGCGGAAATTTGGCGGGATTGTGTTGGGCAACGGCGGCATTAAACGACCGGAAGACGCGGGGATGATGCTGAAAAAAACCGGGTGCGACGGCGTCGGCCTGGCCCGCGGTCTTTACGGAAAGTCATGGTTATTCGATCAAATCAAGGAATATTGGGCAACCGGCAAATACACCGAAATTCATGGCGCGCGATTGAAAGATATCATTCTTGAACACGCGCGGCTGGCGTTTAAGGAAAAAAACAAGCTCGGCATCCTGCAATTGCGCAAACATCTTTTGTGGTATGTGGCGGGTTTGCCGGGTGCGGCAAACATGCGCAAACAGTTGGTCGCCGTTGAGGACGCCGATGATGTTCAAAGGGTGCTCGAGGAACTGCCGATATGAACCGGAGACAGGCAAATTAGAGCAATTGAGAAAAGTTCTACCTGAATCGAGTCGGGCGCAGCCCAAGCCCCGGAAGGGGCGACACATTTCGCTTAGGTAATATTGTTTCGCCCCTGCCGGGGCTCTGGTTCACGCCTTCGGCAAAGTGGCATTCATTGCCTGAATACTTTTATCACTTACTCGAGGCGCGCGTTGAATCACCGCTAAATCTTTGATTCAGATATCGGCCGGTGATCGACTCGGGCGAGGACATGATTTTTTCGAGGGGGCCCTGGGCGACGATGCGGCCGCCGAGGTCGCCGCCTTCGGGGCCGAGGTCGATGACCCAGTCGGCGGCGGCGATGAGGTCCATGTTGTGCTCGATGATGATTAATGAGCAGCCGCGCTGGACCATCTCCTGAAAGATCTCGACGAGCTTCTTGAGGTCGGCCGGGTGCAGGCCGGTCGTCGGCTCGTCGAAGACGTAGAGCCGGCCGCGGCCGTCGCGCATCTGGGCGAGGTGCGCGGCAAGCTTGAGGCGCTGGGCTTCGCCGCCCGAAAGCGTCGTGGTCGATTGGCCCAGGCGCAAGTAGCCGAGCCCAACCTCGCGCAGCGGCTGGAGCGCCTTGACGATTTTCGGGTGGAGCCGGAAGAAATCGCGCGCCTGATCGACGGTCATCGCGAGGATGTCGTTGATGGTCCTGTCCTCGAAGCGCAGCTGCAGGACGCGGTTCTGGAAGCGCTTGCCGTCGCACGCCTCGCACGGGACCTCGATGTCGGCCATGAAGTGCATGTCGATGAGCTGCGTGCCGGTGCCCTTGCAGACGGGGCAGCGGCCGCCATCGACGTTGAACGAGAAGTCGCGCGGCGTGAGGCCCAGCGCGCGGGCCTCGCGCGTCTCGGCGAGCGTCTTGCGGATCCATTCATAAGCTTTGACGAACGTGACCGGATTGGAGCGGCTCGATCCGGCAAGTGGCGCCTGATCGACCCAGCTGAGCGCGTCGATCTGCTCGAGGCCATCGATCGCGTCGCACGGCTCGGCCTCGACGGGGGCGATCTCGCGCAGGCGGCGGTAGTTGGCGGCGAGCGTGTCACGCACGAGCGTCGTCTTGCCCGAACCCGAGACGCCCGTGACGCAGCAGAACACGCCGAGCGGGAAGCGCACGGTGAGGTTGCGCAGGTTGTTGCCGTGCGCGCCGCGGACGGTGATCCAGCCGCGCGGGTCGCGGTTTTGCGACGCAACCGGCGGCTCATGATACGTGCGCAGGTGAAGCGCCGTCGGCGTGTCCTGGCCGTCGAGCTGGTTCGGCGCGCCTTCGAAAAGGATTTGGCCGCCCCACTCGCCTGCCCCGGGGCCGAGATCGAGGAGGCGGTCCGCCGAGCGGATGACATCGAGGTCGTGTTCGACGACGACGACCGTGTTGCCGAGGTCGCGAAGCGATTTGAGGATCGCGATGAGGCGGTCGGTATCGCGCGGGTGAAGGCCGACGGTCGGCTCGTCGAGAACGTAGAGCGTCTCGGTGAGCGCCGAGCCGAGCGCGGTCGCGAGGTTGATGCGCTGGGACTCGCCGCCCGAGAGCGTGCGCGTCTGGCGCGCGAGCGTGAGGTAGCCGAGCCCGACACGGTCGAGGTAGGCCAGCCGCGCACGCAGGGCCTCGAGAGCGCGGCCGGCGATCTCGGCTTCGGACGCGCTGAGGTCCAAAGTGTCGAACCACGCGCGCAGGTCGCGGACCGGAACGTCCGCAAGCTCGGCGATGTTTCGATCCTTGAACTTGACGGAGAGCGCCTCGGGGCGCAGCCGGCGGCCGCCGCACGTTTCGCACTTGCGGTAGGCGCGGTAGCGCGCGAGCATCACGCGCGCCTGGACCTTGTAGCGCTTGGACTCGAGCCACTCGAAATAGCCGCGGATGCCGCAGAAGCCGCCAACGCCGTCGAGGAGGTTCTTGTATTGCTCGGGCGTGAATTCGCGGATCGGGCGCAGGCGCGGGATCTGTTTCGGCGAGGTCTCGCCGCGCAGGTGATCGTACATTTCGAGGTTGCCGAGGCTGTTCCAGGGGGCGATGGCGCCGTCCTCGATCGACAGGTCGCGGTTGGGGATGATCTTGTCGAGGTCGATATCAACGATGCGGCCGAAGCCCTCGCAGGTGGGGCACGCGCCGAGCGGGCTGTAAAAGCTGAACAGCTGCGGCTCGGGGCGCGGGTAGGCGCGGCCGCAGTTGTCGCAGGTCATGCCTGACGAGAAATCGAAGCGCTCGTTGAGATCGGGCGCGAGGACGCGCGCGCGGCCGCGGCCGGCCTGGAAGGCAAGCTCGAGGGCGGTGCGCAGACGCGACTGCGAATCGGGCCGCCACGCGAGCCGGTCGGTCAGGACGGCCAATTCGGCGCGCGGATCGCGGGGGCGCTCGCCGGCCTCAAGGTCGATCAGCTTCGCGCCGTCCCACAGGCGGTGCCAGCCCTGACGCACGAGCTCGGTGCGGAGCGAGTCGCCCAGTTCTTCGCCGCGCATTTCGGTCGGGCCGAGGATCATCAGGCGCGTGCCGGGCTCGAGTTGCGAGAGGGTTTCCATCGCCGAGTCGGGCGTTTCCGGGCGCACCGGCAGGTTGCAATGCGGGCACCACGTCACGCCGAGCTTGGCGAACAGCAGGCGCAGGTAGTCGTGGATCTCGGTGGCGGTGCCGACGGTCGAGCGCGCCGAGCGGACGGCGTTTTTCTGCTCGAGCGCGATGGCGGGCTGGATGCCGCTGACCGAATCGACGTCGGGGCGCTCCATGCGCTCGATAAACTGGCGGGCGTAGGTCGAGAGCGACTCGGTGTAGCGGCGCTGGCCCTCGGCGTAGAGCGTGTCGAACGCAAGCGAACTTTTGCCGGAGCCCGACACGCCCGTGATGACGGTCAGCGAGCCGTGCGGAAACGAGCAGGAAACGTTTTTGAGGTTGTGAGTCCGCGCCCCGCGGATATCGGTGGTATCAACCATGACAAGCGGCCGCCTCGGCCCGATCCATTGAACCATTTTTGGGCGAATGTGTCAAAGCGGGCGAGGAAATCAGATTGTAATTTCAATCGTCCAGCGCGACAAGGTTGGAACGAGAGAGACTTTTTTCCACTCACGGATGAGGTCACGACCAAGCAAGCCGAATTGGGAAGAAAATCCGTGAATGAATCGATATTTTTTGATCGAAGAATGCCATACACAGGAAGGAACATTCTCGTTCCCGATATTCATCAGGGGATTTTCGGGATCGACAAGCGACAGCCGCATGGTGTGAATGTAGGCAACAGCAGTCCCGCCGATGCCCGAAACTGTCTCGTGAACCACATTCGGATTCAAATTGTGGTGCCCGATATACGAAGCGAAATCGGCCGGAAAGATGGTGTGGTCCGCTCCCGTGTCGAGCAGCATTGGATGGAGAAAGAAATAACCGTTTGTGCGAACGGCCATCAGAATAAGCGGTTTTTTATCCGCGGTCGGGTATCGAAGCATTACCATTTAGAAGATGAGGATCTCGTCCTTCTTCGGCTTTTTACATACCATGGGAATCTGACCCGGCTTTAGATTCTGCCTGACTTTCTTGTAAACCTTTTTCGCGTCCATTCCTTTGGCAAGAATCGCGTGGGTGTTTGCATCGACGACCACGTAACTCCGCGGATATCTGTCGGAGATCTTTTCCGCCAAAAGCAAGAGTTGTTCATACTGGGTCATCATGCGATCTCCTTGACTGCAAAAATCATTATATATGCTATCGACCGCGGTTAAAGGGATAATTTGTTAGGCTCCGCCACTCCCGGCAGGTCCATCGAGACCGCCAGCGCCACGCCCATGAGGACTGTGATCATCGGGCCGAGGCTGAAGTGGATGTAGTTGTAGTCGAGCATGTTCATGGCGAGGATGCCGGTCAGGCCGAGCGTCAGACCGAGCACGTGGTAATACTGGCCCTGCGCGGAGAGGCGCGCCGTTTCGCGCAGCATCGCCCACCAGATCCGCCCGTAAATGGACAAAAAGACCCCGATGAACATCAGCCCGCCGGGGATGCCCATCTCGATGATCTTCATCAGGAACAGGTTGTGCGCGTGCGTGTAGTAGGTCTGGCCGTAAAGCAGGAAGTTGTTACGGCCAATGCCGAGCCACGGGTAGTCCTCGATGAGACGCAGGCTGATGTTGAGGATCTCGAAACGCGAGCTGACCGTGCCGTAGCCTTCGGTGCTGCCGAAGAGCTGCTGCGTGCGGTAGAAGATCGGCTCGCCGAATTTCCAGATGCCGACCGCGAGGGCCGGCAGGATGAACAACGACATGATCGCGAGGTAGTCGAAGCGGCGCAGGAAGACGAGCAGCAGGGCGATGACGATGACCATCGCGACCCAGCCGGTCATCGAGTCGCTGAGCGCGAGCGCGGCCAGGGCGGGGATGACCGCCGCGAGCCAGGAGAACCGTTTGTGGCGCAGCATCTCGACACTGATCAGCGGGAGCAGCAGCACGAAGAACGCGGCCAGCATGTTCTTGTGCGTCATCGTGCCGGAGAGGCGGTTGCGGCCGCCGGCCATCAGTTCCAGCGTGGGGTCGTTCATGTAGCGCACGAACACGCCGCCGCGCTCGCCGAGGAATTCCAGGCCATTGATGTTGAAGAAAAAACGGAGAACGAGCGTCAGCCAGGCCTCGGCGGCCACGGCGATGACGAACAGCGAAAGGAGCATCTTCCAGTCGCGCGCGCGGAAGAACAGGAGCGCATAGACCAGCGTGCCGTAGTTGAAGACCTCATAGCGGACGTTGAAGAAATTCGGGTGCGGCGCGGCGCTGGCAACCGCGATGACACCGATGAGGCCCAGCGCAAGCACGAGCCAGCCGGCGCGCGCCAGGCGCGCGATCGCGTCGCGGTCGCCGGCGGTGATGCGCATCACGATGAACCCGATCATCGCGATCTGGATGAGTTCGGTCGGCTTGATGATCGCGCCGCCGGCGGCGACGCCGTAGTTGTATAGCCCCGCCGCCCACAGCGGCCACAACATGATCATCGGCCGCTGCCAGGCGGCGATGATCAGCGCGAGGCCCATCCACGCGCCAAGCATCAGCATCCCGATCAGGGGATAGAACATCCAGCCGGCGACGGTCAGGACGGCGGCCGACATCAGCGTCGCGCCGAGCAGCGTGACCAGGCGTGGATCGCTTATTGAGAGTGTTTTCGGTTCATCCGCCATTTGAGGACCAGGGGGAGGAATCGCACGTCCTTCACAAGATATCGTCGCCACAGGCGCAGCGGGTCGTGCGCGAGGCGCCACGTCCACTCGAGCCCGGCGCGTTGCATCCAGCGCGGGGCGCGGCGTTCGCGGCCGGCAAGGAACCGAACACCCGCGCCGATCGCCATTGCCACGCCGTGGCCGATGCGGTCGCGGTGGCGGTCGAGCCAGATCTCGCTCTTGGGCGCGCCGCAGCCCATCAGGATCAGATCGGGCTTGAAGTCGGCGATCTGGCCGAGAAGGCGATCTTCGGCGGCGGGATCGCGTTCAAAACCCATCGGGGGATACGCCCCGCCGATCACAATACCATGAAAGCGGGCGCGAATCCGATCGAGTAAATCGGCGAGGTCGGCTTCGGAGGTGCCGCCGATGAACATGACGCGCCAGCGTTCGCTCGCCGCGCGCAGGCAGAGCGCGGGCACGAGATCGGAGCCGGAGACTTTTTCGATCTTCGGGAGGCCGAGGAACCGGGCGGCCCAGATGATCGGCGCGCCGTCGGCAAGCGAAAGCGAGGCGCGCCCGTAGGCGCCGCGGAAGGAATCGTTGGTTTGCAGATCGACGGCGTGATCGACGTTGGGCGTGACGACAGTGCGCAGCGGGGCAGCATGGACCCAGCCGGCAATGAGGTCCCCGGCTTCGCGCATGCTGACGGGCGAAAGCGGGATGTTGCCCAGAAAGACGCGCTCAATGGAAGTGGGATTCGTTGTGGTCGTGCTCGTGCTCACTCAGAAAAAATACGTTCACGCAAAAACGCAAAAGGGCAAAAAACGCAAAAGAGATCCAAGTTCAGGCCCGATCATTTTCATCGATCGTTGTGAGCTCGCCAGGGTTCATGAGTAACTCGTAATCGATAACGCCTGCGCGCGGCTTCAGCGCTATTGTGCGACACGCCCGGCCACGAGCCAACGAGAATTTAATCAGCATGGGTCCTATGGGTCTTATGTGTCCTATGCGGCCTATGCGTCTTATGCGTCCTATGGGTTTGATGAGTTCCTGAAGCATAGGACCTATAGGACGCATCGGACGCATAAGACCAACACTGTCTTTTCCGCGCGGCTTGACTTTGGGGTGGCGGGGCGGGGATGATGGGGCCGTGTGCCGAATGACGCCCGAAGGGGATGCGACTCCATGACCGAACTGCTGGTGGCCGAGAAACTGGTCAAGAGCTATCACGACGGCGAGCGTGAGCTCAAGGTGCTGCGCGGGGCGACGCTGACCGTCGGCGCCGGCGAGGCCGTTGCCGTGATCGGCATGTCCGGCTCGGGCAAATCGACGCTGCTGCACCTGCTGGGCGGGCTGGACGTGCCCGACGAGGGGACGATCACGTTCGACGGCAAGCCGCTAAGCGGTCGCTCGGTCGCGCAACTGAGCGAATGGCGCAACCGCAGCATCGGCTACGTGTTCCAGTTCCATCACCTGCTGCCGGAGTTCTCGGCGATCGAGAACGTGATGATGCCGGCGCTGATCGCGGGGCGGCGGCGCGACGAGGTGGAGGCCTCGGCAATGGAAATGCTCAAGGGCCTCGGCCTCGGCGAGCGGCTGCGGCACCGGCCGTCGCGGCTTTCGGGCGGCGAGCAACAACGCGTGGCGCTGTGCCGCGCGCTCGTTAATCAACCGCGGCTCCTGATGGCCGACGAACCGACGGGGAACCTCGACCTCAAGACCGGCGAGACGGTGATCGAGCTGATGTGGAAGAACACGGTGGCGGAGGGGCGCGGGCTGATCATCGTCACACATGAGCCGACGATCGCGATGCGCGCCCACCGGATCATGCGCCTGCACGGGGGGACGCTGCACCCGGTCGAGACGGCCGAACTCGAGGCGCAGATCGCCGAACGGCGGAGAAGATAGCCCGGACCGCATTCATATTGATCAATATCCGCCTCCAGCGGTATGCTGGCTGATCGCTGCCCGGGCCAACCCGGCGCGGTCATGACCCTGTTTCGGAAAAGCCCGGCCTCGATGAAGCTCATCACCCGCTACATCCTCAAGGAAATTTTCTACTACTTCTTGCTGTTCGCGGTGTTTTGCATTGTCATCATGCTGACGTACGAGGCCTACGACACGCGCAAGCTGATCATCGCGCATGGGCCGTCGGTCATGATCGTGATCAAGTATCTGCTCTTTAACCTGCCCGACCAGTTGGTCAATGCGATGCCGATCGTCGGGCTGATGTCCACGATCTTCGCCTACGGGATCCTGGCCAAGAACCGCGAGATCCTGGCGATGGTGGCCGCGGGCGTGAGTTTCCGGCGGCTGTCGATGCCGGCCGTGATGTTCGGGGTCGGGCTGATGGTCTTCACGTTCTGGTTCGGCGAATACGTCGTGCCGGTCGCGTCGAAGAACGCGCGCCAGCTCGAGAAGGTCGATATCTCCGGCGGCGACGAACGCGTGATTGACAAGCGCATCAACCTGTTCGAGAAGGGCGAGAAGAACCGGTTTTACTGCGTGCAGGGCTACATCGCGCATTTGCAGCTGATGCTGTTCCCGACGATCATCGACCTGTATCCGGACGGCTCCGGGGTCGAGCGGCGCATTGACGCCGACCGCGCCGCGCCGGTCACGAATCCCGCCGGGCCGGACTACTGGGACTTCACGAACGCCGAGCAGCGCACGTTCAACCGTGACGGCTCGCTCAAGAGTTTCGACCGGTTCAAGTCGCTGCAGGTGCAGATGGAGCCGGGCCTGGCGCTGTTCCTCGAGCGCTCGAAGGAGCCCGAGGAAATGAACTTCGGCGACCTCAAGACGTACGCCGAAATCATCGCCAACAAGAGCGACCAGTCAGTGCTTGCGGGGCTATGGATCTCGCTGCACAAGAAGCTGTCGTTCCCGGTGGCGACGCTGCTGATGGTGCTGCTGGGGTTCGCGGTCGTCGTCGATGTGCACGCGCGGCATTTCACGCAGGGCGTGGCGCTGGGGCTCGTCGTTGCGGTGGCGTATTACGTGCTCAACGCGGTGTTCGGCAACTTCGGCCAGCAGCAGTGGCTCAATCCGTTCTTCGCCGGCTGGGGCTCGGTGCTGATCTTCGCCGCGGTCGATTACGCGCTCTACCTGCGCCTGCACAAGATAAGATTGTAAAATCCGAATTTCGAAACCCGAAATTCGAAACAAATTCGAAATCCGAAATTCTAAAATTCCGCACTCCGCATTATGCACTCCGTACTTCTTCAAACCAAGGACCAAGCACGAACAGGGCGTTGATAAATGAATTCCATCCGAATCATGTATTCGGTCGTCCCTCCAGGACTTACGATTTTATTGGGCTTTTTCACCGCCACTACCGTGGCGGGCTGAAAGCGGCCGTCCCTTCGGGACTATTTCAACACCCTGCCAAGGACTCAGGACTATTCATCCGTACTTCGGCAAGGCCTATCATGAATTCTACCGGCGGTGGCTGCTGCCGGTTGAGCAGACGCGCGCCGAGGTCGCATTCCTGCTGGCGCGGCTGCAGCCGGGGAAAGGCCGGCGCTGGCTCGACCTGCCGTGCGCCTACGGCCGGCACCTGGAGGAGATCCATGCGGTGCGGCCCGACCTGCGGCTAGTCGGCGGGGATCTGAATCCCGAGTACCTGATTCCAATCCGCAGGAAGAAAATCGCGGCCGCGATGTGCTGCGACATGCGGCGGGTGCCGTCCGGCGACGCGTCGTTCGACGCCGTCCTCAACCTGCTGAACAACTTCGGATATTTTGAATACGGGACCGACGGCGACCGGCGCGCGCTGGCCGAAATGGCGCGCGTGCTCAAGCCCGGGGGGCGGCTCGTGATGGACCTGCCGAACCGCCGGGCGTTGATCGCGACCGTGCGCCGCGAGCCGGTGATCCGATACGCGAACGCACAATACGAGGCGATCGAGGAGTTCCGCTGGGACGCGCCGACGCAGACGGTGCACAACCGCACGCGCTGGCGTTGGCCCGGCGGCAGGGAGCAGGCCGGCTACAAGCTGCGGCTCTACACGCCCGCACAGATCAGGCGCATGCTCGAGCGGGCGGGGTTCACGATCGAGCGCACGTTTGGAGACTTCACCGGCCGCGCGTTCGACGCGCATGAATCGGATCGGCTGTTGATTTTCGCGAAAAGGACCGAAAGGACGAAAAGGACGTAAGAAGGTCGTATCGCGGCGGGGTGAGAGCGGTTCATGGGCGACACAGATTCGCCTGGCTCATTGTGTCGCCCCTGCTGGGGCTCGGGGAAAAAATGAGAGATGCACCTTGACCCAGGGCTGACGCCCCGGGCTAACTTGTTTCGCCCCTGCCGGGGCTTTGCTTGATGAGTCACCGACGACGGCGTTCATGCCGGCACAGTTTTTCGATCAAACTTCGTAGCGCTTGTTCAGCTGGCCGGCCAGGCAGAACATTTCGTATGAAATCGTTCCGGCTTTTTCGGCGAGTTCGGCGGCGGGCAGGATCGCCTGGCCCTGCTTGCCGAACAGGACCGCTTCGTCGCCGACGGCGACGGACGGGCCGTCGGTCACATCGACCATGAACTGATCCATGCAGACGCGGCCGAGGATCGGGCGGCGCACGCCGCCGAGCAGGACCTCGCCGCGGCCGGAAAGCGCGCGTGGGTAGCCGTTGCCGTAGCCGGCGCCGATGACCGCGAGCTCCGTCGGGCGGCCCGTCGTGAACGTCATGCCGTAGGAAATGGTGGTGCCCGCCGGCACGGAGCGCCGATAGACGACGTGCGACTTAAACGTCATCACGGGCTCGAGGCCGGCGACGCCGGGGTGATCGCCGTAGAGCACGATGCCGGTGCGCAGCCACACGTTCGGCGAGGCGATCGTGCCGAGGACGAGCGCGTCCGACCCGCCGATGTGGCACGGGACGGCTTCGAGGCCGGCCAGATGCTGGAACTCGCGCAGGCGCGTCCACTGGCGGCGCGCGCCCTCTGGATCGGCCCAGCCGTTGGCGAGGTGCGTGTAAAGGCCCTCGATGCGCAGGCGCTCGAGGGCAAGGATCGCCGGCATCTGCGGCAGCGCCTCATCGGGAAGCCGGCCGATGCGGCCCATGCCGGTGTCGAGCTTGAAATGCGCGGCGGCGGGGCGGCCGACCTCGGCGGCGGCGCGATCGGCTTCGGCGGCCTCGTCGAGGTTCGTCACGGTCAGGATGATGCCGGCCTCGACGGCCTCGCAGAGCGCCTCGCCGGTGAGGACGGCGAAACAGAGGATCGGACCGTCGAATTCGGCGCGCAGGGCGAGCGCCTCGTCGAACTCGGAGACGGCGGCCACGGCGAACTCGGGGAAATCCTTGAGCACGCGCATGACGGTCAGCACGCCATGGCCATAGCCGTTTTTCTTGACGGCGGGGATGAACCGCCCGCCGGCGGGCATGCGCGCGACAAACCGCGCGGCGTTGCGCCGCAGCGCGCCCACATCGATTTCAACCCAGCTTCGCCGCCCGCATGGGATTTCCAGATCTTGCAAGGGGACTTCGGCGCCGGCGGCCTGATTGGCGCCGCTCGAAACGGTCATCGTGGTGAGGCCTCAACAAACAGACTCGAGCCGGCCGCGCGGCCAACTCCGCCAAACATCTTATCACAACGCGCTGCAGCCGCAAGCCATCATCCAGTCTTTGTCCGTCTTCAGCTTCAGCTTGTCGATTCGTTGCGGGCTGAAGTATCCTTTTTCAAACCTGAATCCAGTCTCAGGACTCAGCACTCAGGACTCAGGACATTGGTTGAATGAACGCTCTCGCCGCCATGCTCCGGCCGCTTCCCTCCGAAACGGCGCACGTTGCCGTGCCGCAGACGCGGGGGTATATCATCAACCTGCTGCGCGGGCTGTCGCCGGTGTCGCTCGAAAACGAAATCCAGCGCGCGGCGCAGGCGGGCTTCAACCTGCTGCTGTTCCCCATTTACAACAACGGCTGGACGCTGTTCCCGAGCGAGGCGGCGCGCTCATACGGGATGAAGCGCATCAGCCCGCTGTTCAGCAAGTGGAATCCGCTGGCCACGGCCTGCCGGATCGCCGCGGCATCGGGACTGTCCGTGTGGGCGTACGGGCGGCCGTTCAATTTCCACCCGCGCTTTTCGATCGCCGATCACAAGCTGCTGCACAGCCATCCCGACTGGCGGCTGCGCACGCATCCCGATTATCAAAGCGGCTATCACCGGCGTTACGAGCTCTGGCACCCGTGCCCGCTCAACCCCGATTACCGGCGCTACATCGGCGACGTGCTGACGGAGGTGGCGCACGCCTATCCCATCACGGGCGCCGTGCTGTATTACAGCAGCTACGGCCTGCACGGCGGGCCGCTGGGCGATTTCCCGTATTGCTTTTGCGAGTCGTGCAAGGCGCAGTATCGCGAGGCTTATCCCGAGGCGGACCTGGCGGTCGATGCGGGCTCGAACATCGAGCGCGTGCGGGCGTGGCAGCTTCAGATGTCGCACGAGACGCTCGATTACCTGCGCCACCGCATCCTGCGCGCGCGGCGGGCGCTGCGGTTCATCTGCCGGGCGCGGCCGCACTGGCGCGCCGAACCGCCGACGCAGCGCGTGATCGACCGCAACGTGCGCCTGATGGACTGGCCGGAACTCATGGACAGCGGGGCCGTCGATGAGTTGCTGATCGATCCCGACGACGAACCGCTGAGCGCGGACCTGGGGACGCGCGTCGCCGCCGATTACGCGTACCTCGGGGACCGCGTTCTGTTCTCGCCCATCGTGACCGTCGAGGATCCGGCGAGCCTGCGCATCCCGATCCGGGTGCTGTATCGCTACCCGATTCCCGGATTTATCGCCCAATTTCAGCATTTGCTCAGCAGCGACGAGGCACAGGCGATCCGCGAATCGTATTTCAGCGAGCCAGCGATGATCGCCGAGGCCAACCCGGTGCGCACGGCGATCTGGCTGCTCGACCAGGTGCGGCTGCGCCACCAGGACGGAAGCCCGCTGGGGACGCTGATGGCCGACATGCTGCGCATCCTCACGCGCCAGCTGCCACTGCCCGACAACTTCTCGATGCTGCAGGTGATCGAGCAGAACCTGCTCGGTCTGGAGCAGTTCATCCGGCGCGGGCGGCTCGAGCCACTCCAGGTCGATGACGACGTGATGCGATATCTTGGCCTTGCGCGGCGGTTTGTGCGCATGGCCGGCCTGGACGTGCGCGCCTGATGCGGCGGTCTTCGATCCAGATCCTCGTTTGGCTTTGCGCGTGGGTCGCGGCGGCGGCGTGGCTGTCGTTCGAGATCAGCCCGCGCGAACAAGGGCCCGACATCGCGATGAACCTGGGCAATTCGGTCCTCGCCGGACAGGACACGGTCAGCCACGACTACCCGGCGATGTGGTGGGGCTGGCAGCAGATTCGCCAGACCGGCCGCATCCCACTGTGGAACCCGTCGTGGTTCGCCGGCGAGCCGTTCGTCGCATCGCAGACGTTCATGCCGTTTTACCCGCCGAGCTGGCTGAGCGCGTTTCTGCGATTTCCATTGGCATTTAATATTCAATATCCATTGCATTTAATGCTGGCGGCGATGGCGATGGCGTGGGCGTGCCGGCGGCGCGGGCTTGGCTGGCTCGCGGCGGGGCTGGCCGGACTTTCATGGGGTTTCGGCGGGCATTTGGCGACGCTCGTCGGCCCGGGCCACATTCAAAAACTGCAAACGCTGGCGTGGCTGCCGGTCGTCACGACGGGCATGCGCGAGCTTGCGGGCGACCGGCCGCGCCGCGGCCTCATTCCGTTTGCATTCGGCCTCGCGCTGCAAATCACGGCGGGGCATCTGCAAATCGTGTGGCTCACGCTCGTGGCCGGCGGGCTGGAAGCTATTGCGGCTATTGTTAAAACATCGGTCGGATCGGGCGAATCTTTTTTCCGAAAGTTGGGTTGGGGGCTGATGGCGGTCGCGCTGGCGCTCGGGCTTTCGGCCGCGTTCTGGGTCCCGACCGTGGAATTCGCGCGGCTCTCGAACCGGCAGGGGAAACTTTCGTGGGAAGACGAAACGCGCGGTTCGCTGCCGCTGGAAGAGGCGATTGAATTCGCGCTGCCTCGGCTGCTCGGCGATTCCATGCCAAACGGGCGCGGCAGTTATGTCGGCCGTTACGGCGAAAGCCTGCCGGACTCCCCCATCAAGCTCGCGCCCGAACGCGTCGTGAGCGACTACGTCGGCGCGGGCGTCCTGATCTTCGCGATTTTCGGTCTGTTGATTGGCTTTTCAGCCCCTCGAATTGAGGACGGAATTTCAGTCAGGAGTTCATATTTCAGTTTGCTCTGGAACAATGGCGCGCTGGGTTACATCCTGCTCGCCGCCGCCGCATTGCTTCTCAGCATGGGCCGGTATCTCCCGCACTTCTACAAGCTCGCGCTCGCCATCATCCCCGGCCTCGCGCACTTCCGATCGCCGTCAACGATGATGGCCGTGTTCGCCTACGGCATGTCGATGGCTGCGGCAATCGGGGCGAATTCGTTCTTCGGACTGGGATCGAAACCGAGCCGGCGCGCATTCTCCAGGATCGACCTGTCAGCGATCGGCACCGCCATGGCCTGCGCGATCGCGGGCGCCATTGCGCTGTCGTGGATCCAAATCCCCGACACGCCCGAGACGCACACGTCGATCCTCGTGCTTGCGGCGGCGCGCCACACGATCTGGGGTTTGCTGACGATCATCACGCCGATGATTGTCTGGGCGCTCATCGTCGCGCGCGGTAATTTGCTACCCTCGCGTCGTGTGCTTGCGCCGGTACTCATCGGCCTGATTGTCGTTGCATGGGGTCGGGACCTTGTCGCCAACGACCGGCCGTTCTGGACGGCGATTTACGCCAGGCCCTACGAGGAATGGCTGACGCATCACTGGGCGCTGGAGCGCTGGGGCCGCGAGGACGAGCCGGTGCGCTATATTCATCTCGGCAACGAACTTTCGAACCAGGCGCTCACGCTTTCCGACACCAAGCACTTCCTTGAGATCGCGTCGGTTCACGGCTACCACCCTGTCGCGTACGGCCGGTATTTCGATCTTTTATCGAAGCTCGGGTTCACGAATCTTAATTTCGCGCGGCTGTTCGGGATGCAGTTCATGATCACGCCGACCGGAATGGCACCGCCGCCCGGATGGCAAATCGTCGAGCAAAGCCCGAACCGGCAGCTTCACCTTTTGTATAACCCGCGCGTCGAATACATTCGGCAGGTGCGGCACCTGAAGGTCGTCGCGGATTGGAAGGCGCTGCTCGACCGGCTCGCGCAGCCGAATTTCAACCCGTATGAATCGACGACGGTCACCAACGACGACGTTGATAATAAGCCCGAATACTTCGGCAAGAGCGTCGGCCTGCCCGACATGCACCTGCAGGCGCGCGTCTTCCCGACCGGACCGGGCCGGATCGATCTGCGGATCACGACGATCCATCACGGGCCGATTGAGCTTGCCCAGCCGTGGGCGCCCGGCTGGCGGCTGCTCATGAACGGCCAGGAAGCCGACACTCGTCTCATGCGGCTCGACGGATATTTCGTGGGCATTCTGGCGCCGGCCGGGCAGAACGCGTTCGAGCTCTACTACGATCCCGTGAGCCAGCGCGTGGGGATTTATTTCACGCTGCTTTCATTGGCATTCATTGGATTTATGATTGGATTTAATTTGATCAGGGAAACCAAACCAGGCCTTGTGGCGCCTGACTCATAATCCAAATACATTTTCGTGTCTTTCGTGAGTCTATTTCGTGCATTTCGTGACAAGGATTTGTTTGTTTTATGGCTCTTTTCTCGATCACATCCCGCGACCCGAATTCACGCGCGCGCACTGGTGTTCTTCACCTGCGCGGGTGCGAGATCGAAACCCCCGCGTTCATGCCCGTCGGCACGCGCGGGACCGTCAAGGCCATGCTGCCGGAAGAGGTCGCGGAAATTGGGTATAAGTTAATATTAGGAAATACATTTCATTTGCATTTGCGGCCGGGAAGCGAACTGATCGAGCGGCTCGGCGGGCTGCACAAATTCATGAACTGGCCGCACGCGATCCTTACCGACTCGGGCGGGTTCCAGGTCTATTCGCTTGCCGACATGAGGAAAATAAGTGAGGAGGGGGCGGAATTCAGCTCGCCGTACGACGGCGCGAAGGTCAGGATCCGGCCCGAGGATTCGATCACAATCCAACACCGACTCGGCAGCGACATTGTGATGGCGTTTGACGAGTGTTTGGACTTTGATGCGCCGGCCGAAGCGGTGCGCGCGTCGGTGGAGATGACGTTGAGGTGGCTGGAGAGGTGCAAGCGCGCACACGAGCCGCGCAAGGACACGAGCCACCTGTTCGGCATCGTGCAGGGGCATTTCAATCCGGAGCTGCGGGACTACAGCGCGCGGCACACGGCCGAAATCGATCTGCCAGGCTACGCGATCGGCGGACTCTCGGTCGGCGAGCCCGAGCCGCTCATGATGTCGATGCTTGAGGCGGCGATCGGCCCGCTGCCGGAAGAGAAGCCACGATACGCAATGGGAATCGGGTTGCCATTGAATTTAATTGATATGGTCGCGCGCGGCGTCGATATGTTCGACTGCGTCGTGCCGACGCGCAACGCGCGCAACGGCCGGGTCTTCACGTTCGAAGGCGTGCGCTCGATGAAGCAGGCGCAATACGCGGAGGATGACGCACCGCTCGAAGACGGCTGCCCGTGCGAAGCGTGCCGGAAATACTCGCGCGCGTATCTACGGCATTTATATACATGCAACGAGATTTTAAGTTCGCGCCTGCTGACGGGCCACAACCTGACATTCTTCTGGCGGCTGATGGAAAGAATCCGCGATGCCGTGCGAACATCCAGCCTTCCGCAACTACGTGCCGAAATCGCCGCCGTGTATGCGAAAGAGGGGTAAGTCGGGTCTTCGACCCGACTCTCATCAAAGCAATTGCATTCAATTTTAATTTCGAGCTTAATGACCTCAGATGGGTGTCATATGACATCAACATGGAGTCATGCATGCTCGAGCCGCTGCTAGGGTCCACCAATTGCGAACGGGTGCTGTTGTTCCTGAATTGCGGGAACGAAGGCTACGCTCGCGAGATGGCGCGGTATTTCGAAACTGACCTTGCGCCCATTCAGAGGCAACTGGACAAACTCGAGCATGGCGGCGTGCTCGTGAGCCGAACCGTTGGCCGAACGCGCCTGTATGAATACAATCCCCGTTACCCGTTTCGCAAAGAACTGCAAGCTTTGATCGAGAAGGCATTTGGTTTTTATTCGGCCAAAGAACGCGAACGTTTAATCATGAACCGGCGCCGTCCGCGCAGATGGGGAAAACCAATGTGATGGTCGAACCGATAAATCGGTTCCGAAAATTTATGCGACGTGACCGGGGGTAGGTTCGGCTCGCAAGTTCGCCGAACCAACCCCCGGCATTGTTATCGAACCACTTCGTGGTTCCTGATCAGCATCTCGAACAAAACCACAAAAAGATTTTTGGTGGTTGGCTCTTTGCGGGATTAAAGAGAGATGGCCGGCGAAGGCCTCACTGGTTCATTTTCAATGCGGATCGGTTCGAGGTGTAAATCCATAATTCCAGACGGCTGCTGATGGGCAGACCGTCGATGGCGGCCTGGATCCGGTACGTTGTATACACGTTCAGCTTCAGTATTTTATTCAGTATCAGGGGAAAATCGCGTTCTTGTTGTGCAGCAATCGTCATGGTCTCCGTTGATGCGCGATCCTTGTGGAAATTCAAAATGATATTCACAGGTTTCGTTCCGGTGGTCGTAACATCCGCTCGCGACAAATCGAGGCGCGGTATTTTCAAAGGTTTATTTGTATGATTACGGATCCTCAGCGTTAAGTGGATATCCTTCTCCAGATCCTGCATGAATTCATCGGCAGTCAGGGCCACAGGGGCGTTGATCCGGCGAACAATTTCGGGTTGATCGCTCATGTTTCTGAAACGCCATGGATAATTCGCCTCCAAATGGCCATTGTTTGTTGTCAATAACCAGATTCCGGTCTGACCCGGTTTGACAGGGAAATATGTCGGCCATGTCCATTTGAGCGTGATATGGTCTCCGGATTTGACTCTTCCCAACAGCACCTTATCGACAACAATAATTCCCTCGAATGTGACATCGTGAGAAATCGGGGCGACTTTGCCCACCTGATCGAATATGCGATTGACAAACGGGTGTTGTTCACCGGAGTCGATCATGCGACCGATCACGATCGTGTCGGACTGATCGACCAATTGGGACAATGGAATATCTACCCAAGAAGTCGCGCATGCGCGTCCTTGCGGGATAAAAAATAAAAGCGCGAGCATCATCGGCACGATGAACCCGCGCTTTGTTTCGATTCTCATTCTCTAGGCCAGCCGATTTCGATAATAAGAGTGACGTCTTACCGTTCCGTAAGGCGCGTGCCGAGCGCGGCGGCGACGGAGTCACGGTTTTTGGTGGCGTAGTACCAGTCGGCGGTCTTGAAGAAGCCGTCCATGAACTTGACCTTCGGCTCCCAGCCGAGCAGTTTTCTCGCGAGGCTGTTCTCGGCGACGCTGTTCATCGGGCCGGTAGGCATTTCGGGGTGCAACTCGATCGGCGCGTGGTGGCCGGTGTGCTCCATGATCGCGTGCACGGCGTCGATGACGCGCGTGCGCTCCATGGTGCCGAGGTTGATGGCCGTGCCGTCGTCGATGACTTCCGCGGCGGCGATCATGCCGCTCACGATGTCGCTCACGTGCGTCCAGTTGCGGATCTGCTCGCCGTTGCCCCACACGACGAACGGCGACTGCTTGACGAAGCAGCGCGCGATCATCGCGATGACGGCGTGGTTCTCGTGGCCGCGCTCGCCATAGACGGTGAAGAACCGGCATGACGCCGACTTCATCCCCCAGTCCTTGTGGAACGCCTTGAGCGTCATCTCGGCCATGAGCTTGGCCCAGCCGTAGAGGTTGTCAGCGTCATACGGCGGCCCGACCATGTCCTCCGTGAGGTAAAGGATTTCGTCGGGGTTGGTTTGGAGGTGGTTCGGATAGACGCAACCGGAGGAGGCATAGACGACCTTCTCGACCCCGGCGTTGCGCGCGGCGACGAACAGGTTGCCGTCGAGCGCGAGGTTCGTCGCGCAGGCGGCCTGGTGCAGATCGACGTAGCCGCGGCCGCCATGATCGGCGGCCAGGTGAAAGACCATCTGCATGCCCTCGACGGCCTTGCGGCAGACGGCGCTGTCGAGCAGGTTGGCCTCGATGAACTCGACCTGGCCGTTGCCGATGCGGTCCTGGATGTTGGAAAGACGGCCGCTGGAGAGGTTATCGACGACGCGGATGGCGGCGCCACGCTCGGCCAGCGCATCGACCAGGTGCGATCCGATAAAGGACGCTCCGCCCGTCACGAGCACATGTTTGCGACTCCAGTCGAATGTCACGGGTCACGCTCCTTTGGTGCAAAGCATTGAATGAGGCATCAGCAATTCGATTACGATTACGAGCACGAGCACGATTCGTTCATTTCAATATCACGGCAAAGGCGGGCCGGTGTCAAATTTTCTCCATTCTGCGCCGTGCGACGCGCTGCCAGCGCGCCGGGACGATGGTCGGGAAACGCTCGCCTTTCATAAGCCGCCAGCCGATTGCCGCGACCTGGCGCGCCGTGAGCCACTTGAGCCTCAGCCAGTCGGCGCGGTTCCACTCCGAGCGGCCGAGGTAACGCTCGCGCAGCTTGCGGTCGTCCTCGCCCCAGCGGCCTTTGCCGGTGCTGGTCTTGGCCTGCCTGTGGTGACGGTAGGCGGCCATGAGGCGCGGGATGTGGCGCACGCGGCCGTGCTCGGCGACCTTGAGAAAGAACTCGTAATCGAACGAGAACCACATCTCGCGGCCGAGCCCGCCGGCCGCCTCCCACGCCCGCCGGCGCCAGAACGACGCCTGCTGCGGCACGATACAGATCCGGCGCAGATCCTCCCAGTTGTAATCAGGCAGGACGTCGATGACCAGCGGCCGGTCGTCGGGGCTGACATAGACGGCGTCGCCGTAGAGGAAATCGAGGCCGGGGTCGGCGGCGAAGGCCTCGGCGGCGGCCTGAAGCGCGCCGGGCAGATAGTAGTCGTCGCTGTTGATGAACGCCATGACCTCGCCCTGGATGTTGGCGAAGCCGCGGTTGACGGCGTCGGCGTGGCCCTTGTCGGGAGCACTGGCCCAGCCGGTCAGGCGGGGTGCGTATTTCTTAATGATTTCGAGGCTTTCGTCGGTCGAGCCGCCGTCCTGGACCCAGTATTGCAGGTTGGGGTAGCCCTGCTCGAGGACGCTGCGGATGGTCTGCTCGAGGTAGCGGCCCTGGTTGAGGCTCGGCGTGACGATGGCGATGGAGGGCAGAGGCATCATGGGACCTATGGAACTAATGGGACCCATGAGAGTCATGGGATGCTTGATTTTGGATTTTATTCGGCGGCCGGGTCAATTAGAATAAGGCCACGGCGTGCGGTGCCGAACATGAACGACACGACCATCAGCTTCATCCCCCCCGAACCCGAGGTCTCCTGGCTGCGCCGGCAGGCGCGGTCGATGCGGCGCGGATACCTGCGCGCGCGGATGAACGCGGCCCCGCCGGGCCAGCTCAAGCGCTGGAACAGCGAGCTGAACTGGCGCGAGTTCTGGCATGGCTGCACGCGGCTGGAGTCGATGCCGCGCCTCGTGCAGGTCGGCACGAACTGGACGTGCAACCTGAAGTGCTCGTTCTGCCGGCTGACGATGCCATGGACGCGCGAATCGTTCCGGAACAAGCCGGCCGCCGAGCTTCAAATCACGCCGCGCGTGGAATCGGCCGTCGAAAAGCTTCTGCCCTATTGCGAGATGATGACGCTGACGCCGCTGGGGGAGCCGCTTCTGTGGTCGGGATTGGGCGGGCTGCTCGAATACCACGCGAAGATCGGCTCGCACAACCTGGCGATGACGTCGAACGGGATGCTGCTCAACGATAAAAACTGCGAGCGGCTCGTGCGCGGGCAGGTTTCGGAGTTTTACGTGTCGATCGACACGAACGATCCGAACGTCTATCAGACGATGCGGGTCGGCGGCGACCTGCGCGAGGTCGAGGCGGGACTGCGGCGGCTGAACGAGTGGAAGAAAAAGCTCGGGTCGCCGTGGCCGCGGCTGCATTGCAATGCGACGTTCATGGAGCGCAACATCCGGCAGTTGCCGTCGATGGTCGCATGGGCCGACGAATTGGGTTTCAGCCAGCTCAGCGTCCAGCTCATGGAAATCGAGAACCCGGAGCAGGAGAGCGAGTTCCTCGGCCACCATGTCGAGCTTGCGCGGCGGATGGTCGAGCTGGCGATTGAAAACGCGAGCCGGCTGAACTTTAATTTGCGGCCGCACCTGGCGCTCACGAACCTGCTTTCGGCGTCGGGCGCCGGCCGCAACGTCGCGCGGCACAACTTCACGGCCGCGTCGCCGATCATGCCGGAGTCGGTCAAAGGCGAAAGCCGGCGGACGTTCGAGGCGGGCGTCCAGACCGGCGACGGCCGGTTGCTCGTCGAGAAATGCAGCGACCCGTGGTTCAACGTGCTGATCGACACCGACGGCGACGTGCGGCCGTGCTGCTGGACGGGGATGAGCTGGGGCAACCTGAACCGGCTCGAGTTCGACCGCATCTGGAACGGCCAGCCGGCGATCGCGATGCGCGAGACGTTCCTCAAGGACTTCATCCCGCCCGCCTGCCGCAACAAGCACTGCCGGGTGGATTTGTAACATGAATCCAAGAGTGACACATGTAATTCCCATGCCGGACTACCGTTTGGAACTTACTTCCTCAAATGGCGAAGTTGGGGTTTACGATTGCCGGCCGTTGTTGGACTTTGGCGTGTTCCGTGAACTGCGAGACGAAGCATATTTCCGCCAGGTTCATGTGGAAGGCGGAACGGTGGCTTGGCCGCACGAACAGGACATATGCCAGGATACCCTGTACCTGGATTCCGTCAAGTGCGCCAAATCGGCATAACTTCATTGGCCAAGCGCGCGGTGTTTTTGATTCGCATTATTGATCCGAATCGGGGCCACGCTGCTTTTTCATTTCTTCCGTGAGCTTCCGGTATTGCTCATCATTGAGCTCGCAATCCAAGAACACGTCATCGTATTTTTTCTCGATTTGTTCCTGCGACATTTTCTTGCGGAGATCGTTCCACCACGCGTCGCTCGTGACACCGCCGGCCTTGGCCGAGATGATCGATGTCGTCTCGATAAATTCATAACCTTCCCGCACATATTCATCATACGTTCTGCATTGGAACGTCATCGGCTTGCCGCGATTGACGGAGAGGAAATAAACGATGTTATGGCTTGGATCGAAGCTATGGATCTTGCCGTCTTTCATCCGGAACACGCAATGCACGTAATCGCCCGTAATGAATCCGAGGAACGTGCCTTCGTACGACTTCACCACATCCTGCGCGCGGTAAGAGACGATCTTTATCGGCTCGCGCTTCAGGTCCACTTCAATTTCATGCGCTTTGTGATCCTCGCGCGACTGGTTGAGAATCAGTTTATTCTTTGGCAATTCCCAGCGCACAAAACTCCAACGCATCCATTTTCCTTCTTCGATTTGATCTCCAACCGAGCGATGAAGAATAAGACTGGCCGTAAGCGAGGTCTGCTTTTCGTCGGCGCTGATTCTGTAAACATCAATGTCGGAACTGTGCGGCAAGGATTCGTAGCTGATCAGAAGAAATCGCGAATCCGGCGACCAGATCGCCTTCATGTTTGAGCCGCGCATCAGGCACAACCCTTCGTCCTCGGTATCGCCGGGACGGATCATCAGGATTTCGTTCGCCTCATATTGTTCGTCGATGAACTTGACCGGCCGCGACTCGGTCTTGAGTTTATAGACTTCGATCTTCTTGTTGGGAGATGCCCAGGAAGACTCCTTATTGGCAGCACGTGAAATAAACGGCATCGAGAAGAGCAGAATCAAAATAGCAACACGGGATGGGTTCATGGCCGTGCTTTCCTTGTCGGCGGGATATATCTGAACGAAATGGTGGTCCCTCGCTCACGCTCGGGCTACTGCATCAAACCCGTCTTTTTTTCGGCCCTTGCGATCGCCCATTTAAGCCCTACCGGGGTGATGAGGGTCGAGACGACGACCACGATCACGACGGCCGAGAAGACTTCCGCGCTGAGGACTCCCATCGACTTGCCGATGCTGGCGAAGATGAGGCCGACTTCGCCGCGCGGGATCATGCCGATGCCGATCGTCATGGGATCGACGCCCGGACCGCCGACGACGCCGCACACGAGCTTGCCCGCCACGGCCGCGACGATGAACGCCAGCCCCAGCCCGACGACGGCCGGTTGGCCGAATGCCGCCAGATCGACCTGCATGCCCATCAGCACGAAGAAAATCGGGGCGAAAATGGCCTCGACCGGTGCCAGCCAGTCGATCGCAGCGCGCTTTTCGGGATGGCGCTGGAACAAATCTTCGCTGATGATCAGCCCGGCGGTGAAGGCGCCGACGATCGGCGCCAGGCCGATCAGGTTCGCCGTCCACGCCAGCACGAACGCCAGCGACAGGGGAAGCAGCAGCTTCAGGTCGCGGCCGGCGAGGCGGTTCAGGTGCTTGATCGCCCAGCCCAGCCACTTCTCGCCGATCAGCATGGCCAGCCCGAGAAACAGGATCGAATACAGGGTGATTTTGCCGATCTCGAAGAATTCGATGTGGCCGGCTTGCGCGATGCCGCCGACGACGGCGAGCACGATCAGGCCGAGCACGTCGTCAATCACGGCCGCGCCGAGGATCATGGTCGCCTCGGGAGTGGAAAGACGGTCCAGGTCCTTGAACACGCGCGCGGTGATGCCGACGCTGGTGGCGCACAGGATGCCGCCCATGAAGATGTGCACGGCATGCGTGTATTGGGGCAGCAGGAGGGCGCTGCCGGCGAAACCGAGGACGAACGGCGTGACCACGCCGACGAACGCGACAAGCGTCGCGCGCGGGCCGACCTTGATGAAATCGCCGATGCGCATTTCATAACCGACGATGAACAGCAGGAGGATGACGCCGAGGTTTGAGAAGATCCAAAGCGCGATGCCGAGGATGATCAGCTCGGCGGCGCCACCGGATGTCAGCATCCCGACCATCCGCTCGCCGATGTCGCCCGGCATGCTCTGGATGACCTCGCGCGCCGACTTGCCGGTTGCCCAGACCTTTTCGAAAACGCGCTGCACGTCGGTCAGGTGCATGACGAGGGAGAAGAATTTGGAATCGAACAGGTGGTAACCGATGTTGCTGACGACGACGCCGGCGATCAGTTCGCCGAGGACCGGCGGCTGCTTGAACCGGATCGCGACCATGCGGCCGATGACCGCGAGGATGACGATGAACGCGAGCTCGAGCAGGATCGGGGCGAACAGATCGACGTGAGCGACCGCAGCCTCGCCTTGATTCTGAGCCGCGGCGGCCCTTGCGTCGCCGCCCAGCCACCAAAACGCGGCCGCGCAGGCCGTGATCAAAAGGATCGATTTTGTTTTCATATTCTTCATTTTAGCCTTAAGCCAATCGGATACGGTTTCGGGGGCTGCCAAAAGCCGCACTGCCACTTTTTAACTTATTGGAAAACAAAACTCCAGAGCCATCAATTCGCTGTTGGAGATCAGGCTCCGGACGTGCTAAATTCAACAATCATAGCGGGGTGTTGTGAATCGACATCGTCAGCGCAATCAACCAAGCGATTCAATGCCGTGGACGGAGCATAACGGCCTGACCGGCAGTTGTGGTTACAACCATGATTATGAACCCTCGTTCGAGCCGGCCATCGGGCTGTCAGCAATTGGTGGGAGACCATGCCGGCGCATCTGTTTCCAAATAGCGACCGGACCGATCCGCCGCGACTCCTGATCAGCCGAAGCCGACTGGTGGCATTCGTGCTGGTGCCGCTTGTCGGCATCGTGTTCTCGTTGTACCTCGCCAAGTATGTTCGCGGCCTCGAGCAGACCCAGTTCGAATCGGCCTTCAGCGTCCGCGGCCAGCAGACCAACTCCAACATCCGCATCAGCATCGGGGACTGTTACACGGCGCTGACGTGGATCGCGGACATGTGCACGACGGAGACGCAGTTTTCGCGCGAGCGGTTCGACTCGATCTCGCGGCGGGCGTTCGACCGGCTGACCTACCTCGAATCGCTTCGTTACGTGCCGCTGGTCCCGGCCTCCGAGCGCGCCGCGTTCGAGCAGCGCATGAAGCAGCAACTCGGCGCCGCATTCCGCATCACCGACTACGAAACCGGCCGCACCGAGAAAGCCCCGCAGCGGGATTATTATTTCCCGATCGTGTACTGCGCGAACCGCGGGCTCGAGCCGGCCCACATCGGCTACAACATCGATTCCAACGCGCAGTCGCACGAGAAAATGCTCAGCGCGCGCAACACCGGCGCCCCGACGATGCACCCGTGGACGAAGGCGACCGAAACCGGGACCGGCATGTCCGAGTTCTCGTACATGGTCTTCGTCCCCATTTTCGCCGACACGCCCGCGACGGCGCCGCGGCGGCTGACGGGCTACATCCAGGCGTTCATCTCCGCCTCCAAGCTGATCGAAAGCTTCGTCAGCCGCACGGATATGGCCGGCCTCGCGATCGAGATTCGCGATCATGGCACGCCGATTTACCGGTCGCGCGACGGCCAGCGGGTCCAGATTTCCAACACCAACTGGTATTCGAGCCCCGCGATCTACTCGATTCCGCTCACGCAGGGCGACATCGATTGGCGGGTCAATTTCTGGGCGACGCAGGACACGGTCAGCCTCGCCGACTGGTGGCGAATGTGGTCGCTGCCGGGGCTGGTGCTGGTCGTCAGTCTGCTGGTCGGCTATTACTTCATCGACTCGAGCCTGCACTCGTGGCAGATGGAGGAGATGGTCGTGCGGCGGACGCACGAGCTTTCCGACACGAACCGCCAGCTGAGCCGGGAGGTCAGCGTGCGCCAGCGGACGGAGCTGGCGCTGCGCGACAACGAGGCGCGGCTGGAGGGGATCCTGACGTCCATGGCCGACTCGTGGGTCATCGTGTACGACTCCGAATACCACTGCGAATCGATGTGGATCCCGCCCGAGCTCGAGAATCGCTACGACCTGCGCCCGGAGAATATCGTCGGCCGCCCGATCCAGGAAATCACGCCGGCGGCGCTCAGCGAACAGCGCATGGAAGACATCCGGAAGGTGTTCGACGACGGCGTGAACCTGCGCGTGGAGTTCCTGATGGAGCTGCCGCACGCCGAATACTGGGTTGAAGCCGCGATGTCGCCGCTGCGCGATCCCGACGGGCGCACGAACGCGGTGATCTGCCTGATGCGCGACGTGAGCGAGCGCAAGCGCGCCGAGCAGGCCCTCGCCGAGAGCGAAGGCCGCTACCGCAGCATGGTGGAGTCGCAGGTCGATATGGTCGTGCGCATCGACCCGGGCGGGCGGCTCACGTTTGTCAACGACGCGTATTGCAGAAAAACCGGGCTCAAGCGCGAACAGCTCCTCGGCCGGACCGAGATCGGGATGGTGCACGAGGCCGACCGCGCCAGCGCCGAGGCGTCGATCAAGAAGCTCCTCGATCCGCCGCACGAGCGCTCCTCGCGCGAGCAGCGCATGATGACGGTGCTCGGCGTCCGGTGGGTGCATTGGGAGAGCGCGGCGGTGCTCGACGAACACGGGCGGCTCGTGGAAATCCAGTCGGTCGGCCGCGACATCACGGAGCGCCGCAACGCCGAACAGGAGCACCTGTTGCTGGCCGAGGCGGTCGAGCAGGCGGCCGAGGCGATTTTCATCACCGACCTCGACGGCATCATCCAGTATGTGAATCCGGCATTCGAGCACATCACCGGCTACGCGCGCAGCGAGGTGCTCGGCGCGCCGCACCAGATCCTGCGCAAGGATTTAATGAACAACGATTTCTACCGCAAGCTGTGGAAGACGCTCGAGGCGGGGCGGATCTGGCGCGGACACTTCACGAACCGGCGCAAGGACGGCACGGTGTTCGACCAGCTCGCGACGATCTCGCCCGTCCACGACGCGACCGGCCAGATCACGCACTTCGTCTCGGTCGAGCTCGACATGACGAACGAGAAGCGGCTCGAGCGGCAGCTGCGGCAGGCCGAGCGCCTGGCCACGATCGGCCAGACGATCGCCGGCATCGCGCACCGGCTCAAGAACATTTCGGCCCTGATCCGCGGCAGCGCCAGCCTGCTCGACCAGGCGGTCCATCGCGACGACATGGCCAGCATCAAGCGGCTGTGGCCGATCTTCCCGCGCAATAGCGAGCGGCTGGCCAACCTCGCCAACGACATGCTGAACTTCGCGCGCGTGCACGACCTCGACATCAAGCCGCACGACCTGAACGACCTGTTGCGCAAGCTCGTCGAGGAATACACGGCCAGCGCACGCCAGCGCGGCGTCGAGCTGCGCCTGTCCGGCGTCCAGCCGCTACCGCCGGTGCGCTGCGACCAGAAAAAAATCCACGACTGCGTGCTGAACCTCGTGCAGAACGCGGTCGAGGCGTGCGAGCCGCAGAAGGGCTGCACGGTCACCGTCGCAACCGCCTGCGAGGAATCGCACGCCGTGATCGAGGTTGCCGATGACGGTCCGGGCATCCCGCCCGAAGTCCTGCCGCACATTTACGAGCCGTTCTTCTCGACGAAGGAAGAAAAAGGCACCGGCCTCGGCCTGCCGATGACGCAAAAAACGATTCACGGCCACGGCGGCACGATCAAGGTGCAGTCGCAGCCTGGCCACACGGAATTCAAGATTTACCTGCCCCTTGGCGAGACCGCCGTCGCCGAGGACGTCGCCGCGATCGACTCGGCCAACCCCAAGGCCTAAAGCTGTTCTCGAAATCAATTCCCGCAAACGCGCGCCCCGAAAACCGCCTTGGAGTGCGGCCCTGCAAGCGGCAAGCGGAAATTCGACTTTAAACGCCCTGCCGCTTGACCTCTTCGATTTTGAGGTCCTTGACGCCGATCTGGGCGGCGTTGCCCCACGTCCAACCCGGCTCGATGTTGCCGACCGCAACGGTTTCAACCCTGATCTCGGCCCGGTCGCTGCTGGTCGTGAACGTGAAGCTCACGTTCATCCAGCCGCCGGTGGCGTCGCCGCTGATGTCGTGTTTCCAATATTGCCGGCTGTTGACGAGGACGTGCTGTTCGAAGCGGCCCGCTTTGTCCAGGCCGCGATATTCGTCATAGACGCTCATCGTGACCTTGTATTCCCTGCCCGGCTTGACCGGCACGGTTTGGGTCAGGCTGATCAAGTCACCTTTCTGGGGGTCCATCGTGGGGAACATCAGCGTGCCCTGCGAGGCGCGATTGGCCTGCCAGGGATTGTTGCGGCGAGCTTCGGGGACGTTCGTGGCCGCGAACCAGTCGGCGCCGGTCTCAGGCTGCCTGGCGACTTCGCCCTCGCCGGCCGGGGCCAGCCCGCCTTCGGTGGCGGCCTGCTTTTCGTTGACGCGGCAGCCGAACAAGGCGGCCGTCACGAGCAGTCCCGCGATCAAAACCGAATACAGGGAAACTGATTTGATGCTCATATCGATCCTCCGCGAATATATTATTGCTGTTTGTGTTCCGCTCTCATCGACCGATTCCAATTCAATGATTTCAGCGAGCCGCCAATAACGTCAAGCTGTTTCTTGGCGGCGCCCCCGCGCCAGAATAGTGTTGACACGGCCCTCCGCAAAGACCGAAAAAGTTGAAAGCAACGTCCTTCGGGGCAAATCATTCGCCAGGCATTTATGATGACCACGCTCAATGTTTCAGGCTCGTTTCGGGATCCTTCCGGCAATCTTTTCATCGACGGCGGGGTGCTCTACCGCTCCGTGCGCAACCGCTACCGCGACCGCTACGACAAACTGATGCAGTCGGGGCTATACGCGCGGCTTGTCGAAAAAGGACTGCTGATCCCGCACGAGGAGGCCGGGAAGGCCGGCGACCCGGACGTTTATCAAATCATCCGCCCCGAGCGCGTCGAGTTCATCTCCTATCCCTACGAATGGTCGCCGAGCCAGCTCCGCGACGCGGCGCTCGCCACCCTGCGCATCCAGCAGGAGGCCCTGGCGTTCGGCATGACGCTCAAGGATGCCTCCGCTTACAACATCCAGTTCCACCGGGGCCGGCCGGTTCTCATCGATACGCTGTCGTTCGACATCCAGGCCGAAGGCGCGCCGTGGATCGCCTACCGGCAGTTCTGCCAACACTTCCTCGGGCCGTTGGCGCTGATGCGCATGCGCGACGGGCGGCTCGGCCAAATGCTGCGGCTGTTCATCGACGGCATGCCGCTCGACATCACCAGCCGGTTGCTGCCGAAACGGACGTGGCTGAGCCCGTCGCTCCTCTCGCACATCCACCTGCACGCGCGCTTCCAGCAGAAATACTCCGACACGCACGCCGCCGTGCCCGACGCGAAGGCCGCCAAAATGAGCCGCACCGGCATGCTCGGGATGCTCGCGAACCTCGAGTCGTGCGTGCGCGGGCTCGAATACGTGCCGCGCGTCTCGGAGTGGTCCGACTATTACGCCGACACGAACTACACCCAGCGCGGCCTCGAGCACAAGCGCGAGCTCGTCGGACAATATCTTGACCACGGCGCCCCGCGCATGGTTTGGGACATCGGCGCCAACAACGGATTCTTCAGCAAGGTCGCCGCCGAAAAAGGAATGAGCGTCATCTCGATCGACGCCGACCAGGAAGCCGTCGAGGCGAATTACCGCGACTGCCGCAAGAGCGGCGAAAAGCGCATCCTCCCGCTGTGGATCGATCTCACCAATCCGTCGGGTGGAATCGGCTGGCACTGCCGCGAGCGCGAAAGCCTCATCGAGCGCGGCCCGGCCGACATCGGCCTCGCCCTGGCGCTCGTGCATCACCTCTCGATCTCGAACAACGTGCCGCTGCCGATGCTCGCCGATTTCTTCGCCGACTGCGCGCGCCGGCTCATCATCGAATGGGTGCCCAAGGAAGACTCGCAGGTCCAGCGCCTGCTGCGCAGCCGCGAAGACATCTTCACCGATTACAACCAGGCGTCGTTCGAGACGGCGTTCAAGACGAGGTTCACGATTCTTGAATCCGCGCCGGTGGCCGACAGCCGGCGGACGCTTTACCTGATGCAGCGAAACGAGTAGCCGATGACGCGCACCACGAGCCCGCGGCCGCCGCGAAGCCGGGCCGGCGAAATCGCGCGGCCGGTGAAGCCATGAACAGGCCGGGGCGATTCGTCGCGAACGTTTCCAAGGCCGTGCTCTGTTTTCCGCTGCTGGCCGCGCTCGCGATCGGCCTGCTGGGCGCCGGGCGTGATTTCATTGGCAATCATTTTGGCCTTGTTCAGGCTGCGGCGGGATTGTGCGGGCTGGGATTGATCGGCCTCGTGTTCGGCACGGACGCGTTTTACCGGATCCCGCGGCGCGCTTTTATTTTCGGGACGATCGCCATCGCGCTTGTGATCCACGTTGCGGTTCTATTTCGTTATCATTTCGTTCCCGCGGGCGATTTCCTGTCGATGCACACGCACGCGTCGGAGATGATCCGGAGAAGCATCGGCTACAATCTGGGCCGCATCGACGACATGTGGCACGAGCGCGACCTGTTTTATCTTTATCCGCTTTACCTCGCGACCGGTCCAAGCCTGTTTGCCGTTAAAATATTAAATATTGCAATGATGCTGGCCGCCGCGATGGCGTTATTCGAAATCCTGCGAATGGGATTCGATGACGAGCGGATCGCGCGGGTTGGGTTCGTTTTGTTTTTTATGTTCCCGGCGCGATACCTGTATTCCGAAATCCCGTCCAACGACATGCCGGGGCTGTTCTACCTGGTTTTGTTCCTGTATGCGCTTGCGAAAACGCACGTTCATGCCGCCGCGGGCAGCCTCCGCAAAGCCGCCGTGTTCTCGATTCTCGCCGGATTGTTCATGCTGGCCGCCGGCCTGAGCCGCGCGATCACGATGCACCTGTTCGTTACGCTCATCGTAATGTGCGTGATTGGATATATTCTAATAAGAAGCGGGGAAATCAATTCCCCGCTCAAAACCATTGTCTATTTGGCCGTGTTCATGTTTGCGGTTCCGTATCTCGTCTGCGCCGCCGGAATGATCCGCTGGGGGCATTTCCAATCCGCTTATTACTCCGACATCGGCCACATTTTCTGCGCGAACGATTCGATCGACACGGGCAATTATTTCGTGATCGAGAAATACCGCGCGCTGATGAGCCAGGTCTATGACCGCGGCGACCTGGCGCGCTACGGCATCGGCCGGCTCGTCAGCGAAATCCATTACAATTTCTCCGATTTCATCAGGATGCTGGTCCGCAAGATCGCGCTGGCGCATTCGCTCGGCGGCGAGCTCGATTTGCTGGCGACAAGCTCGGGAAGCTGGTACGCGCCGAGCGCGATCCGGCTGCTGAACATTTTCGCGCGGATGCTGTTTTTCCTGTTCGGCGCGGCAGGACTGCTCAGCCTGATGAAAACGCAGATCAAGGCGGCTGCGCTGCCGGTCCTGATTTTTTCGGCCGTCGCGACCGGGCTGCTCATGCTCGGCGAAGTCCAGCCGCGCTACTCGTATTTTCTCCAGCCGTATTTCAGCATGGTCGCAGCGGTCGGATTGCTTGCGTGCATTGACGTCGTCAAAAGGAAATCGGGCATCAGCCAATTCGCGGTCGCAATGCCGGTTATTTCGGCGCTGGTCCTGATCGCCGCGGTGGCGGGCGTAAAAATCCTGGTGTCGCACGGGATCGTCGGGCGTTCGTTTGTATTCACGGATTTGTCGAGCCCGCGCTTGGCGATCAGCAAAGAGATGCACGCGAAATTCGGCCGGAACCTCGAGCCAATTCAGCATCGGCCGTTCGGCTACTCGCTCAACCTGCCGGAAAGCTATCAAGGCAAACTGAAAGCGACCTGGTCGCGCGAGGTCGCGCCCGGCAGGAAATACGACGTGACATTCTTTTTGCAAAACGCGACGACATCGACGGCGGCCGTCCGTTATTCGATCATGGTCAATCGAAAGCTGTTCAAGGCCGAACAAAATGTTCCGTTGCCTGCGCTGCAGTATATCGACGCGGGCCCGATTGAAGCCGATGGCGGCAAAATCAACGTGGAGGTGAGTGTGGCCGGAGCCGGTTCCAAGACCCGACCTGCCTCGCTTATTGTTGCATACATGCTCGTCCGCGAGTCGAAGCCGCGCGACGTCAATCGTGGTTTTAAGCCGACCGAGACGGGCACGGCGCTCTTTCAAAACGATCTTATCTGGCACGAGTTCACCAATATCGACGCCTCGCGGATCACGTCGAACTCGTTTGCCGATGCCCCGGAGCCGTTGTTCGCGTATCCGCTTGCGGATCCGCTTCACGGCGACATGATCGGGATTCAAGCGCGAGCCGACGTGAACCCCGAGGCTCTTTACGAGCTCAGCATGGAAGTCTTCGACGGCTACGGAGGCGCCGAATATCCGAATCGTATCCGCGAACTGATCGCGATCGACGGCCGTGTGATGTGGTCGCACGATATCGGCGGCGACCGCGCGCAGGGCTGGATTCCGGTCAAATTCCGGTTTCAGCCGACGGGCAAGGAGCTTGATGTCCGCGTCATGCTGCGCGCGGCCGGCTTCCCCGAGCGCGGATGGAACTGGGGAAAATGCGCGCGGATCGGCGTCAGGAACGCCCGCTTGAAGAAACTGGGTCCAATCGCAGGACAACATGAACAGAACCATGCACGCCCTTAAGAACGTCGTTTGCTACGGCCTTGCCGTGATGTTCGTCATCAACCTGGCGGGCGCCGCCCAGGATGCCTCGCTCACGGGGTCGAATGTGGTTGCCTGGACCTGCGCGGTGCTGGGCGTTCTGGTGTTCGCCCTCGCACGGAGCGAATCGGCCGTGCCCGCGATCATGAGGCCCTCCGGCGGCGCCTTCCT
>JAJFUE010000199.1 GCA_021372575.1 bacterium | reverse complement strand
GGCTGCTGGCCGAGGAGATGATCGCGCGTTTTCACGACTCGATGCGCGATGGGTTCTTTGCGACGGACGGGCGCGACCCGACGGTGATCGCGCGCATCAAGGAGTTCCATGACGGATCGATGCCGTCGGGGAATGCGGCCGCGGCGATGGCGCTGATGCGGCTCGGCGTCCATATGCGGTGCGAGGACTGGCTCGAGCTGGCGAGGCGCACGATCAACGCGGCCGGGCCGCGGCTCGCCGAATATCCGCTCGGGCATGTGGGGCTGCTGGCGGCGGTGGCGTTCGATATCGCGCCGCCGTGCGAGATCGCGATCGCCGGGGATTTGGAAGACCCGGCCACGCGGGATTTGATCGATGCCGCGTGGAAGCGCTACGTGCCGGCGCGCGTCCTGGCGGCCGGGCCCGAAGGCAGCGTCGAGCTGCTCGTCGGCCGCAAGCCGGTTCAAGGCAGGCCGACGGCGCACGTGTGCCGGGCCCAGACCTGCGGCGAACCCGCGCACACCCGTAAAGAACTTCTCAACCAGCTTTAAGCATGCGTTTTCCTGGCGGCATTGTGGATCGCGGTGATCACTTCCTCGGGCGGGGCGGTTTTGACGATATAATCCACCGCGCCGGCCTCGCGCATGCGCTCCGCCATGTCGATTTCCGAATGCATCGACAGGCCGATGATATTGACGCTGCGGTGAAGCCGGCGCGTTGCCTCGATCCCGCTCACGCGTGGCATCGAGACGTCCATCAGCACGACGTCCGGCTGCAGGCTGACGGAGAGGTCGATCGCCTGCTGGCCGTCGGCGGCCGTGCCGACGACCTCGACGGTGGGATCGGCCTGCAGGATCTGGCTGAGCCCGTCGCGCACGACCGCGTGGTCGTCGGCGATCAGGACCCGAATCGGCTGGCCGGGTTTGGCGGGCGCGCCCCGCCCGGGGATTTCGGCGGCCGGCGCGGGCGCGGCCTCATGGAGGATCAGCGGGGCGGTGATCGTTATGCGCGTTCCGGCTCCCGGCGCCGATGCGATCTCGAGCACGCCGCCATGAAGGATCAGGCGCTCCTGGATGTTGAGCAGGCCGAGCCCGCTGAATTCGCCGCTGCCGGCCTTCATCTCGGCCGGGTCAAAGCCGCTACCCCGATCCTCCACGACGATGCGGAGCGAGGAGTCGATGCGCCCCATCGTGATCGAGGCCTCGGTGACGCCGGCGTGCTTCACGACGTTGAACAGCAATTCGCGCACGCACTGGAACAGCAGGACGCGCATGTCGGCGTCGAGCGGATAGACCTCATCCTCGCTGTTGAGCTCGATGCGCAGGCCGTGATTCTCCTCCATCCAGCGCACGAGCCACTGCAGCGCGGGGAACAGCTTGCCCTCGAACAGAACCGGCGGGCTGAGCTCGATCGTCAGCGAGCGCGATGCCGCGATCGATTGGTCGAGGAGTTCGATGACGTAGCCCAGGTAGCGTCGCACGTTGGTGTCGGTGATCCGCCGCTCGATGATGCTGGCGTTGAACTTGGCGCCGACGAGCAACTGCTGCAGGTGGTCGTGCAGCATTTGCGCGAACCGGCGGCGCTCGCGTTGTTCCGTGCGGGTCAGTTCGGAGGCGAGCTTGCGCAGCTGTGCCGTGCGGGCGTCGGCTTCGGCCGTGCGCTCGGCGATGCGCTGCTCGAGTGTCTGGTTGACCGCCTCGAGGTCGCGCCGGCTCCGGCGCAGGGCATCCTCGGCCTGCCGGCGTTCCGTCGTGTCGCGGCCGTAGAGATTGACGCAGCCCTTCTCCACCAGCGCGACGCGGGTGAAGTCCATCGATTTCGTGCCGTCGGGGCCGTATTTGATCTCGATTTCGCCATCGACGCCCTCGCGCGCCGTATTGACCAGCATCAGCAGCCCTGGCGGGGCGTGATCCTCGCCGCGCCAGCCGAGTTCACGCATCAGGTGCTCGGCCGGGGAGTTGGCGAAAAGAATGTGGCCGTCGAAACCGATCCGCAGCACCGGGTCGGGATTTTCCCTTGCGAACTGGGCGACGCTGATGAGGTCTTCTTCCGCGCGTTTGCGTGGCGTGATGTCCTCGATGATCGCCGCGAGCCGCGTCGGCTCGCCGGCGGCGTCGCGGATCAGGCCCGCCGTCACGTGGACCCAGATCTCCGCGCCGTCCTTGCGCACATGGCGATGCTCGATGTCATACTTGGCGGTCTCGCCGCGCAGGAACGGCAGCAGGAGTTCGCGGACGCGCTCCCGGTCGGCGTCCGGGATGAAGTCCAGCGGCGTCATGCCGGCCATCAGCTCCTCGCGGCCATAGCCGACGATCCGGCAATACGGGTCGTTCATGTAAATGAAACGGGCGTCCCGGTCGAGAATCGCCGCGCCGACGACGGCGTTGTCGAAGAACGCGCGCAGAGCCGCCTTGAGCTCGGCGTCGAGTTCGGAGCGGCGCTTGTCCAGGCGGTTGCCGGATTCATTGAGTGAATGTTCTGGAGGGTTGTCATCCATGATTCGAATCAACGGCCTCCGAATCCAACTATTTTACAGTATTTATGAAATCTAATCTATCTCTGTATCAATTAATTCATTTACTACCTGTCCTTACATTTTTGTATAGGTATTGGACAACGATGTTGGCGATTCGTTCCCGCGGATGCGCATGTATGATTTATATCACATGAAATCAGCGAAAAACCCTGATCCACCCATCAGGTTTGCCCCGATTGATTGCGTTCCGGTTCCGGATTAAGAAACTATCAGGTTCGTGCAGGCTGTTGGCAGTTCATGCTGCTCGCCGGGAGGGGGAAGGGCAACCCCCTCCTTTTCTTTGAATATCTTGCATCTTTTTTTGCGTCGTTTTTCGCGCCCTAACCTTGGGCGCGGGCGGGTGGTCTTCTCGGGTGAGGGTGGGAGGCGGATGGTGGAGCGCAATCATGGGCAGAATGTTGGCGATCTGGATTTGCGCGGCCGCATTGGCGACGGCGGCGCATGCGGCGGCGGTGGGCAACGCTCGAACCAGCGCGACGGCCGCGCGGATTGAGGCCTCGGCAATCGTCCGGGCCGCGCGCGGCGAGGTCGCCCGACACGTTTTGTATGTCGAAGAATACCACGTCATGAAATACCCGGGCGGCGACGTCCCGTCCCAGACGGGTGTTTGCACCGACCTCGTCGTGCGGGCGTTCCGCGCCGTCGGCGTCGATCTGCAACAGGAACTTCACGAGGATCGCGTCGCCAATCCCAGGGCGTATCCCATTAAAATCTGGGACAACAAGAAGCCCGACCGCAACATCGATCACCGGCGCTGCCAGAACCTGGCCGTGTGGTTCAGCCGGTTTGCGCGCCGGTTGCCGATCGAAGTCGATGCCGGTTCGATCGAGAAGAACTGGCGCGCGGGCGACGTTGTGTTTTTCGTGCATCAGGGGCAGACCCACCCGTGGCACGTCGCGATCGTGTCGGACAAGAAAGCCGCCGACGGCGTGCCGCTGATCCTGCACGGGTATCCGCCATATTGGAGCGAAACGTACCGCCTGGACGCGCTCGGGCCGATCCATTCGCATTGGAGGATGGAGAACAAACCGGCAAGGACCTGAACAAAATTATCGAACCGGTAAACCGGTTCTGAATGCGTACGACTCGACCGGGGGTAGGTTTGTCGAACAAGTTCGCCAAACCTACCCCCGGCTTTGAGATCGAACCGCTACGCGGTTCTTGCTTTCAACACTCGCGGTGTTAAAATAAATTTAAACATCCAAGCCAGTCGCGGATGGGTTATAGTCAAGGTTATTTCAAATAGCATATAAGGAGGTGAAATTGCTATGGGGTATGATCCTTTTTCGATTTATGTAATGGAAAATCCTATTGGCGTTATTATTGTTGCAATGGGTTCGGCGGCATTAGGGTGGCTCGCATATTACATTAGATATTATATCTATCGATGGATATTGATAATAACAATTCCGCTTGTTTTATCATATTATGCTTATTGGGTCCCAATATGGAATAGCGGCTCCACCGATCCCCAGAATGCTGGATATGCAATTATTTTCATTCCATTCACGGCCTATATTGGCTACATATTTACAGGAATTACATTTTTTATACATGAAAGATTTTTTTCTAAAAGAAATATCCCGAATGACACTTGAATAATCAGAAATGCAATGACAGCAATCGGCATCTTCGAGCCGGTATTACGATTTGATGTTTGTTTTCGATTACGATTACGAGCACGAGCACGATGAGATCTGACGTATCCGACCGATCCGACCGATTATTTTTCTTCCCAGCTTGCGAGGCGTTCGATGACTTCGCCGACGACGCGGTTGGGGGTGGAGGCGCCGGCGGTGATGCCGATGCTTAAGGGGCGGCGCGCCGGCAGCCAGCCTTTGGTCTCGATCGCCGCGCCGCCGCCGGCGGGCTTGTGCCGGATGCGTTCGGGCGAGATCAGGCAATCGACTTCCTCGATATGGTAGCTCGGGCAGTGGTGCGCGGCGATCTCGCACAGGTGGCCGGTGTTGGAGCTGTTGAACCCGCCGACGATCAGCATCAGGTCGGGCGGGTCGGCCATCATTTCCTGCACGGCGTCCTGGCGTTCCTGCGTGGCCGTGCAGATCGTCTCGAACATGCGGAACCGGTCCTCGATCCCTTCGCTTCCGTATCGCGCCTCGAGCGCCGAGCGCAACATGCCGGCGATGGCCAGCGATTCCGACGAGAGCATCGTCGTCTGGTTGGCGACGCCGATGCGCTCCAAATCGCGGCTGAAATCGAAATCGGGGCTCATCGCGCGGCGGAATTTCTCCGCAAGCAGCTGCGAGCCTTCCCCGGTGCGGATGAAGTCGCACACCATCGTGGCCTCGGGCTCGTCGAAGATGACGAGGTATTTGCCCCCCTCGGCGGCGACGTGCGACGCGGTCGCGACCGTTTCCTCGTGGCGCCATTTGCCGTGGATGATCGAGGTGAGGCCCTCGCGCGCGTAACGCTCGACGCGCTTCCACACGTGCACCACGGAGCCGCACGTGCCATCGACGGTGATGCAGCCGATCCCGCGCAGGCGCTCCAGGAGCTGGACCTCGTAGCCGAACGCCGGCAGGAACACGACGTCCTCGGCCGTGACGTCCTCGATCCCGTAGCGGCCGGCGTACTGGCCGCCGAGGAAGTGGACGCCCATTTCGATGAGGCGCTGATTGACGCGCGGGTTGTGGATGATCTCGGTGGTCAGAAAAATCCGCCGGTCGGGAAACCGGCGGTGCGTTTCGTATGCGAAATCGATTGCTTTATCGACGCCGTAGCAGAATCCGAATTCCCTGGCCAGGCGGAGCTCGATGCCGCCGATCCGCCAGCGGTTGCCGGCCTGGCGAATCTTTTCGATGAGCGGCGAGTAGTAGGCTTCGCGCCGCTCGGCCCGAACCTGATCCTTGAGCCCGAATCCGCGTCGAATCGGATCGGGCGGTTCGGTCGGAATATTCGGATCGGACATCAATGCCTCATGCAGGAACAAGTCTGGTGGACGGGTTGCGGTTTGTTGAACTTGAACCCGCCGCCGATGATTTCGTTGCTATAGTCGAGCTCGAGCCCGTTCAGGTAAAGGTGGCTTTTGGGATTGCAGAACAGCCGGATGCCGTCGATTTCGAATACGTAGTCGTGTTCGTTGGGTTGTTTTTCAACGGTCATCGAGTATGACAGCCCCGAACATCCACCCCCCTGAACCCCAATTCGCAGCCCGGATGCGCCGGGGCGCTCCGTGCTCAGCAGCCGTTTCAATTCATGCGCGGCCGCAGCGGTGACACGTAACATACAGTGGAATCCTCCCCAGAACCCCCCATATTACGCCAGCGCGCAACTGCGAAAAAACCCGGTCCGCTCGCAAGCGTATTCCGGGCAATTTCTAAACTGAGGCTAGCATAAGCGGGGTGCCAAGTCAAGGTATGGGGAAATCCCCTAAAATCAATGATGAATGATGAGTGATGAATGATGAAAAATAAGAGAGCGATGAGACGCCATTCACCATTCACTATCCACCATCCACGAATTCATTCGATTGCGTTCCAGAGGGCCCAGTCCATATACACGCGTTTGAGCGTGCCGGTTGTCTCCAATTTGATGCCGGGGATGAGGCCCGCGGAGGGATAAAGGCGGAAGGCGATGCCGTCGAGCTCGCCTTTCGTGCCGGCGGGCTTGATGTCGGCGAAGGGCCAGGCGCGGGTGGTTTTGGGGCCGATGAGCACCACGGTCGGCGCGTTCCACGACAGGTCGGTCCGGCGCGTGACCTCGGCCAGTTTCGACGGGGCGGGCTTGAGGCCCATCACGTATTCGTCGGAGGGATTCTCGGCCAGCCGGCCGAGCGCCGGCGGGATATACATCACGTCGCCCGCGTAATCGAGCGAAAAGCCGGTCGGGTTGCTCATGATCGTGGTGTCGGGGTGCATCCGGATCCACTCGCCGAGCGGAAGGAGGTCGCAGTCGATCGGTTCGAGCCGACGGCCGTTGGCCGCGGCGGGGCCGCTGATGGCGCGCATGAGGACCTGGCTCCACAGGCTCTCGGCGTTGGGGTCGCGGCGCCGGTCGAAGAAGATCAGGTTGGCCTGATAGAGCAGGCCGCTCACGCCGAACTCGAGCGTTTCGCGGCCGACGCGGCGCGAGAACACGGCCGCCGTGCCGGTGAGGCGGTGCCACGTCACGGCGATCGGCTCGCCGCCGAGCGTGTCGTTGATGATGCAGTGCCAGTTCAGGAACGCAAGCGGCCACGCCCGCGACTGGCCGCCGATCGCCACGCCGATGACGTGTTCCTCGGGGTCGTAGGAGCTTTGGCCTTTTGGGGCCGCGACGACATCGGGATTGCTCAGTGCCGGGATGTCGTCCTTGCGCGGCGCGGCGGGGATCGCCATGAGCTCGGCGCGCGGGATGAGCAGCGGCGTCAGGTTGAAACCCCAGCGGTTCATGCCGGAAATCGGGACGAAATCGATCGGTTCGCGGTGGACGATCGAGGTGTTCATGAATCGCAGGTAGAGCCACAGCCCGCCAATGATGGCGCACGCGCTGGCGATCAAAACGAGAATGATCGTGCGGCGGGAAAGTGGTTGCTGGATCGAAGTCAAAGGCCGGCGCTCCGTGGGCCGATTCAGTGAAGCACAAAAGCGAGGGGGTGCTCAAGGACGGCAGTTGATGAAATGATGAAAGACCAATGAGGGGAGTTTTCCCGGCGCGAGGATGATCGTAACAGAGGAGTTTCAAAAAAAGTCGATTCCCTTAGCGACCCTTATGGCCCTTAGGAAACTTAATCCGAAAAAAATGTGAAATTTTTTTTGGGTGAAGAAGGCGGAATTTTGGGTCCAGGGGCCGGCGCCATGAACGCGTTCGCCGGTTTCCGCTTGTCAATGCTGGCTTGATTTGAACAATGGCGGTTGTGAAATCTTGGGAAAGCGAAGGACAGCATGAGCACGATCAACCGCGCCATTGCAATTGCCGCCGAGGCACACGCCGGCCAGAAGGATAAAGCCGGGGCGCCTTACATTTTTCATCCGCTGCGGGTCATGCTGGCCGTGAAATCAGAGGCCGAGCAGATTGTGGCCGTGCTTCACGATGTGGTCGAAGACTGCCCGGGGTGGTCGTTCGATCGGCTCCACGACGAGGGATTTTCACCGGAAATCGTCGCGGCGCTGGATTCCGTCACCAAACGCGACGGCGAAACCTATGAAGATTTTGTGCGCCGGGCCGCCGTCAATCCGATCGGGCGCAATGTGAAGCTGGCGGACCTGCGCGACAACTGTGACCTGTCCAGAATTGCGAACCCGACCCAGCGCGACAATGACCGAATCGAAAAGTATCGAGGGGCAATTGCTTTGATTATCGGGGATCTCCCAAGCGCTGAAAGCGCGAAATAATATAGCCTGGGGCAGAGCGAAGCGCCGCCCCAGGTTTAGATCGCCATGTAATCGGAAGCGCTGAAAGCGCGAGAGAAAGCCGGACAGAAATTGAATGATTGTCGCAAAGATGCGGACACGAGGCAGAGAAGCGGAGAAAATTGATTCGTGCGGGCCGGGAACGCCGATCTCCCTGATTCGCGGCCCCAGCGGGGCCGGCGCGAGTAGCCCCCGGCGAAGCGAAGCGCCGCCGGGGGAAAGGAGAAGAACGAAACGTGCCCCGAAGCGGGCACCAGCGACCCTTGGATTCCCCTTGTCAATGCCGGCTGGATTTGAACAATGACGGTCGTGGGTCAAGAGATTGCTGTGCGTATGTTGGTTATTTGAATCAAGGAGTGAATACTCAATGCGTTATAACGATTTGGATGAAATTGCGCAGGAGTTTCTGAAATATGCACCTGAGTACGCGCAAACGGAGGCCAGAGAGGCGTTCTGGAAGATTATGGATCTTCAGAACCAGGGAGTAGTTCGAAATGGTGTCTATTACGTTGTTCTCGTCGATTTGGTAGGATCAACCAAATTCGCAGCAACATATGGAAATGAGAAAACAGCCGAACGTATAAAGTTATTTATCAGATCCTCCTTTCAGGCGTTGAACTATATCAAAATTAGGAACATTGGTTTGTTCGTGAAGGAAATAGGTGATGCAGTACTCTACATTTTTCAACATTTCCCAGACATCGTTCGATGGCGAATAGCTTTTGATGAATATCTCGCCTTTCACGGACAAAACGCTCCTGCTCCATTTGAGATTCGCACATGTGTCCACATAGGCGAAATCTTCTTGGAAGGAGTTAATCCTCTTTCTCTTGCAGTATCTCAGGTTTTTAAAATGGAGAAAAATGTTGGCGCCGGTGAATTGGTGTTGACCGATTCAGCTTTTTCTGTTGCCTGGCCAACAATTGCACGCGCATATCACGGGTTTGCGCCTGTTACTGAAATCCAACTAGATGGTTTCAATGAGCTTGTTCGCCTTCATCGATTGATTCAAAACGACTCAGAGGATCTTAAACGAATAGTAGAAGAGAAGATCAATTGACAAATTGAAGAGAGGTAACAATCCTGCGAAATCATGACAAAACCATTTCCAAAACCACCCTCATCACCCGCCGGGCGGCCTTCGGCGCTACTCGATACCCGCGTGATTTATTGCGGCGACAATCTCGAGCAGCTTGCCAAGCTGCCCGATCATTGCGTCGATCTGATCTATATCGACCCGCCGTTCAACTCCAACCGCAACTACGAGGTCTTCTGGGGCGAGACCAAGGAAAAACGCGCGTTCGAAGACCGCCACATCAGCACCCAAGCCTACATCGATTACATGCGCCCGCGCTGCGTCCAGCTCCACCGCGTCCTAAAAGTCACCGGCAGCTTCTATTACCATTGCGATTGGCACGCGGATAGCTATGTTCGTGTGATGCTTGATCAAATTTTCGGTGCTGGGGCATTTGGCACACATATCATATGGCGTAGGACGAATGCCAAGGGTCTCGCATTCAAATCGTTTCCAAACAATCATGACTCAATTTTCTACTATCGCAAGGGCGAGGATTATACATTCAATCGTTTATATCTTCCACATTCTGAAAAATTGATCGAATCACATTATAAGAATGTTGAACCCGAAACAGGGCGCCTTTACACGCTCGGGGATTTGCTGAACCCTAATCCTGATCGCCCAAATTTGAAGTATGAATTTTTAGGATTCACGAAAGTGTGGCGTTGGACGAAAGAACGGATGTTGGATGAGTATAAAAATGGTCGCGTTATCCAACCGAGTCCCGGAGCCATGCCCAGATATAAACGTTATTTAGACGAGCAAAAGGGCGTACCAATTGACAGCATTTGGACCGATATCCCCCCCATCAATTCACAAGCAAAAGAGGATCTTGGCTATCCTACCCAAAAACCCATCGCTCTTCTCGAGCGCATCATCAAAGCCAGCAGCAACCCCAACGACATCGTCCTTGATGCCTTTTGCGGGTGCGGGACGGCGCTTGTTGCGGCGCAGCAGCTTGGGCGGCAGTGGATCGGGATTGATATTTCGCCGACGGCCTGCCGAGTGATGGCCAAGCGCATGCGCGACGTGGGCCACATCTGGGAAGACGAAAAAGCCTGGCGCGCCGGACGCGGGTTCGTCGTGCGCGACCTGCCGTGGACGATCGACAAGCTGCGCGCGATCCCGCCGTTCGAATTCGAAAACTGGGCCGTCATCGCGCTCGGCGGCGTGCCCAACGCCGTCCAGGTCGGCGATATGGGCATCGACGGCAAGATCTACCCGGTCGGCACCAAGCCCGCCGACCAGAACGACATGTTCGCCGGCGACTGGTATCCGATCCAGGTCAAGCAGAAGGACAAGGTCGGCCGGCCCGATGTCGATCAGTTCGAGGCCGTCATGGCCCGTGAAGACCGCCAGCGGGGCTTCTTCGTCTCGTTCGACTACACTTCCGACGCCGCGTCCGAATGCGAATCGTTCCGCAAAAAAACCGGCCGGATCATCAAGCTCATCACGGTCAAGGACATCTTGGAGGAACAGCTTGCGCAGAAGATGTGACAAAACCGGGAACGGCGATCTCCTGATTCGGAAGAAAAGAATGTCTCACAGAGACGCAGAGAGACAGAGAGAATTCTAATCCCATCGAAATCGCGGCTCAACCCACTTCGGCGGTCGCGCCGGTCGGCAGGAGCAGGTCGAGCGGGTAGATGATGTGCTCGCCTTCGTGGTTGATGAGGTGGACTTCCATCTTGGGACCGAAGTCGCTGAGGACCTGGCGGCACGCGCCGCACGGTGGGGTCAAGGACTCGCCTGCCGTATAGACGGCGATCGCGCGCAGGCGGCGCGCCCCGCCGCAGACGGCCGCCGCGGCCGCGTTGCGCTCGGCGCACATGCTCAGGCCGAACGCGATGTTTTCGACGTTGCAGCCGGTATAGATCCGGCCGCGATCGTCAAGGACGCTCGCGCCGACGTGGAAATGCGAGAATGGCGCGTGGGAATTGGCCGCCGCCGCCCGTGCCAGGCGGATCATGTTGCTGAGAATGTCCGCCTCGATTTCCGATTCGAGTTTGCGCAGTCCTTGCATGGCCGTGCCTCCGGAACTCCCTCCAAGCTCCCCCTGAAACCCCTCAACGCTGTGTCCTCAAAAGATGATTTTGCCCACAGCCACTATTGCAGTTCTATAAAATGACTTATACCATATTTTCAGTCGCCCGGCAAGCAGCCCGATTCGCGGCACAAAACAACATTCGGATCACTCATGGCGCGCAAACCGCAACACACCCGACAGCCCGCGCCCAAGGCGGCGGCCAGGACCGCTTCCGCCGGGCCGCTCATGCCCGAACCGGTCGCCGGCCCAGACCGGCGGCTGGCGCTCGACGCGCTGGCGATCTTTGCCATCGCGTGGGTCGTGCGGCTTTTGTATGTCGCGTGGGCGTCGGGTCACGACCCGTTTTTCGGCTGGTCGCGGCCGGGGTTCGACATGAACGTGTTCCAGGCGATGGCCGACATGTTCCGCTCGGGCGACTGGTTGATGCGCCGGCAGGGTTTGTTCTATTTCAGTCCGATTTACGGCTATTTCTGCGGGATCGTCTATACGATTCTGGGCGGGCGCAGCTTCCTCGCGGTGCACCTGATCCAGACGGCGATCGGGGCGCTGGCGGTCGCGCTGGCGTTCATCACCGCGCGGACATTCGTCGGCCGTACCGGCGGCTGGGTGGCGGGGATCTCGCTGGCGCTGGCCGGGCCGTGGCTGTTCTATGAGCAGGTGCTGCTCCACGAAGGCCTGATGCTCTTTTTTTACTGCGTGTTCTTCTGGGGAGTGCGGACGGGGGCGCTCGGCTGGCGGCTGAAGTGGGCGCGGCTGGTGGCCGCCGGGATCGCCATCGGGCTGGCGGCGATCGGCCGCGGCAACGCCCTGGCGGCGCTGATCGTCATGGCGGGGTGGCTGCTGCTCGACGCCGGGCGCCGCGGACCGGTCCGTGAATATAAAAAATGGGGTTGGGCGCAGGCGGGGGCGCTGGCGCTCGGAACGATGATCGTTTTGGGCTCAATGGTCGTCCGCAACCACGCGGTGACCGGCAAATGGACGCTCGGCATGGAGAACGGCCGGGTGCTGTTTTACCTGGGCAACGCGGTCGATGCCGACGGGACGTTCATGTATTCGCCGCGGTTCACGGAGGCGCAGACGCTCGCCCGCAAAAACAACGATCCGAGCCAATACCTGAAATATTTCATGAAGGATGTGGGCGACGACCCGGGCCATTGGCTCAGCCTGCTCGGCAGGAAGACGTATTACTTCTTCCGGACGCAGGACTTGGCCGACAACATGAGCCTGCACCTGGGCGAGCGTTACATCCTGCCGCTCCGGTTGACGCCCGTCAGGTGGTGGTGGTTGACGCCGCTGGGGCTGCTGGGGCTGGGCCTGGCTTGCCGGCGCTGGCGGCAGTGGCTGCCGGTGTGGCTGTTTGCCGGGGCGTTTGCCGGGTCGCTGATCCTGATCATCCCGATCGGGCGCTACCGGGCGCCGATCCTGCTGCCGCTGGCATTCGGGGCCGGGTTCGCGGTGGAATGGGCGATCGCGAACTGGCGCGCGCGGAGGCTGGAGCCGGTGGCGTGGGCCGGCGGGGCGCTCATCGTGCTGGGCCTGATGCTTGCGCCATGGAAGCCGTCGGCATCGAC
>JAJFUE010000195.1 GCA_021372575.1 bacterium | reverse complement strand
TCAAAGTATTCAAACTGCATGTTGGGCCGAGCCTGCTTCGGGAAGAAATAATCCGACGCCAGCGACGAGAGGCCCGCGCGCTCGACCAGCCAAACCGGGACCAGGTGCAGGTTGCGCTCGCGCTTGTTGACGATCCGGAACGTGACGGTGGCCGCGGGGAAGATCTTGATGTCATCGACGGTAACCGTACCTTGAGGTTTGCCCTGCAGGTTCTGGCGCACGCCGACGAAATTCTCCTCGGCGGCCATGATCCAGCGCACCGGCGCGCCGGGAGCGACGGCAAGACGGTAGCGTCCGTCAGGGCCGGTGCGTGTCACGTGCGCGAAATCGTCGATGCGCTTGAGCGGGGCCAGCGCCGGGTCATCCTGCTTTGGATCCGGCGGCAGCTTGTGGATCGCCGCCCACTCCTCGAGCGTGAGGTTGTCCAGCCGCTTGCGCGTGACCTGCGAAAGGTGCGACGTGACGGCGTACACGATCGCGCCGGGCATCGGCCGGTTCGTGGCGCCGTCGATCACGCGGCCTTCAAACACGGTCTGGGCTCCCGAGCGAAACACAACGAGATCCGGCGTGTTGGCGTCGATCGTCACTGGCCGGAATGTCTCGGTTTGCATCCCCATGGTCGTCGGGCTGTAAACCGCGGCGGAGTATTTGCCGGGCAGGAACCAGTGGTCCTGCACCGCCTCGGACCATTTATAACCGGTTTTGGACCGCTCATCGCTCGCCTCGTGCGTGACGGCAATCGCATTGAGCCGCTGCGGGTCGGTGATCAGGCCGTGCTCGTCCTCGAATGCAAACCGGCGCAGCTTGTTTCCGCGCTCGAGCTTGATTTCAACTTCAGGGCCGTTCGTCCGATCGAAACACACCACCGGTTGCCGCGCATCGCTCGTGGCGATCACCCGGAAAAAGTATGTCGAACCAAGCGGAATCAGTTCACCCATGTTCTGGCCCCGGTCCATATGCCACGGATACGCGGAAAACCGGCCGTCAGGTCCGGCAATAACGCAAAATCCCCCCGTTGCCGTCGGCCCGGAACCGGGCGCGCGCACATCGTTCACCAAAATCACGGCGCCGGCGGCCGGCGAACCATCCGGCATCTGCACGCGCCCGTTGAGCGCGCGCTCGCGCGCGGGACTGCCGGCCGGCACCAACCCAACCCGGACCGGCATGCGAAAGGAAAGCGCCGCAACGCACGCGACGCCATATTGTTCATGGCTCACGGTGAAGTAATAATGATCGCATTCGCCGACCGGCCACGGCAGCTCGATCCCGCCCGTGTCGTCGGTCTTGAACCGCCCCAGCAGCGGCCCCGCCGGTTTTTGAACCATCGGTGCAGGTCTTGCGTATTTGAACGCGATCGGCTCGACCGTCGCCCCGGGGATCGGGTTGCCGAGCGCGTCCTGAACCGTGTATTGCACGGCTTTCGGCGCGAACCTCATCCCAAACGCCGTCAGCGTCACCTGGCTCGTCGGCGGTCCCTGCCTGGGGAACACTTTGCCGTCCTTGAAGGGAAGCGAGTAGAACCCGCCGCCAAGCGTCTTTGCAAATTCGGCATCGGTCTGGTCGGCCGCCGTCAGCACGAGCAGTCCGCTGCCGGCCAATTTGGAAGGATCGATCGACATCGTCTCGACCGGCATGTCGGCCTGGATGCCCTCGTAGGCTTCCGGATTGCCCTCGATGTTTTCGTAGCGCCGAACAACGACCTTTGTCGTTATGGGCATATCCGCTGGCGCAAACGCCGGCATCATCAGTATCAGGCAGCAGATCACAAACATGCGTGGCATCGGACCGCCTCCACTTGCAGAATTAAACCCAAAACGTGCGCTCTCACCCGGACTGAAACTGCATCTTACCCGACACGACACCCGTCCGGCACCGGAAAGTTTGTAATTAAATCGTAAAACCATCATGGGCGTGGTCGAATTCCGGTTTTTCCACGTGCAGGCTCCCTCGGGCTGGTCTATACATTAATCAAACGGGGGGCGCGGCCATGGCGAACGAACAGGCACGAGTGGGAATTGTGGTGGCGGGCGCGGAGGAGCTCGATCCGATGCAGCCCGCGCGCAAGACGCTGGAGCGGCTCGGGTGCCCGTGCGAGACGCTGCGCGCCGAGCCGTGGCGCGAACCGATGAAGCTTCTGGGCTGGGCCGAACAGGCCGAAATGCGCGGCCTGCGCGTGCTGCTCGTGGCCGCCGGGCTTGTGCCTCAGCTTCCGGGCCTCATCGCCGCGGCCACGCGCCTGCCGGTCATCGCCGTGCCGCTGGCGCTCGGCAGCCTGCGCGACAGCGAGCTGACGCAGCTTGCGCTTGCGACCGCGCCGGTCAGCGCCGTCGAGGCCGGCGCCGCCGAAGCCGCCGCGCTTCAGGCCTTGCGCATCCTGGCCGTCGGCGAGGACCGCTGGGTCATGGCGCTCGACCGCTACGCGCGCGGGGCAACCGCCGAGCCCGCGCCCAAGACGGCGCCGCCGAAACCCGCGCCACCCGCCGAAGAACCGTATCAGATCCCGCGCAAGACATACCGGATCAACCTCGAGGAGGCCAAGGCCGCCGCGGCCGCGCAGGAAACCGAGGAATGGGAGCGCGATGCCGACGCGCCGAAGGACCTTTTCGAGTTCGTCGATGATTCCGGCGAGAAGTTCGAAGTCCGCCGCCCGCGCCTCGACCAGCCGCTTTCGGGCAAGGTCGTCGGCAAAGAGCCGGCCGAAGAACAACCCGCCGAGTCGCCCGCCGCGCCGGCGCGCATACTCGGCCGCCGCTGGATCGATCCCGAGGCCCCCGAGGTCGAGCTGATCGAGGACGCCGTCGATTGCCTGCTCGAGGGCGGGCTCGTCGCGCTGCCGACCGAGACCGTCTATGGCCTCGCCGCCGACGCGACCAACCCGCGCGCCGTCGAGCGCCTGTTCGCCGTCAAGGGCCGCGAGCGCAGCAAGTCGATCACGCTGCTCATCGACTCGCCGCGCCTGCTGGCCGGCATCGCGCGCAACGTGACCGTCGAAGTGCGCCGCCTGATGGAAGCGTTCTGGCCGGGGCCGCTCACGATCGTGTTCCAGAAACGCTCGGGCAACTTCGACCACGTAAGCCCGGGCGAGACGATCGGCGTGCGCCTGCCCGACCACTCGGTGCCGCTGGCGCTCATGCAGGCGCTGGCGCGGCCGCTGGCATGCACGTCGGCCAACATCGCCGACCAGCCCGACGCGACCAGCTCCGATCAGGTGAATGCCTACTTCGGCGACCGCATCAATTTGCTGCTCGACTCGGGCCAGCTCCCGCCGGCGCCGCCCTCGACCGTACTCGACGTAACAGGCGAGCCCTACCGCATCCTGCGCGAAGGCCCGGTAACGGCCGAACAAATCGCGGCGATCGTGGGGGACAAGATCGAGTTTTAATTCGTCCTCGTTTTACAGACCGCACGATATGAAAAAAAGAATATCCATCACGTTGCCAAAGGATCTGATGGCGGAAGTCGATGGTCGCCGCAGACAATTCGGCAGTCGCTCCAACTTTTTCGAGGCTGCGGCGCGCACTTATTTATTTGGATTGAAGAGAATCGAATCTGCGCACCGGGATTCGGAAATCATCAATGAACGAGCCGATGCTCTCAATGCCGAAGCGCTGGATGTGTTGACGTATCAAAAAATCCATTAGAGCAGTTGAAAAAAGTTTTCCGGAACGATTCCGAATCGCAACCGAGCCCCGGTAGGGGCGATATATGGTAGCCCAGGGTGAAGCGAGGCTGTTGCGAGCGCAACCCTGGGTCAAGAGTCCAATTGCTCCTCCGAGCCCCGGCAGGGGCGACAGACGGGGCGGGGTTCATCGGCCAAATGGACCCCTCTGTCGCCCCTGCCGGGGCTCGGAAATATATAAAAGATTGCTAACCCAGGGTTCCGCTTCGCTTCACCCTGGGCTACCTTATTTCGCCCCTGCCGGGGCTCTGCTTCACAAAAAGAAAGAACCCAAAAGCCGCATGGCCGTTGGGTCCTCATTTTTTATCGGTCGGATCGATCGGATCGGGCGGATCAGACGGGGTAGTCCAGCGCCTCGGGAATCATCACCTGCGTGAGCGCCTGCGAGACGCGGTCCTTGGCCAGGCGCGAGCCCGTCAGGCAGCCATCCAGCTTGACGCGCAGCCGCAGGAATGTCTCCATCCCTTCGAAGCTCACGCACGGCCCCGCCTTCGGCGCGCCGCAGCAACCTTCGCCGGCGACGCCCGGAACCAGCTCGGCGACCATGTCCGGCTCGCCGTTGCAGCCGCAGCAGCACGAACCCTCGGCCGGCTCGTCGTTCCACGTCGGGTGGGCATTGTAGCCGAAGATCAGCTCCGAGCAGATGCGGCCGACTTCGCCCGCCGCCCGCGCCGCAAACACGTGGCACAGGTCGGTGTAGGTGTTGAGCAGGCCCTCGATGCCCTCGGCCAGCGTCGGGTTGGACGGGCCCTTGGCCTTGAGCTCGAGCACGTCGAGGATAAGGCTGCGGCCGGCCAGCAGCCAGGAGATCGCGTCGGCCATCGAGAACGACGCGCCGTGGCGCTTGGCCGTGTAGATCAGCTCGCCGTTGGCGTCCTTGGCCGTCTGCAACTGCTCGAGCGTCTTCATCCACAGCGTCATCGCGGTGGCCAGCGTGCAGGCGCCCGTGCCGGGGTTTTCGGCCGCGATCTGGCGCATCTCGACGATCCACTCGCGCCACAGGGCGAGGAAGACTTCGTTCGTCGCGGTGATCGAGAGCTGGCGGCGCTGAACGACCTCGGGGCCTTCATACGTCGCTTCGAGCTGGGCGTCCATCCA
>JAJFUE010000194.1 GCA_021372575.1 bacterium | reverse complement strand
CGCCCATTCTCGTTTCACCCCCCGTTCGTGCTTCTGTGGAGATTCTATACGTGCCACGGCAGGACCTGGCGCGCGCGCCGGGGTATGCGAGCGAAGGCATTACGCTGCCGCTCAGCGACCTGACGGCGCTGGTGCGGAGGGCAGAGGCACCCGACGCCGCGACAAGCCGGCCGCTGTCGGTCAACTGCCGCGGCTTGGCGTTGCGCGGAAAGTTTGACGGGGCCGTCGCGACGTTCGATGGCGAACTTGAATATGAAGCGGTCGAGCCGGGGTGGTCGGCCACCCGGATCGATGATGGCACGGTCGGCTGGACAAGCCAGCAGGCCCCCGCCGGCGCGCAGGCGTTCCTTGCGCGCGTGAACGGCCGCACGATGCTGCTGGCGCGCGGGCCGGCGAAGGGCCGGCTGGCCGTGAGCGGACAGGTGGCGCTGGACATGACCAGCGGCAGTCTGTCCCTATTTTTCGGCAGGATCGAGGCGCCATGCCGGATCGAAATGAACCTTGGCTCACGGTTCATGCCGGGGGCATCAAATGCGCCTGTCAAAACTCGAGTTAGTGATGCCGGCTCAAGCGTTACGTTATGGCCGGCGCAGGGCGCGGCGGCCCGGCTGGCGCTGAGGCGCAGACCGGCGCTGGCCGAAGGGGCACCCATGCGGCTGGAATTATCCCGCAGCGTGCAGGTTGTGGGCGCGGGTCTTGAAGTGCATGATCAATTGCAGTTGTCGGGACGGTTCAAGAGGGGTGAGGAACTGCGGTTGAATGTGCCGCAAGGGCTCAAGCCTTTGCGCGTGGGGGCGGGTTCGAACGCGAGGGCCGTCCTGGACGAAAGCGGTGCCAGCCACCAGTTACAAATTCGCTGGAGCGTTGATTCCGCGGCGGTTGCGGTCTCCGTTGATTCCGTTGCTCCACTCGCTGACTCGGCGGCGACCTTGGGCAATTGGGCGGGTCTGTGGGATGCCGAATCCTCGACGCTGGAACTGGTCGGCTCCGACAAATTCGTGCCTGTCACCGAATTAGCGGATGGGGTTGTGCCGACCGGCGGCGATGCCTTGCGGCGCTCATACCAGGCTTGGGGACCGATGCCGGCGCTGGGCGTGCGACTGGTTGAGGCCGCGCCTCCCCTGCCCCCGGCGATGACCGAAGTTCTCGATATCCGCCCCAACGAGGCCGGCGTCGAGGCTGAAATCAACCTGTTCGATTCACGGCGGAACGCATATTCGATCGAACTGCCGGCGGATTGGGTGCCGATTGAATTCAGCGCAATCCAAAGGGGTTCCAATATCCCGCTCACGATCCAGCAGGGCGACGGCCGGATCTGGCGCATCTCATGGAATCCGGCCAACGCGCCCGGCAGACTGTTTTTCAAATTGCACCGGGTCGGGGCGTGGGGCGCGCAGGGCAAGTCCGCGCGGATGGAACTGCCGCTGATCGGCATCGACGGCGCGCGGCCCTCGCGGCATGAACTGGCCGTCAAGTGGCCCGACTCGATGGACGTGCAGCCGATCGCGATGGAAGGGGTCAAGGTCGTTCCCAACCGCATCGGCAACAGCCGGCTCACGCTGCGCGTCACCGCACCGAAGCCCGCGTGCGCCTTGACGCTCACCGGCCGCGAACCGAACATCCGCGCGACCGTGTTGACCGTGCTTGCGATCGAGGAGGACCGGCCGCGCGTTCGCGCGCAGGTGACTTACGACGTGACGCTCGCGCCGACGCACACGTTCCGCGTCTTGCTGCCGGCGGGGACCGGCGGCGCCGTTCGCGTTCAGGCCGCCGCGATTCGCGAGTCGGTCCGGCGCGAGACGCCGCAGGGCGACGAATGGACGATCACGACGCAGCACGACGTCTTGGGCCGTTACGGCATCGGGTTCGAATGGGCCTTGGATCAACGAACCGGCGCCAGGATCGAGGCGCCGCAGATCCGCGTGCCGGGCGTCGCGTCGCAGGAAGGCTTTATCGTTCTGGAGGGCTCCGAGACACTACGGCTCGGGATCGAGTCGGCGAACCTCGTCGAAACCGACATGGGCGAGGTGCCGCCGATGCCGTGGCCGCAGCGCAACCGGACGCTGGCCGCGTTCCGCTACGTCGCGCCGCCGTTCACGCTGCGCGTGAAGGCCGAGAAGTTCACGCCCGAAAAGGCGCCGGCCGGACTGGTGCATGAAGCCAGGCTGGTGACGACCGTCGCCGCGGACGGCTGGCGGCTGACCGAGGCCAACTACAATTACGCGGCGCGCGGCGACAGCCAGTATTTCGACGCGCGGCTGCCGGAGAAGGCCGCGGTGTGGTCGGTGCGGGTCGATGGCCGGGGCGTGTATCCGGCGCGGCGCAGCGGGCGTAGCGATCCAGGCGGCCAGTGGCTGATGGTGCCGCTCGACAGCTCGGCGGCGGCGCAACCGCGCGCGGCCAATTCGTCGGTGTCGATCCTGTATTCGGAGCCGGGGGAGCCGCTGGCGCGGAGCACGAACCTGGAGCTTGCCGGGCCGAAACTGGAGCAGCCGACGCTGCGGACGCAATGGGAACTGAACCTGCCGCCGGAGTACGAATACCTGGCCTATGGCGGTACGCTGATCAACACGACGATGACGCGGCAGCCGCTGGCGACGTTCATGCGGACGGCGTATTACCCGCGGCGGATCCTGTTCCCGAATCTGCCGTTCGCGGGGATCGTGGTCCTGACGGTCGTGGGCGTGGTTGGATTCCTGGTGATTCGCGCGGCAATCAAACACAAGCCCAAACCGGCGGCGGAGGGATCGGCTCGGCCGACGATCAGCTTGTTCGAAATCCTCATCGTTATTGTCATCGTGGCGGTGCTGGCGGCGATTGCGGTGCCGAATTTCCTCGAAGCGCAGACGCGGTCGAGGGTGTCGCGCGCGCAGGCGGACATGCGCTCGATCGCCGTGGCGATCGAATCGTACAACGTCGATAACGGATTTTACCCGGGCAACCTCGACGTGCTGTGGAATGGAAGCGTGCAATACATGTCCAGCCAGGTGATCGATCCCTATTCGGTGGAGGAGGGCAAAGGCAGGCGGCCTTTCTATTACGCCAGGGGGATCGAGGCCTGGAAGCGGCTGACGCAGGCGGGAATCAACGTCGGGCCGCCATCCGAGAACCTGTGGCTTGTCTGGTCAACGGGACCCGACGGCCGCAACGACAACGCCTCGATCATGTATGATCCGACGAACGGGACGGTAAGCGCCGGCGACGTGTTCAAGTATGAATACGCGGCGGCAAGGACCGCGAGCCCGGCACAACCCGCGGATGAAGTGAAAAGTATTGTCACGTACGGTGGTGATCACGACGGTGACATGGCTGTGCAAACTCCGCAAAAAGGCGGAACAGGCATCAAACAGAAACGTCAATTGCCGGCCGCGCCGTCGGCCGCTGCGCCGGAACCCACGATCGTATATCCAGACAGCATCAATTTGGATGCCCGGGTATCGGATAAGCCCGAGTCCGCTCAGCAGGTGATCTGGACCTTTTCAGAAAGCGGCGGTCGGCAGCTTAATCGCGCATTGCAGGCGCCAGGCGCAGAGAACCTTGTTTCACCCGGCGGCCAGGCGGGGATGGCGGCGGGGGTGCTTTCGATGAAGATCGACATTCCGGTCGGCGGCGTGCAGCGCAGCTTCGAGGCGCTCGGTGCCGAGGGCAACATCCGCCTGCGCCTGATGGATCACGACCGGTTTCGGCACCTGAGCTTCATCGTGTGGATGGCGGCGTTCCTTGCGATGGGCGTGGTGTGGGCGCGGCGGCGTCCGCTTTACAAGCGGACGTTCGTGGCGTCGGCCGCGTTCTTCCTGCTCGTGCCGGTGCTGATCGGCGGGCCGTGGGTCGTGTTCTTCAATCGGGGCTTGCAGGGCGTGCTGTTCTCGCTGGCGGTGCCGCTGGCTGCGAAAATCTGGGGCAGGCTGACGCGCCACAACCACGCGGTCGCGGCCATGATCGTGTTCGGAATGGCCGTGTCGTTCTCCGCGGCGGCGCAGGCGCAAAACCCGGTGCGGATCCTTGTGCCGTATGACGAGCAAGGGCCTGACCTCAACGGAAATCCGTCGGCGTTCATGAACCGCGACGATTTCAGCCGGTTGTGGACCGCGGCGAACAGGGCGCCTTTGCCCGGCCTGCCCGGCAGGCCGGTGATCACGCGGCTGGAGCTCGACGGCGCGCTCGATCCGGCGACGGGGATCATTTCCGGAACGATGCGGATGTTCGCGGTGAACTCGGGCGATGCGGCCGGGACGGTCCCGCTCGCGATGGCGGAAGCGCAACTCGAAGACGTGAAGACAAGCGGTGCGGGAGCGGCGATCGAAGCCGGGGCGGGCGGACTCATCGCAGGACTGGCCGCGCACTGGGCCGGCTCGATCGAGGCGAGGTTCAAGCTGCCGTGCCCGGCCAGGGGGCTCGAGGGCGAGCTGAGCCTGAGCCTGCCGGAGGCAGGCAGCGGCTCGTGGCGCGTGCAGCTTCCGTTTGTTGGGGTGACGGCAACCGGCCGCGGCGTCGTCACGCAAACGGTCGCGGACGGGACTCAGCTTTCCGGCGCGATCCGGCCAGGCAGGCTTGCCGTCGCGTGGCGAGGCGCCCCGTCGCGCGCCACGGCGCTGACGTCGCAAAGCTGGCGTGTCCGAATCGAGACATCGCTGCGATGGGACGATCTCACGGCGGCGCGGTGGCACAGCACGCTGCGCCTGGAACGCGTCGGCGCGGACGGCCGGCTGCCGGAGCAGGCGCGGTTTGAGTTGCCGCAGGGGCTCAAGCTGTCGTCGGCCGAAGGCGAGGCCGTCGCCGGCGCCGAAATGTCAAGCCGGACGTTGACGCTTCATCTGGCCGACGCCGCGGAAGCCGTGATCGAGTTGGGCGGGCTGTTGCTGCCGAACGGTTCGATGTGGCAAGCCGGCGGACCGCGGCCTTTGGATCCGGCTGATGCAAAAGAGTCCGTGCGGATTGAAGTCGCGGATGAAATCGACCTTGCGGCGATCGAGCCCACGGGCCTGCGCCGCGTGCCGACGCGCGCGATCACGCCCGGCCTGATTGCGCAACAGTATGAGGCCACGGGGAACTGGTCGGCGCGGCTTGAACTTCGGAGAAGGCCGACGTTGTTCGATGAGCGCACGGTCGCGTGGCTGCGTCCCGCGGACGGCATGATCGATCAACGAACGGTCGTGACGCTCACGCCGGCAAACAGCGCGATCCACGAATGCCGGATCGAGCTCCCTGCGGGGGCAAGGGCGCTTGAACTGAAAGGACCATCGGTCGCGGGATGGGTGCAAACGGGGCAATGGCTGCTTGCACGGTTCAATCCGCCGATCGAGAACCAGATCCGCCTGCGTGTATGCGCCGTTGCCGACTTGCCGACAACGACCAGCGGGTTCCTGATCGAGGCGGTGCGCGTGGCCGGGGCGCGCCAGTCGCGTCACTGGGCGGTTGTTCAGGTGGATCCGGACGAAGACCTGTCCGACATCGACCTTGCGGGTTCGCGGCCGCGGCCGCCGGCCGAAATCGCGCACGACCTCGAATACCTCGATCCTGATTGGGAAAAAGTGAAGGAACAGTTGCGCGCGTACGAACTGACCGGCGAGCGGCCGGCGAGGCTTGGGCGCTCGGCCGCGCAGTCGTCGGCGCGCGTGACCACGCTGAACCGCGTGACGATCTCGAATGGCCTGCGCAACCTGCTGGCCGTGGTGCGCATGGAACCCCGGCGCGGCCGCGTGAGTCGCATCGAAACGCTGCTGCTCCTCGACGGGCCCGATCCCGGTGCGCCGCAACGCGTGCAAACCAGCGGACCGGTCCGGCATGTTTCGTTCGAACCGGCGGCCGGCGGCGCATTGCGCGTCATTACCGAACTGGACGCGCCGCATGCCGATCCGGTCGAGGTGCGGTTCGAACTGGATCAGCCGGTCTCAACCGAGAGCGGGACATCCATCGGGCTCACGGCGATGATCCCGACGGGAGAAGGCGACCGCGCGTTCGCGCTGCTGCGGCGCGGGTTTGAGGGTGAGTTGCAACTGACCGAGCCCGCCGGGGCGCGGCGGATCGACCCGTCCGAGGCGCCGTGGCCGGACAAGGGATTCCAGGCGCTGCCGGCGGATCAGGCGCTGGAACTTGCGCCGGCGAAACATGCGACGCCGCGGCTGCGCGTCGTGCGCCACGCGCGCACGGAAGCGCTTCGCGCGGTGGTCGATACGCTGCGCCAGCGCACGATCCTCACGGCCGACGGCATCGAGCGGAACGAAGTTGAGATCGTGTTGCAGAACCAGTCCGAGCAATTCCTGCGCGTCGAGCTCCCCTACCCGCGCGCGCAGATCGACATCTATGAGATTCAGGCGGCGGGGCGCATCGTGCAGCCGATCTTCGAGCCCGGCGGCAAGAGCGTGCTGCTCGTGCCGCTCATCCGCACGGGGCTGCTCGTGCCGGAGCTGACGGTCAACGTCGCCTACGTCGCGCGCACCGGCGTGGAGCTCGGCCGGCGCGGCGGTCGCGGTTTCAACCTGCCGCGCGTGCTGGGAGGCGTGCCCGTCCTGCAGTCGTCGCTCGTGCTGATGCTGCCGACCGAATACCGCTGGGCCGATTTCAGGGGCTCGCTGCAGCGCGTCGAGCTGATCGACCTGGAAGTCGATGAAGCGCTGCGGCGGCAGAAGCGCCTCGAGCAGGTTTCGGCGGCGGCCATCTACAACACCGGCGAAGCCCAGATCGAGATCCTGTCCAACCTCGAGAAGCTTCAGACAGAAGCCTCGCGACAATTGCAGGGCGTGATCTTCTCGAACGATGCCTACGTGCGGCAGGCGGGAGAAAAAAGAGGCAAAGCGGACGCCGATGAAGATCAGATCCAAAGGGAAAAACTGCTGCAGGAACGCGTCATCAATATCAAGAAAGCCGAAGAAGCGAACAAGGCCATTGGAAGCAACATTGTCATCAACAAGGCCCAACAAGCGATTCCGCAACAGGCGCAACGGCCCAAGCCGAAGCCGACACCGGTTGCGACGGCGGCGCCGCTGAAGTTCGCGCAAATGGGCGAAGTGTTCGCGTTCCGCAAGCTGCAGGGCGGCGGCGAGCTGGCCGTTGCCTATTCGGCCAGGGAGATCAGCGACCACCGGCGCAACATCGCGTTCACGCTGCTGCTGATCGCGGTGATCGCGGCGCTGACGTATGGATCGGGTTGGCTGCTGGCGACGCCGCGCCGGGTCATTGCGCTCGCGCTGATCGCGTGCGCGATTGCGATCGTGTCCCGCGCCGCGCTCGACCTGACGATCCCCGCGGCGGCGGCATGCCTCGTGGCGCTGTGGCTGGCCAGGCGGCGGGCGGAACGAGTGGATCAGGCGGAATAAGTGGATGCGACTTCGCGCGATGATCTTTGAAGGCTTCAGGCAAAAAATTCCGTTGATTCTGCGACATCCGTCGAGAGCAACTGGAACTTGATATCGCCGGCCTTCATTGCTTTGCCGATCAGATGCCGCCGGTATTTTTCCGTGGCGTCACCGTCGATGCGCAAGACCCGAACGGGCTCCAATTGCGACAGACGGCGCGCGTGGTCATAGTGGTAATTGGTCCTCAACGCGGTTTCCATGAGATCGGCAATTCGAGCATCAGCCAAATCCTGACCAGCCGGGGGTTGCGCCAACAGGACGTATCCCGCGCGGATGCCATTTTTTTGCGGCGCGAGCATCGCGAACGCAAAACGGCAACCGAGTTCGCGTTCGATGCCGCGGATGCAGGATTCGACGTGCCGGGCGTTGAGTTTCTCGCCGACCAGATCGCAGACCAGATTGTCGCGGCCGAGAAACTCGAGGCAGGGCGCCTGGTGATCGAAGCCGGTCACACGCACGATGTCATGGAGCCGGTAACGGTAAAGCCCGCCGCCCGTGGTCAGCACGACGCCGTATTCCCTGCCGGCCTCGACTTCCCACGCACGGCGCGCCTCGCCGTTCGCCGCATCGATGAACTCGAAGTAATGCGAGCGCACGGCGCAAACTTTTTGACCGGATTTGCCCAGCGGGAATGAGACGATGCCCTCGGTCGCCGCGAGGCCCTTGCCCTGAATGGCGGCTTGCGGGAACAGCACGGCCAACTCCGAACGCCAGGGCTCCGAATTGCCGTCCGTCCAACAACTGACGACCCGCATTCCAGGCCAGATCGCGTGCGCAAATGACGGTGATGTCAGGTCGATTTGCGCAAGCTCCTTTGCCCTGTTGAGATTCGGCGATAAATATGAGCCGAGTTTTTGCCGCAATGCGCGATCAAGCTTGATGTCGGGGTTGATGGCGCCGGATTCGATGTCGCGCAAAATCGAAGGGAAGAGCCGGGGCAAGGCCTTGAGCAGCACGGTCATGAACGACGGATGCCAGACCGAAATCAGCCGCAGGTTCGATTCACGGCACAGGAACAAAAGGGTGAGATATTCGAAGTCGTCGTGATCCACAACGCGCGCGATCTCCGGAGGGACGGCGAATAAGACGCGGGCAAACGAGCGCTGCATGAATCCGAGGTATTCGTCGTCGCCGGCGAACCCGACACGTACGCTGCTTTTGCCGGTCGGGCAAGGCGTCGATGGGCTGATCGACCAATAATGGCGGCCGAAAAGCAGCGATGGAAACGCGAGATACAGGGAGGCAATCCAGGGATCGATCGCCGCCCGGAATTGCCCGGCGAGCATCTTTGTGTATGGAATCAGTTTCGTTGCCGATGTCGATCCGCTTGTGGGCTGAAGGAGATCTACATGGTCGCGCGTCAGGACGGATGCGCGGCCGGATTTGATTGCATCGATCGAGTCCGCGTAATCTTCGTAGTCGGTGAGCGGAAGCGCCGCGTAATCCTTCTCGTTCAAGATGGATTCGAACCGGTGCGCCCGGCCGAGATCCGTGTGGCGATTGCGGCGCAACATCCGGGTAAGAAGCGAAGCCTGGACGCGCTTGACGTTGCGTGTCGCGCAAACGAACGACACCCAGCCCGGCATGCAACTGAGCAGCCACGCCAGGTTGGCGAGGAATACACGGATGTTGCGAACGGCGTTACTCATTCCAGATTACGCGGGTATGTTCGATGACGCGCCACGCGCGGCGATTCAGGTTTGCGCGCGATATCTCCGCAATGCAGGCCAGTTCGTCGCCTTGGGCATAGGCGGGATTTCGCGCGAGAAAAAAGTGAACGTGCGGATCGAGCCGGCGGCCTTCCGGAATCCTGCACATTTCAGGCCTCAAGCGGTCGCCTCGGCCGTTCAGCCGCACAAGTCCGCGCGCGGCGTCATAGGCGTCGCCGAATTTGTGAGCGGCAATCGCGTGAAGCAGTTCAAGATCGCCCGGAACAGCCGCGCCGGTGTGAACCGGATAAAAACGATTGAAGAAAACGGGAAGAAACCGATACGTGCGGTAGCCTTTCGAAATCAGGAACCAGTGGAGAGGTGCGCCGGGATGTTCGGCGATGAGCCTCAGCATGAAGTGGCCGAAACAGCCGGCGAGGTGGCTGTCGCGCCAGTGTTCGCGATCGACGATCGTGTCGCCGCTGAACAGGAAGATGCGATCCGCGCCCAACGCGCGAAGCGGAATGAGCTGAAGCGTGGAGAAACCGACGATCTCCGCCCCGTCTCGCAGGATGATGATCCAGTCCTTCCCGCTCAGGTCGCGATCGAAGACATCGTGGCGGGCATTGCTGAAGTAACGGCCGTGCAGGCCGAACATGCGTTCCCGGTCATCGGCCGAGATTCTTGCGAGGGCTGTGATCGAGGACGTCAGCGGCACGGATTTGCTCCTGTTCTTCTGTGCGCCATTACAATGTTGCCGGTTCGAGATGCGGGATCCTCGCGGGATCGAGCCGCTTCACGAAGTCAAGCCCCTCGTCCCAGCATGCAAGGTAGAGTCGGCTTGCATAGCGAAACGCGTGGAAGCTGCCCAGCGCGGCCGAAAGCGGATCGCGTTCGTGAAGGCCAACAAGCACGAAGTGATGGCCGCCTGTCTGATGTTCGGCACAGATCTGCTCGAGCAGCGCCCGCAGGATTTGCGGGTCATGATCGCGAACACAGGGGAAAGCGATGTAAAGCGACTGCAAGCGATCGCCGGAAGGCGGCAAGCCACGGTATCCCGCCAGCCGAAGCAATGAATTCAAAATCGGCCGGCATAATTGAACCGGCGCGGCATAACCCTGAATGATCAGTTGCTTGAATGCGTTCTGGTCCCACGCGGCGGCAACGCCGACGATTCGATCTCCAATGAAAGCGACGCGGAAATGGCTCACGTGAAGGCCGCGCAGATAATCGCCGCCGAAATCGCCGGCATCGAGAACCGGGAAGAACTGCCTGCGCCGGCCGAACTCGTCAAGGAACGACAGGATCGATTTCACGCCGACATCATCGCCGTGCCTGATCTCGATCGGCGAGAAATATCCTCGCGGCCTGCCTTTCAGATTGATCGCGTAGGTGATGAATCGTCCATGATCGAGGTAGTGCGGAAGGCCGGCCCGCCCGCTCGTGAGCAACGTCCGGGCTTCATTATTTTCCTCAATGATGGTCGTCAGGTATGCCGGCACGGGGCTTTCGTCGTGCAAGCGCCTGAGCGCAGCGTAACCTCGCGCAAGCAGAGTCGTGCCGCGCGCGTCAGGGTGCAGCCGCAGCCCGCCAAGATATCCGAAATTCATGCGCTCGCCGTTGACCCAAAGCGGCTTGATGCTGCGGCAGCCCATGCCGACGATGCGGTCGCCATCCTGCGCGACCAGCACCTGGTTCGCCTTGCCCTGCACGCCGATCGCATGAAAGAAATCGGGCGCGCGGCCGAACGCAAGCCTCACCCACCCCGGCATCGCGGAGCTCTCGAGCAGCTTGCGCAATTGCGTTTCATCCCGGTGATCGGCCAGACGAATGCCCACGTCACAAGCCTTCCTCAATGCCCAACGGCATTCCCTGGCGCCTGGCGGCATCGCGGCCCGAGAGCAGGTTCGACGAGAAGTAAATCAACGCGAGGGCGAGGCTGTTGCAGTTGCCGCGAATATTGGTTGCCCGCCCGAGCACCTGCCGCCACGCGTAAAACCAGCGCCGCGCCCGGAAGCAGGCATCGGCGAATTCCGGCGCCGAAATGCCGTCTGGATGAAACGCAAGGTCGCCGAACCTGTAATCAGGCGCGAGCCACCAGTCGTTTTGAATCAGCCGGTTTTCATGGTGCAACCGCTCGTATAAAGGCGTCCCGGGGAACGGCACGAGGTGGTTCATCGCGGCGAAGAACAACCGCTGCCGCCGGGCAAAGGCCGCGGTGGACGCGATTGTCTCGCGCGTATCGCCGTCGTATCCGAACACGAACGTTCCATACACCGCGAGCTTGTGCCTTGTGAATTGCGCGATGGCCTTCGCATACGTTTCCGCCGGCGCGCCGTTCAGGCCCTTGCCCGCCACGGCTTTGCTGCCGGCGCGCAGCGACTCGAAACCGACGAGAACACCAAGGCAACCGCTGCGGCGCATGGCGCGCAGGAAGGCGTCGTCGCCCGCGGCATGCACGCCGATCTGGCCCACCCAGTGGATGCGAAGCGGCTCGATGGCCTCGAACAAATCCAGAGCACGCGCACGATCGACCGCGAGATTGTCATCGACGAAGAAGACGCGTTTCCTGCCGAGGCGCTCAACCTCGCGGGCGACATCCCCGACGGGGCGCGCCGAAAAGGTCCGACTGAAGAACGCGGCGATCGAGCAAAAATCGCAATGGTGGCGGCAGCCGCGCCCGGTCTCGACCAGCGCAAGATCCATGTAGCGCTTGCCCGCGAAAATCGAACGGTCTGGAAAGATGCCCGCAAGGTTCGGCCGGCGCCGCGCCGTGTATCGCGGCGCAAGACGCCCCTGCGCGAAATCGTCGAGCAAGCGCGGCCACGTTTCCTCGGCCTCGCCGATCACGATCGCGTCGGCGTGCGACGCGGCGTCATCGGGGGCCAGCGTGGGATGAAACCCGCCCATCACGACCGGCACGCCGCGCTTGCGAAACTGCTCGCCGATCTGATAGGCGCGGCGGGCGGTATAGGTCTCGACGCTGATCGCGACAAGGGCGGTCGGCTCGTCGTACGGGATCGACTCGAGCCGGTCGTCATAAAAAACTTTTTGCCACGAGGCCGGCGTGAGCGCCGCAAGCTGCGCGATGGCGAGCGGCTCCATCAGCCACGAGCGCGGGTACGACTGGCCGGCGCGCCTGCCAACGCACGGCATGATGAAGGTGACTTTCCTCACGGGCAATTCCCTATTTGCAACATTCGAGAACCCGGCCTTCCTCGCGTTGCGCCATGAAGGCGTCGGCCCAATAGGAATCGTCCGGCGGCGCGCAGGGATTAGCGAGAGAATACGGCTGTGCGTATCGCGGCTCGTGGTAGAGCCGCCTGACAAAAATCCTGTATGTCAGATTGCCGATGAAATTCACGGCCGAAGTCAGGCGCAGGCCGGCGACGCGCCTTAATATATGGCTGTAACGGAACGTTTCGCGATACGCCCGCTTGAAGCCGTCGTAGAGCTCCTGCGGCGTCATCTGCTTCGGTTCGATCACGACGTGCATCGTGTCGTAATCTTCCCAGTTGAAGCTCAGGATGCGGTTCTCGGCCACCATGCGCTTGAACAACGCCGTCCCGGGATACGGCGTATAAAGCGAGTAGCGCGGAATATCGACCTTGAGGTCCAGCACCTGCTCAACCGTCCGCGCGAAGATGGAGCGGTCGTCGTCGTCCAGCCCGAACACGAAGCAGCCCTGGACGGTGATGCCGTGGCCGTGAAGCATGTCCATCACGCGCCGGTAATCATTGGCCCGGTTGAAACCCTTGCGCATGTCGCGCAGGTTCGATTGATTCACCGATTCGAAGCCGAGCAGCAGATAGACGCAGCCGCCCCGGCGCATGACGTCGAGCAGGTCCGGGTGGTTCGCGATCTCGACGGTCGCGAGCCCGCCCCACTTTTTCCTGAGCGGGATGAGCGCGGTGAAGAGCTCGCGCGCGTAGTCGAGGTCATCGACCAGGCTCACGTCGTTAAAACAAAACAGCCGGCCCGGGATGCTTTTGATATCGGCCACAACGTCGCCGATGGGGCGCTTGAAGTAACGCGGCCACACGACCGGCACCGAGCAGAAATCGCACGCGCGCCTGCATCCGCGCGTGGCATGAACGCTGTCCGGCATCATGTAACCGCTGCGGCGGATCAGGTCGCGCCGCGGCGCCGGCACATGCGCAATCCAGTCCGTGGCGGGAGCGTCATCCGCATAGACCGCCGCCATCGAGCCGCGCCTGAAATCGCCGATCAACCGCGGCCAGGACCGCTCGGCCATGCCGATCACGATGCTGTCGGCATGCCGGATCGCTTCGCCGGGCAGGATGGTGACGTGAACGCCGCCGAGCACGACAGGAATGCCGCGCCGGCGATAATGATCGGCGATGCGGTAAGCCGCGGGGGCGGTGCCGGTCAGGACGCTGATCCCGACGAGATCAATGTTTTCATCAAGCGGAACCGGATCGACGCTGCCGTCGATGATTTTGATTTCAATACCCCGCTCGTTGCCGAGCAGCGAGGCCAGCGTGGACAGCG
>JAJFUE010000115.1 GCA_021372575.1 bacterium | reverse complement strand
GAGCGGATCAGCGTGCCGAGCGTGCGGCTGAAGCGCGCCACGGCCACCTTGAGGAACAGCGGCCCAAAGATCGGCATGCGCAGCTTGAAGCGGTCGAGCGCGCGGCGGCCGTTTTCCGACCGCGCCATTTGCCAGACGCCGAGCCCAATGCCCGCCATGCCGGCCGCCGCCAGGATCAGGTTGTTCTGCAGGAAGTTCGAAATGAAGATGACGATCTGGGTCGGCACCGGCAAGTTGCCGCCGAGGTCGCTGAAAATCTCCGCGAACACCGGGACAACCTTCACCATCAGGAATACCGTGATGAGCACGGCCACGATCGAGACGACGGTCGGATACATGATCGCCGACTTGATTTTGCGCTGAATGGAGGCCGTCTTTTCCAAGTACGTCGCGACCTGGTCGAGGATGCTGTCGAGCATACCGGCCGCCTCGCCGGCCATCACCATCGACAGGTAGAACGTCGAGAAGGTTTTCTTGTGCTTCGACATCGCCTCGAAAAGGCTCGCGCCCCCCCCGACGTCCTTTTCCACCTGCTTCATGATCTCCTTGAGGAGCCGTTTCTCGGACTGTTCGGCCAGGATGTTCAGCACTTCGATCAGCGGCAGGCCGGCGCGGATCATGGTCGCGAACTGGCGCGTCAGGATGACGAGGTCTTCCAGCTTGATGCGGCCTCGCTTGCCGGTCGCCTGTTTCGGCGCCCGGCTGGCAAGCACTCCACCCGCCTCAATCAGCGTGGGGATCAAGCCCTGGTCGCGCAAGCCGCGGGCGGCCATCGACTGGTTCATCGCCTCGGTCTGGCCCTTGATCATCTGGCCCTGGGCGTTGCGCGCGGTGTAAAAAAATGTTGGCATACGGTATTCCCCCGACCATTACTGGACTGTCATTGCATTCTGATCGACCGGCACCGGAGTTTCATAAAGGGTGTCCTCAACCGTGGCCGACAGCACCTCGCCGATCGTCGTGCGGCCCTCGATGATCTTGTTGCGCCCGGCCACGCGCAGCGTCTGCATCCCCTCGCCGATCGCGAGTTGCTTGATGCGGTTGGTCGGAGCGCCGCTGATAACCGCGTCGCGAAGCGTGTCGGTCATGACGAGCACTTCGTAAAGCGCAACTCGGCCGCGGAAGCCGGTCCCGGTGCAGTTGGCGCACCCCGTGCCCTCGTAGAACACCTGCCCCGGCTCCGGATCGATCCCGACCGTGTGCAACAGGTCCGCCGGTGGTTGGATCTCCGTCTTGCATTCGGGGCAGATCCGGCGCACGAGGCGCTGGGCGACGATCATGTTGAGCGAGGCCGTCACGAGGAACGGCTCCACGCCCATGTTCGTGAGGCGCGAAATGGAGCTTGGCGCGTCGTTGGTGTGAAGCGTCGAAAGCACGAGGTGGCCCGTGAGCGCCGCCTTGATGCCGATTTCGGCCGTCTCGAAATCGCGAATCTCGCCGACCATGATGATGTCCGGGTCCTGGCGCAGGAAGCTTCGGAGGCCCGCCGCGAACGTGAGTCCGATCTCCTGTCGCGCCTGAACCTGGTTGATGCCGAGGAGCTGATACTCGACCGGGTCCTCGATCGTCATGATGTTCTTGGACGGGTCGTTGATCGTCGAGAGCGCCGAATACAGCGTGGTTGATTTACCGGAACCGGTCGGACCGGTCACCAGAACCATCCCCCACGGCTTGTGGATCTCGGCCTCGAACTTCTTCATGATCGTCGATTCGAACCCGAGGTCGGTCAGGCGCACCTGCAGGTTGGACTGGTCCAAAATACGGATCACGACCTTCTCGCCGAAGCTCGTCGGGCAGGAACTGACGCGGAAATCGACCGAGCGGTTGTGCGCGCGCACCTTGAAGCGGCCGTCCTGCGGCAGGCGCTTTTCGGCGATGTCGAGGTCGGCGAGGATCTTGATGCGCGAAATAATGGCGTTCTGGAATTTCTTGGGCGGTGGCGACATCTCGTGCAGCACGCCGTCGATGCGGTAGCGCAGCCGTAGCGAGCGCTCATAGGGCTCGATGTGAATATCACTCGCGCGCATCTTCAAGGCTTCGCTGATCATGAGGTTGACAAGCTGGACGACCGGCGCGTCATCGGCCTGCAGCGACAGGTCGTCCTCCGGCAGCTCGACGTCCTCGAGGCCGCCCCCGATCTGCTCCTGGTCAAGGACCTCGACGCTCTGGTCGCTGATGTCCTTGAGCGCTTCCTCGAAGTTCCCGCCGCGCTGGTTGGGGTAATACTTCTGGATCGCTTCCTTGATGTCCGACTCGAAGCTGATCACCGGGATGATCTGGCAGCGCGTCAGGAGCTTGAGCTCGTCGAGCAGGTAGATGTTGGACGGGTCGGCCAGGGCGATCGTGAGGGCGTCGCCGGTCTTATCGACGGGAACGATCTTGTATTTGTGGACGAGTTCCTCGGGGATGCTTTCGAGGATGTCCTTATCGATTTCGTAATGCGACAGCGTGATGAAGGGAACGTTGAGCTGTTTGCCGAGAGTGGCCGCAACTTCCCACTCCGAGGCCTTGCCCATGTCAATGAGGATGCGGCCCAGGCTCAGACCGGTTTCCTTCTGCTTGCGCAGGGCCAGCTCGACGTCGCCTTGCGAGACGACGTTCTCCTCGATGAGCAGCTCACCGAGTCTTTTTTCCATTGCGGTCGGCATCGATCAGCTCATCCCCCCGTCCATGGCGAAACGCAGACCCTCGGGACTCCTGCCCGGGGCTCCTATACGCTTTAACGGCGCGGAGATTAGGAAACATTAGCCCAGAATTTATTACAGGGCGGTGTCATAAATTGAAAACAGACAACCGCGCTTGCGGACGGATTTTGGATCCGGCGCCGATTGGCAACGCGAACGGAACGGCCGCATCGACACGCGTTTGGGTCCATATCACGCAAAAGCCGCCGGGTGATTGGATTCACCCGGCGGCATGCGTGCGATTTGGAATGATTATTTTCCGATGGTGCTCGTGGAGCCGTGGGTCTCGAGACGCGACGACTTGCTGATGCGGATCGCGCCGGCCTGATGGCCGCCCATCATCTTGATCCTCCCGCCCGGCAGGATCCGGCTCACGCCTTCGCCAACCGTGTTGAACGGCTTCTCGAACGAGCCGTTCTCGATGCCTGAATACAGGAAATCGACCCAGCAGATGTCCTGGGTGGACTGGAACGTGAGCACCTGAAGCCCCGCCGTCATGTCTGCGACGTAAATCGTCGTCCCCACGACATCGAGGCCCATCGACGAACCCGGGGTGTTGTAGCTTCCAAACAGGATTGGCGCGCCCGGCGTTGACACGTCCAGCGTCTCGATGCCGCTGTCGCCGTCGGCGACGTAGAGGTAATCGCCGCGCTTATCGACGTGCCACGCGGCGCCGGGCGTGTCGTACGTTCCGACGACGCTGATCGAGTTCGGATTGCTCACGTTGACCACCTTGATGCCGGTGTAGCTGCTGGCGACGTAAGCGTAATTCCCATCCACCGTCACATGGCGGAACCAATCCGTATAATCGCCATTGTACATAACGTAGCTCTTTTGGACCGGCGATGCCGGATTGGTCACATCCATGACATATAACCGATACAGCGAGGTCATATAAAGCAGGTTGCCCACCTTGCACAGGCCGTTGGCCTGGCCCGAGGTTGCAAATGTGCCCAGCAGGACCGGCGCCGTCGGCGTGCTGACGTTGTAGATCCTGAGCCCGTTTCCGGAATCAGCCTCGTAGAGGGTCGTTCCGTCCACCCACACGTCCAAGGCGATGTTGGGCGTATCGAGTACATAGACCTGCGTCGGGTTGGCCTTATTCGCCACGTTCACGATCGTCACGCCCCGCCAGGCCGTCGCGATATACAGCAAGTCGCCGGACTTGCTGAGCCCGCGGCCGGCGTCGGGCAGCGCAAGGTAGCCGACCGCCACCGGGTTGGCCGGATTGGAAATGTTGAAGATCTGCAGGTCGCCGACATAATCGATGATCGTGCCGCTGCCGTTCTGACGCCATTGGGAGACATAGGCATAATCGCCATCGACGAGCACCTTGATCGCCGTCTGCACCGTGGAGGCGCTGCCGGTGAGGCCGATACAGCCCAATGCGGCGGTGCCCGCCAGCGAGACGGTCGCGATCGACGTGTCCGGGTCGTCGGTGTGGACGCGGAGCGTGGCGCTGCGGCTCCCGACCGATCCGCTCGGGTTGAATCCCATCAGGACGGGCAGCGATCCGCCGGGGGGGATCGGAACGGACGTGTTCGGCGAGTTGCTGACGTAGAACTCGCTGCTGCCGACGATCTCGAGCGTTCCGGACGTGAAGTGCAGGTCGGCGGTGCCCGTGTTCCGGACCGTCACGGTGCGTCCCGAGGTCGGGCCGTCGTCCACGGCGACCGTTCCAAAGTCGATCGACGAGGGCGACACGGAAACGATCGGGTGCGGGGCAAGCGCATTGCCCGTCAGCGACACCTGCGTGACAGACGAGACCGAGTCATTCGTCCAGATCTTCAGGCTCGCCGAGCGACTGCCGGCCTCACCCTCCGGGTCGAACTTGAGCTCCACGGCCACGGCCTGATTATACGGGATCGGGTCCACGATATTGGGCGCGTTGCTGATATAGAATTCGCTGGTGCCGACGACCTGGAGGGACTCGCTGGTGAACATGAGGTCCTCCATGCCGATGTTGCGGATCGTGACCGTGCAGGCCGTCGTCGGCCCCTCATTGACATAAACGTCGCCGAAATTCACCGACGCCGGCGTGACGCTGATGAATGGGCCCGTCCCCAGGACTTTCAATCCGCCGGCCAGGTCGGCGACATACACCAAGCCACTGGTAAGGTCGAGCCCATACGCGTGATTGGGGACGGAACACGTGGCAACCTGAACCGGCGCGGTCGTCACGGAGACATCAACCATGGCGACGCCGCCCGACGTGTCGGCCACATACAGGTATTTGCCTTCCTTGCGGACGTGGAACGCCTGGCCGGCGGTATCCAGCGTGCTGACGACGCTGATCGAAGTCGTGGTCTTGACGTCGATCACCTTGATGCCCGTGCTGCTGCTGGCCAGATAAGCATAATCGCCATCCACGGTCACATGGCGGAACCAGTCCGCGGAGTTCCCGCTGTAATTGATGCTGCTCTTCATTTGCGGCGACGAGGGATTCGTCACGTCGAACAGGTAGAACCGCTGCAGGTCGGACACGTAAAGCCGGTTGCCGACCTTCCACAAGCCGTTGGTCTGGTAGGCGGTCGTGTACGAGGACAACAGAACCGGCGATGTCGGCGTGCTCACGTTGTAGATCCTGAGGGTCTGGGCGTCCGCCACGTAAAGGATCGATCCGTCGGCCCAGACATCGAGCGCGATGTAGGGCGTGTCAAGGACATGGACCTGCGTCGGATTGGTCTTGTTGGCGACGTTCACGATCGTGACGCCCTTCCAGGCCGTCGCGATATACACCAGGTCGCCCGACTTGCTCAGCCCGCGGCCGGCGTCGGTGAGCGCCAGATGCCCGACCTTGACCGGATGCTTGGGACTCGAAATATCGAAAATCTCAAGGTCGCCGTAGTTGTCTATGATGGTGCCGTTGGAATCCTGCTTCCATTGCGAGACGTAGGCGTAATTGCCCTCGATCAGCACTTTGGTCGCGGCATTAACGGTCGATGCGCTGCCGACGACGTTGAGGCCGCCGCTGCACCACCCGGCGATCCCTCCGAGGAAGATCGTTGCGGCAAGAATCGTTGATAACACATGCCTTGGAGACATTGACACTCCCCTTTCTGGAACTCCGCCATTCATATGGCGGATGTCTCACCCTCCGGAAAGCACCCCACAAGACGAACCGCACCTGATAATAAAGGGGAAGTATGCCATTGCTCCGAGCGGGATGCAAAGAAAATCGTTTTTCATAAGTTAATTTAGTACAAAACCACAATGATTCCTTACTTGTTTGTATCCGCGGGATTTTCCATGGACGGGCCGACCTGAACGTTGCGACGGATAAATCGATGCGGTATCGTCAAGAGAGGCCGAATCATGATCAAGGTCAAGGGCATCAGCAAGCGGTTCAATTCGAACGTCGTCCTCGACGGGGTCGATCTGACGATCGAGTCGGGCGAAACGCACGTCATTCTGGGCCGGTCCGGGACGGGCAAATCGGTTCTGCTGAAAATCATCTGCGGCCTGATGCGGCCCGACGCCGGCCAAATCGAAATCGACGGCCGCCACATCGATTTTGAAAAACGGGTCAGCGTCAGGCGCGTGCGCGCCATGGTGCAGATGCTGTTTCAGGGCGGGGCGCTGTTCGACTCGATGACCGTTGAGCAAAACGTCGCGTTTCACCGCATCGAGCACGGCAAGGCCCGCCCCGAGGACGCTTCGAAAATCGCCCGCGAGTACCTGGAGATGGTCGGGCTCGAGGACGCGGGGCCGCTCATGCCGGCGGAGCTTTCGGGCGGCATGAAGAAGCGCGCGGCGCTGGCGCGGGCACTGGCCGCGAGGCCTCGCATCATGCTCTACGACGAGCCAACGACCGGCCTGGATCCGCTGACCAGCCAGCGCATCAACCAATTAATCCGTGAAACGCAGCGGCGCTTTGGGGTAACTTCGGTTGTCGTCACGCATGACCTGAGATCGGCGCAGGAGGTCGGCGACCGCTGCTCGTTCCTCGAGGACGGCCGGATCCTGGAGACCACGACCCCGCAAAACCTGCGCATGGCCGAACAGCCGCTGCTGAGGGCGTTCGCCGAGGAAGCGTTCCCGAAGTTTTGATGGGCCGATAGGTCTTATAGGTCCTATAGGTCCTATAGGTCGGATGAATAGAATCTGGAATTCCTTGGAGTGACGAGATGTCCCCCGACACGCCATCCTTCGATTTCCGGTCCCCCTTGCAGCGCGATTTCGAGATGGAAAGCACGCAACTCGGGCCGACCACGCGCGTCTTCCAAGTCGAGGTCGATCCGCTCGGCGGCGTCTATTATCAATTCGGCAAGCGCGTCCAGTGCATTCAGCTGCCGCGCGAATACGCGCACCGCCAGCTCGGGATCATCGACATGATCCGCGTGGCGGCGGTGGTGGAGGTTCAAAGCCGGCGCATGATCGCGCTGGCGGTGTTCGTCGGCGCGGGCACGCGCCTGTTCCTGCTCGGGCGCGACAACTGGGGCCGCGGCTTCGACGAAAGGAACGTCGAGCAGTCCTTCACCGACATCCCGTCGCTCCTGCGGCGCTGGAAGATCCCGGTCCTCGTCCACGACACGCGCAACCAGCTGACGCTCGACATCGGCGTCAACATCCACAATCGCGAGGTGTTCTCGCAGGAGACGCGCGCCTGCTTCCGCGACGAACGCATGGCGCACTTCCTGCAGATGGGCTACCTCTACCCGTCGGGGCAGTATTTCGGCTGCCGGCTCGAGCTGCGCGAACCGCGCTCCGGACGGCCCGAATACTTCTACGAACTCGAGGACTTCCCGTTCGTCTGGCCGGTCATGAATGCGGCCCCCGGCGCGCCTCCGGAGCCCGAGACGCCGCCGCCCATCGACCAGGCCGAAATCAACGCCATGGCCACCGAGCGCCGCGAGGCGATTCGCGGCAGCCAGGTCATCGTCCCCGACACGACCAGCCTTTCACTGCCCGAGCTGATGGAGGTCCTCGCGCTCGAGCAGGACCAGGACCGGTTATGGCAGATGATCGAGCCGAACCTCAAGATGCTGCGCCCGGAGCGCACGTATCAATTGATCCTGCATTACGGCGAGATCATCGCGCACCGCACGCGCGAGTGGCCGCCCGCGCGGATCAAGTCCCATTTGGGTTTTCTGCCGGGATCGATCCTCGTCAACATCATGCACACCTGGCGCGTGAACCAGATCCTGGCGATCGCCGAGGGAAACTCGGAGAACCAGCAGATCATGCAATGGCTTCGCGAGCACGAGGTCGAGCGGCTGCTGGCGCTTAATCTGACCGCGGACGTGCTGAGCCCCGAGCAGGCCCGCGCCATTTTGCGCGTCGATCACCACGCCGACCAGGCTGCCGTGCGCCGCACGTGGCGCACGCTCGTGGCGTTCCTCAACGCCGACTACGGCCGCAGCGAGGAACGCCCCATCCACCGCCACAAGGACGAAGTCGTCAAGCACCTGCAGCTCGCGCGGGATATATTGTTGAGGGGCATGAAATAGGCGTTCTGATGGGGAAAATGCGATGATGATCGAACCGATAAATCGGTTCCGCATTCCGTGCGATCCAACTTCAAATTCGAGATACTGCGCCCCATGAAGTGGCACATCCCCTCAGTTCAGCATTTTTTCCTGCACGACTACTTCGACAATCTTGTTTACCGCGCCGAGATCAGGATGAACTGGAAGGGGCGGCTCAGGTGGAGCAGCCCGGTCATGCAGGCGCATTGGCTGATGTTCATGACCATCGGCGCGTCAGCGGGGGCGTGGCGGTTTTACGGCTTCACGGGGATGGCGGCGATGTCGTTCGGCGTGATGGCGGCCGTCTCGCTGCTCGGTTACTTCATCGCGTTCTACCTCGGCTATCACTCGATCTGGCGCGAGCGCGTGGCGGGGTCGCTCGAACAGCTCTGCCTGACGCTGCTTTCGGACGAGGATCTGCTCAACGGGAAGTTTTACGGCGTGATCACGCCGTTCAAGGAGGCGCGGCGCTACCTGTATCTACATTGTATCGCCGTGGTGGCGGTCGTCGGCTGGCTGACGCGCGATCCGTTCCCGACGCTCGGCTCGGCCATCGCGCTGACGATGATGTTCAACCACATGAATTTCAGTTACTTCATCGGCGCGCTGGCGGGGCTGCACGCCGCGCAGCTCAAGCACAAGTCGATGCTCGCCTCGATCATCCTCGAGCGCGAATACATCGTGATCCTGCCCGAAGTCGGCGTCCTCGTGCGGACATTCCTGATGTTCGCGGTCCTGTTCATCGCGGCGGTGTTCGTCGGCTGGATCGTGCTGCGCCATCACGTCTGGGTCATGCTCATCCCGGCGCTCGTGTTCCCGATCCATATGTACACCGAGCTGCAAAACATCCAGGCGCTCCAGCACGAAAAGCTGAAACGGTATTTCAAGAAGAATATCGTGTTCGAGTAGGCGGGGAGATAGGTCTTATGGGTCTTATGGGTCTTATGGGTTCTCGAGCCCCGGCAGGGGCGAAACAAGTTAGCCCAGGGCGTCAGCCCTGGGTCAAATGCCCCCCCAATTTTTCCGAGCCCCGGTAGGGGCGACATCATCCGCGATCGCGCTTTGTGTCGCCCCTTGCCGGGGCTCGGAGGAATTCAAACGCCTCAAATCCAGCGCTCACGCGCTGGGCTAACGTGTTTCCCCCTGCAGGGGCTCGGTCGCAGATGAATCGATCCGAAAAAACTTTTTGTCAATCGCGATAAAATTCAGTCGCGATAGACCGAAACGATCTCGACGCCGGTGCGCTCGCCCAGGATTTTTTCGGCGAGCTCGGCCTGCTCGAGCGTGATCGTGCGCAGGGCCGTGCCGTCGATGCCGGCCTTCGCGCCGTGATTGCCGCGGCTTTCGAGCCGCCACTGCGACGGGTACGGCCGCCGCGGCGTGTTGAGCTGGATCGTGTCGGGCTGAATGCGCTTGATGAGGGGCACCCACGCCTCGACCGCATCGACGTTCAACGGCATGAACATGATCTGCAACGCCAGCATCCCGGCGAATTCCCTGCGCAGCGCGACGATCCCATCAACAATGCGCCCGATCGAAATCCCGTCCGCCGGGCGGTTCATCTTCTGCAGGACATCGTCGCTCGGTGCGTCGAGCTTGCACGAGATGAAGTCGAGCCGGCTGAGCCGCTTGCGCACCTCGGCGTCGCCGAGCATCGTCGCGTTCGTCAACAGGTGCACCGGCTTGTCGGTGCGCTCCTTGATCAGATCGATGATTTCGCCGATGTTCGCGGCCAGCGTCGGTTCGCCGCTGCCGGAAATGCTCACCACATCGACGCCGCCCCAATCGACCGATTCCAGGTCGCGCCGCACCTGTTCGGTCGGCACATAGACGCGCACTTCGGTCGTTTGGTTCTGGATTCTGCCCAGCTGGCAATAAATGCAGTCGAACGAGCAGGTCGATTGCACAAGGATCGGGTCAATGCCCAACGACTTGCCGAACCGCCACGAATCCACCGGGCCATACACAGTTGAGGTATATCCGCTCATTACACAGCTCCCAAACGGATTATATGTGATGGCGAAGGTGATTGCCAGAGCGATTAGGGATGAGCCCGAATCATCCGTTGCCACACCGATTTCGCATGGTGCCGGCTCCGGCCATGTGTTTAGCACTTGGAAATCGGGTAAACCGAACGTTCGTTGAAACGCGCGCGCTGAAAGCGCAACAAGAATATAGCCTGGGGCAGAGCGAAGCGACGCCCCAGGTCGGAACGCAAAACATCCGGGAGCTCTGAAAGAGCGGAAGAAACCGTGCGATCCATTTCTTTCGCGCCTTCAGCGCTCCGGCTTTTTCATGGGACCTTATCCTGGGGCGTCGCTTCGCTTTGCCCCAGGCTATCATCTCTCGCGCCTTCGGCGCTTTGGTTGAACCGACATTCGCTTTTACATCCAGCTTGCCCGCGCCAAACACATGCTGTTCCGGAAGAACTGGTCTATGGCGCATTCGTGCCTTTGTGGATCATTCAAGGGCCAGGAAAATCGAACATTTTTCAAAGATTAAGTTTCACAAGGGTCGTTAAGTTTCCCAAGGGAATACCGCTGGACAGTTACATCCATTGATAATCATCGTGGCCGGAAACGCCGGCCCATGAATTTTACTTGGGAGTTTCAGCATGCTTCAGCAGGACACACTCAAGTCGCGCAGCTTCTGGACCGGCGCGGCGATGATCGTCACGGGGATCGGCCTGATCATCGGCGGCGACGTCGCGCAGGGCATCCAGACGATCGCCGGCGGCCTTGTCACGATCTTCGTCCGCGACGCGATCAGCAAGGCCAGCGCCGGCAACGTGGGCAATTAACCTTTGGGGCGGGCCGAAGCAACATACAAATCCAAACACGAAAGGCGCGAAAAGGGATCACGAAAGGGCACGAAAGAGTCTCTCATTAACAATGCCGCGGATTGAATTTCCGCGGCATGCAGATGGTGAAATATTTTTCGTGAAATCTCGTGCATTCTTTCGTGAGTTTTCGCGTTTGGTCGGAGATTTTGTTGCCGGCCCGCCCCGCTTTTTTCAGTCTTGTTCCATCGAGCGGCGCAGGCGGTCGATGGCGCTGAACTGGCGCATCGGCGCGGCCTTTTTCTGAATCGCGTTCATGATGCGCTGGTCGAACTCGCGCGCCACGTTGATCCCCTGGTCCTCGAGCCGCTGCGTGAGCGCCGCGACCTCGACGAGCTTGGCGATGTTGCGCCCGGGCTCGACCGGCAGGATATACTCCGGAATGCGGCAATCGAACAGCGTCGTGTAACGGTCCGCGAGCCCCAGCCGCTCGTATTCCTTGTCCGGGTCCCACGGCTCCATCGTGATCATCAGCACGAGCTTGGCGTCCTCGCGCACGGCGCGCACGCCGAACAACAACTCAACGTCGATGATGCCGATGCCGCGGATTTCCATGTGGTAACCGATGTTGGGCGGCGTCTCGGCGTAAAGTTCGTCCTTGCCGACGCGCCGGATCACGACAACGTCGTCGGCGATCAGCCGATGGCCGCGCTCGATCAACTCCAGGCCGCACTCGCTCTTGCCGACGCCGCTCTTGCCGCGGATCAGCACGCCCATGCCGAACACGTCCATCATGACGCCGTGCACCGTCCAGCTCGGCGCAAGCCGCCGCTCGAGATAGTGCCCGAGGTCGGACTGGAACGGCGACGTGATCTGGATCGTGCGCAGCAGCGGGATCGAGCGCGCCTTGCAGGTGTCGAACAGTTCCGTGCAGATTTCCTGGCCCGACGTGACGATCACGCACGGGATCGTGAAGCCGAGCGTTTTTTCGATGGCAAATTTGCGCGCGTCGGGCGAAAGGCTCTTAAGAAACGAGCTTTCGGTCAGACCGATGATCTGGACGCGCTGCGCGGAGAAAACCTCATAATAACCGGCCAGCGCGAGGCCGGGCCGGTTCAGTTCGGCCGTCGAGATCACCGAATCGAGCCCGTCGTGGCCGGTGACGATTTCCAGGTCCCATTCCTTGCCCCGCTTCTGGAGCAATTCCTGGACGGTCAAGGGGCGGTTCAGGTCGCTGATCTGGCTGTTTGGCGGGCTGGGCATGGCCTTGGTTCCTTTTACATTCTTAAAGTCAGCATAACGCCGTTCCGGGACATCGGCAAGCCCAAGTCCGCCTTTGCGCTTGCGCTGCAACGCCACTTTTCCACAATATGAGGGCATGCCGATCCGCGATCCACAGCGCGCCTTTTTTATCCCCGTGCTGGTCCCGCTCGGAACGACCGCGCCCGCCAACCCGGCCGCGTTCGCGACATATGGCCTGATGACCGTGAACGTGATCGCGTTCGTGGCGGGCCTGATCGCCCCCGGGATGATCGATCACCTGGCGTTTTATGCGCAGGGCGCCATTTACCGCGCCGTCACCTACGCCTTCATCCACGAGCCGTCGTTGATCGGTTTCGGCCACCTCTTCTTCAACATGCTGTTCCTGTGGATTTTCGCCGTCCCGCTGGAATCGAGGATCGGCTCGTGGCGCATCCTCGTTCTATACCTGATCTGCGCGGTCGCCGGCGCGATCGCGTGGAACGTTGTCCAGGCCGCCCACGGCCAGCCAATGCTTGGCTCGTCGGCGGCCGTGTGGGGGATCATGGGCGCCTACCTGATCCTGTGGCCGTACTCGTCGGTAAGGTGCTACTTCGTCCTGCTGGCGCTGATCATTCCGATCTTCGCCCGGACGTGGAACACGCTCGCGATCCTGTTCCCCGTTTTGTACTACCTGTGCATCGCGGCCATGTTCTTCTGCGCGTGGCTGATGGACCTCGATCCGCTCGTTGAGCACGTGGCCTGGAGCGCGCATGTCGGCGGCATGCTGGCCGGAGCGGCGCTCGCCGGCGCGGCGTATGGCCTTGGCGCGTTCTGGGCGAAAAAGCCCGAGCCTCAACCGGCCGGCGCGGACGCCGACGATTTCGAGGTCCCTTCCAGCCTGCCGCCGACGCCCCCGACCACGCCGCCGGCCAGGCCGAAACCGGCCCCGGCCCCGAAGCCACAAACCCCGGCGCCGGTTCCACCCAAATGGACGGCGCTTCAGGAAGCGGTGATATTGGGCGAAAGCGACACGGCCGTCCGGCTCTGGCACGAGCAGATGAAGCCCGAGTTGAACGAGTGCCTGATGCCGGGGCCGCAGCTCGACCTGGCGCGCATGCTTTCGCGCGCCGGCCAGACCGACGAGGCGATCGAGGCCCTGGACCGCCTGCTGCGGATTCACCACAACTGCGAACTGGCCCCGATGGCGAGCCTCGAGCTTGCGCGCCTGCTCCTCGACAACGGGCGCGACCCCGAAATCATCGCGTCGCTGCTGGACGCGATCGAGGCCGCCAATCCCGCGGTCGATGTCCTTCAGGAAATCGAGGAGATGCGGAGCCGGCTCGCGAACCCGCACCCGACGCCGCGCCCGTTCGCCGCGCCCGAGGAAATCCCCGGGCCGATTCAGGAACCGGCGGAAGAAGAGCCAGTCGGGCCGCCAGGCGAAAAGCCGGTGGCCAGCATCCTGTTCGGCGATCCTGACGACACCGGGGGGTTCGACCTCAAGATTGAAAAATCCGAGCCTCGCGCCAAGCCGCCCGCGCCGATCGAAGACGACACGACGCCGCCTTCGGAAATCAAGATCCAGCTGGCGAAATTCGAGGGCGACGACCCGGACGCCACGCGCAAGCCGTTCAAGCCGACGCCGTCCGCGATCAACGCCACCCCGGATTACAAGTGGGACGAAGACAACCTGTTCGACGGCCGCAAATCGATCCTCGAGCCCCCTTCAGGCCGGATTCGCGACGAATCGTTCGAGCCGCCCACGCCGATGCCGATCGCGCGGCCGGAACCGATCCCGGCCGCGCCGTCGAGGGATCACGTCCCCACGGCGGAGATCTTCATCGGCGGCATTACGCATTTCCCGGAACAGCCCGACGTCAGCGACACGAACGAGCAGCCGCTTTTCCTGCGGCAATCGATCCGCTACGCGGCGATCCTGACGCCCGGCCGGCCGGTCAACATTCCGCTCGTGTGCGAGGTGCTGAGGCCGCTGCTGGGGCTCGGCCCCGAGCCCACGCATCACGCGATCCTGCGCCGCCGCGGCATCCTGGCCGAGGACCTGCTGGCGGTCGAGGCCGAGGCCCTGGCCAACACATTGAGGGAGCGCGGCCAGTCGATCACCATCGTCGCCATGGACAAACACATCGACTTCGGGCCGCCGCTCGACGTCATGACCTACAGGAGCGAGAGCGCGGCCGGCCGGTTCTCCGTCCCGGGCCAAGCCCTGACCTGCCGCTGGACAACCTCCGTATTGTTTGCCGCCGGGCTCGTGCGGCTCAACCCCACCGCGCCCGGCCGCGCCGTCCTGGACCTGTTCTTCAGCCATCCGCGCGTGCACCTGCGACTGTGGGAAAGCACGATGGTCTATCCCGACCACATCATCAACACGGCGCGGGTCCTGGAGACGATCTATGCGTCCTCGCCGAGCGGAATCGAGCGGCTGCCCCTGCGGCGCGACTGGTGTTTCCGCGCGCTGTCGGCCGAGATCGAGGAACACGGCCGCAACGCCGTCCGCACGCGCAGCCTCAGCGACTGGCTCGGAGAATCGCTGCCCCTGCCGACCTCGCATTTCCGGAGCCAGATCGAATACGACAACTTCCTGCGCTGGCACCTGATGGCCTACCACGCGCCGAAGAAGACGTATGGATAGATACGTGAATGGTGACACGGTTTGCCAACCCCGGCCTGCCGGGCCGAGCATGATTCCCGTATCGTTTCGCGCAAAGGCTGCCGTATAATGGCCAAAAGGGGTTGTAGAAAATTTTTGGCGCGCGGGATGGGATCAACCGGCCCGGCCAAACCTTTTGGGCGTGAGCACACTCTGATGGGTGTGCGGCGAAATTATTATTTCCTTTTGTGAATGGGGGCTTTACATTCTTATTTTCAAATGGGAAAAAGATTCCGTAATAAACTATTGCAAAATATGCAGGGAAATCCGATGATACGGCGTTCGTGTTCGATGGCTTGACGCGTGTTCCCCACACTCAAGCCGAAGCATCCGCCAACATGGCTTACTCTCTCTCGAGGCCTGAACTGTGACAGTTGAATACGTGGAAAAGGTTTACAACTTTTACTCGGGTGTCTATGACATCGTTTTCGGCTGGGTGTTCCAAAACGGCCGCGTGCTTGCCCCTGAGCTTCTTCAGCTTTCCGCTGGAACGGAACTTCTCGAAGTCGGCATCGGCACGGGTCTGTGCCTTCCGTTGATGCCGCGCAACATCAACATAACGGGCATCGATCTTTCCGAAGGCATGCTCGAGAACGCGCGCAAGCGCGCCGCGAAGCTCGGCCTGACCAACGTCAAGCTCCACAAGATGGACGCGACAAAGATGGACCTGCCCGACAACAGTTTCGACCGCGTCCTCGCGGCGTATTTCATCTCGACCGTCCCCGACCCCGTCGCCGTCGTCGAGGAAATGAAGCGCGTCTGCCGCCCCGGCGGCCGGCTTGTGTTCCTGAACCACTTCCTGAGCGACAACAAGGCCGTCGCCGCCGTCGAGAAGGTGATCTCGCCGCTGTGCTACCGCGTCGGCTTCTACACGGACCTGAACCTTTACAAGCTCATGGACCGCTGCGGCCTGGAGATCGAGCGCCTCGAGCGCATCGACTTCTTAGGCCACTGGAAGGCCGTCCGCTGCATCGTCAACAAGTAACGCCGAATGCGGAATTCGGAGTGCGGAATTGAAAGCCGGCGAGTTGCTCGCCGGCTTTTTTCATTTTGATGGGAGTAATGGGAATCATGGGAAGGATGAATGAACATCTTCACACACACACAGATTGAACGTATTGAACTGATCAACGCGCGTCCGTGTTCTTTTTCATCTTTCATCTTTCATCTCTCATCTCTTCCGCCCCCCTATCAGCTTTTACCTGATTTTTCCCGTTCCCCCTCGTTCATCCTTGAGCCGCCCTCCCGGCCCGTCTAGACTTGCTTTGTTCAATCGATCACGCATTGCATCCGGAACAGTGGGGGTCGCCTCATGAATTCGCAACTTAAGGTTGAAGCCAGGGACGCCAGGACGAACGGCCGCCTCGATCCCGCCATGCTCCTACTGCAATACGAGCGCGTGCGGCGGTTCACGGAGTTCCTGTGCCGGCCGCTTGCCATCGAGGACTACGTCGTCCAGCCGATGACCGACGCCAGCCCGACCAAGTGGCACCTGGCGCACACGTCATGGTTCTTCGAACGCTTCGTGCTGAACGCGGCCGACCCGCATCACGAGCCGCTCCACCCGCAGTATTACTTCCTCTTCAACTCGTACTATCAGCTCGCGGGCAAGATGCACCCGCGTCCGCAGCGCGGCATGATCACGCGCCCGACGGTCGCCGAGGTCCATGAATACCGCCGCGAGGTCGATGATCTCATGACGCGGCTTCTTCAGAACGGCTCCGGCCGCACGCTGCACGAGATCCTTCCGATCGTCGAGTTGGGCCTGCACCACGAACAGCAGCACCAGGAGCTGATCCTGACCGACCTCAAATATCTGCTTTCGCTGAACCCCCTGCGGCCCGTCTATGGCGAGCGCAAGCCCGTGACGGGACACGAGCTTCCCCTTCTCTGGCACTCGTTCGGCGAAGGAATCTATGCGATCGGGCACGAGGGCGAATCGTTCGCCTACGACAACGAGGGCCCGCGCCACCGCGTGTTCCTCAATCCGTTCAAGATCGGCTCGCGGCTCGTCAACTGCGGCGAATACATGAAATTCATCGCCGACGGCGGCTATGAGCGCTCCGACCTGTGGCTTTCCGACGGCTGGATCGCCATGCGCGAGGCCGACTGGCGCTGCCCGCTGTACTGGGAACGGATCGACGGCCATTGGCAGCGCTTCACGCTCGACGGCGTGCGCCCGATCGACCCGCTCGACCCGGTCACGCACGTGAGCTTCTACGAGGCGGACGCGTTCGCGCGCTGGTCGGGGGCGCGCCTGCCGCTCGAGTCGGAGTGGGAAGTCGTCGCCGCGTCGGCGCCGGTCGAAGGCAACTTCGTCGAGGACGGGCACTACCACCCGATCCCGCCGATGAAGCCGCCCAACGGTTTCCCGGCGCAACTGTTCGGCGACGTCTGGGAGTGGACGTCGAGCCCCTACACGCCTTACCCGGGATTCCATCCCGCCAGCGGTCCGATCGGCGAATACAACGGCAAATTCATGTGCAATCAGATGGTGCTGCGCGGCGGCTCGTGCGCGACATCGCGCTCGCACATCCGCGCGACGTACCGCAATTTCTTCCCGCCGACGGCCCGCTGGCAATTCAGCGGCATCCGGCTGGCGCAGGACGCATGAACGTTCCACACCCCACCACCCGCGCGCGGCGCATCGAAATCCTGGCCGAAGTCCAGGAGATGCTCTCGCGCCCGCGCAAGGAACTGCCGTGCAAGCTCTTCTACGACCGCCGTGGCTCCGAGCCGTTCGATTCGATCTGCGGCCTCGCGGAGTATTACCCGACGCGCACCGAACTGGCGATCATGCGCCGCCATGCCGGCGACATGATCGACGTCCTGGGAAGTCATCTTCAGCTTGCGGAACTGGGCAGCGGCAGCAGCCTCAAGACGCGCCTGCTGCTCGACCGGCTTGAGGACCCGTCGCAATACGTCCCGATCGACATCTCGTGCGAATACCTGCAGGACGTGGCGCGCGTGCTGGCGCGCGAATACCCGTGGCTGAAAGTGATCCCGTTGTGCTCGGATTACACGGTCGAGTTCTCGCTGCCCGATCCCGAGTCGCTGCGCCGCGTGATTTATTTCCCGGGCTCCACGATCGGCAATTTCCATCCGCCGCAGGCGCGCGAGCTGCTGAACCGCATCGCGCGGGTTCTGCGCCCGTCCGGCGCGCTGCTCATCGGCGTCGATCTGCGCAAGGACCGCCCGGTGCTGGAGGCCGCCTACAACGACCGCGACGGCGTCACCGCGCAGTTCAACATCAACGTCCTGGCGCGCCTCAATCGCGAGCTCGGCGCCAACTTCAACCTCGACGGCTTCCGCCACGACGCGTTTTTCAACGAGAAAGAGGGGCGGATCGAGATGCACCTCGTGAGCCGCCGCAAACAGCGCGTGAGGATCGGCGGGCTGACGTTCACGTTCGCGGCCGGCGAGTCGATCCACACCGAAAGCTCGTATAAATACACGCCCGAGGGTTTCGCCGAACTCGCCGCGTCGGCCGCCCTCAACCCAAACTCCGTCTGGACCGACGACCAAAACCTGTTCAGCGTGCAAGCCTACACCCCGGCGTAATTTTCGTGCTCGTGCTCGTAATCGTGCTCGTAATCGTAATCGAAACCTATCGTTAAACGGATGGCCGGCGAGGGCGCCGGCCCCACATCGGACAACGCAGCGCGATGTGGCGCCGGCGATTCGAAGTTAGTAATTTTCCCCATCCCGATTTTACGTTACCATCAGGCCGGTGAACGAGAATGAAAGATCAAAAAGATAAAACCCGCCCGAAAGATCTTGTCGCATTCTGCATTTGTGCTCTGGTTGCCGTTTTATTCTCAATCGCGCATAGGTTTATCTACACTGGCTTCCTGTCTCACCGCCTCGCCCAGGGGAAACAAGTGCATACTTTTTTCGACATGGAAGCTTTCAAACTGTATTGGGATTGGCCGTTCGGTAAATTTCTGATCATCATGAATGTCGTGCTTGTCATCCTTTTGTTTTGGATGATCATTTTTTTTCTGAGCCGCGGCAGATCAAAAATGTAAAATCGCGCGGATTCATGATCGAATCGCTTCAGAAATGCAATGGACGTCCCACTGCCTCTCTGCCCGGCTCTGCTTCTCTGCGACAAACTCCGGTAGAATCTTTTTCGTGAATTTCGTGACCTGAATTTTTACGACAGGTTGATCGTCTTCATTTTGATCGTCTCGGTCAGCACCTTTTCGAGCTCGTCCATCTGGAACGGCTTGTAGATGCAGCCGAGGGCGCCCTCGGCGATGGCCTGCTCGACTCTGGCGTCGCCGCGGTAGGCCGTCGCGAGCATCGCCTTCTGGTGCGGCCGTATCTTGCGGATCGCCCGGAACAATTCGAGCCCGTTCATCTCCGGCAAAATCAGATCGATCAGGACGAGGTCGTAGCCCTTTTCGCGAATGCGCGCCAGCGCGTCCGACGCGCATCCGGCCGCGTCGATCTTGAACCGGCTCTCGAACAGCCGTTCGATCAGGTCGATCATCAGCGGGTTGTCATCGACCACGAGGATCGACGGCACCGGCAGGAACTGCTCGTCGGGCGTTTCGGGCGGCACGGGCGAGGCCAGCGGAATTTCGCCGACCAGGTCGAGCATCGTGTCGTGCGAGCCGTACGGCACCGTGCGCAGCTGGTTGAGCGTCTTGAGCCGCGCCGTGACCTCCTGGATGCGCTTGCACTGCTTGACGATCGTCTTGAGGTCCTTGAGCGTCTTTTCGTCGAACTTGCCCGAGTCCATCAGCAACAGCTCGGCGGTGCCCATGAGGCCGGTCAGCGGATTGTTGATTTCGTGGTTCACGCTCACGGCGAGCTGGTTGATGAGCCGCATTTTTTCGCGGTCGCACTGCCCCCGCCGCGCCTGCAATGCCCCGACCGCGCCCTGGATCGCCTGCTCGATTCGTTCCGGGTCGCTGTCGATATGGATCACCGCCGACGCCCCGGCCCGCATCAGCTCGATCTCGCGCGCGGGCGAGTCCGACGGCGCCACGGCGATCACGCCCTCCAGCGCGTGCGCCTGGCAGATCCGCCGGATCAGCGACTCCAGCGTCCCCTGGCCGCGCGCCTCATAGCCGACGAACAGCAGGTCCCACGGGCTGTCCTCGCAGTTGGACTGCGCCGGATCGCCGGGCGGTTCCACGCGAGCCAGGTGCGGCCCGCATTCGGTGCAAATGGGCGCAAGGCGTTGATCGACCATCCCGGCCGAGATTCCGTAACTGGCCCAGTGAACTGTCGGGTACGCACTCTGATTCATCGCGACTTCCGCTTCCGGCGGGGTAATCCGTGTCCCTTTTCTTCTCATCGGACTTTTTTTTCCAGGCTTGACAACGAACTCGATCCTGCTATGATCATCTTTTTGTGGTTCAGCCCCGGGGGTTGAGCCGACCCAAGTATATCACTCCGGAGCAGAAAAAAGACAATGCCGAACGTTAAATCCGCCGCCAAGCGTCTGCGTCAGAACACCAAGGCCCGCATCCGTAACCGCGACAAGCGCTCCGCCCTGCGCACCGCCATCAAGAAGCTGCGCGCCTCCATCGCCGAGGGCAATGTCGAGCAGGCCAAGGCCCAGTTGCCGCTGACGATCAGCGTGATTGACCACAACGCCCGCGTCGGCATCATCCACAAGAACCAGGCCGCGCGCAACGCCTCGCGCCTGACGCTCGCCGTCAACGCCATGGGCCAAGAGCAGGCGTAACCTCCCTCCCGGGATCAAATTCAAAACGCGCGTTCCCCTTCATCGGGGCGCGCGTCTTTTTATTGTTCGGGACCATCAGTCCGACCATCTGGATTTGATGTGTTGGGCGTTGAACCGCGAAACGGTTCGATCTCCGATATAAAGCCCGCTTTAGCGGGCTGAATGGGTTGCCACCGGCTTCAGCCGGTGGTTTCCGGCCCATATTTATCAGATTTTAGCCGGCTTTAGCCGGCTTCTCGCAAACCGGCTTTAGCCCTCAAATCCAACATCACTCAAATGTCTTCTTCAGACCCTCTTCAAGTCCCATCGGCTTCCATCCGGCCAAATCCTTTTCCGCCGCAGCCTGCTCCACGCGCACGGCTTCGCTCACGCCCAGCACGTTGTCGGGCGTGATTGGCGGGTTTTTCAGGACCACCGACATTGCGCGCGCCATCACGAGCGCCAGCGGGACCGGCAGATGAAACAGCGGCCGCTTGAGCCCGCGCGCCTTGACCAGTTCTTTCATGAACACGTTCAGCTCGATTTCGTCCGCGCCGCCGATCATGTAGGTCTTGCCGATCGTCGCGTCATTCCGCAGCGCCGCCAGGGCCGCCTCCGCGACGTCATCGACATACACCGGCCGGATCAATTCGCGCCCCGGGCCGATCATCGGCACGACCGGCAGTTTTTGGAGCAACTGCACGGTCTTGGCGACGAGGCCGCGCGAACCGGGACCGTAGATGAGAGACGGCCGAAGGATGGTCCATGCCGGCAAGCCGGTTTGCGCCCTCAAATATTCGTCGGCGGCGAGCTTGGTTCGGCCATAGACCGTCGTCGAGCCGGGGTGCGCCGACATCGAACTGATCTGGATCCAGCGCTTGACGCCGGCGGCGCGGGCGGCTTCATAGAGCGCGCGCGTGCCTTCGACATTCACCTTGCGGCTGAGCGCCTCGTCGGGCGCGCTCTGCGACGTTGTCGCCGCGCAATGGATCACCGCTTCGATCCCGCCCGCGACCGCGCGCGCGAGACCTTCGCGGTCGCCCATGTCGGCGACAACAATTTTGTCGTCGGGAAGTTCGACGCGCCCGCGCGGGCTCCCCTGCCGGATCATCGCGCGAACGTCATGGCCGGCCCCCAGGGCGCGCTTGACCGCCGCAGCCCCAAGAAATCCCGCCGCGCCTGTGATGAGTATCTTCATGCTGAACGTCGTCTTTTCTGATCGTCGCATCCGATCGGTTTACAATTCCCGATGGCGGATTTCGTCAGCTCCGGAGGTGCCTATAAGACCTATAGGACTCACAGGACCCATAGGACCCAAATCACGCTCTACACGTCCGCCCACAGCGCGAAATCGTCGCGCACCATGCCGGCGAGGCCGGCCTGGCGGATCATCTCGCGGTCCTCGGGTTGCGGCGGCTCGAGGTGACCGAGCCGGTCGGCCCAGATCGGGAAATCGCACGCCTTGGCGGCGCGGATGCACGCATCGACATTCGGGCGCATTCCGGAGCCGCCCTCGTCCCACGGCGCGATCACCGCGGCCACTTCGATGCCCCACGTCTTGAGCGCCGACGTGAGCCGCCCGAAATTGGCCGTCGCGAGGCCGATCTGCGCGGCGGTGCGGTCGCCGACGGCGGCCTGAAAGCCCTCGATGATGCGCGGGTTGTTCATCGCCACCGCGAGGTCGGTCATCTGCGGCTGCAGGAACACCAGCGGCGGGTCGTGCCGGCTGAACGCGGCCAGCTCGAGGTCGATGAACATCCGCAAATAAGTCGGGAAATCCTTCTTCTTGAGCGGCCCGAGCTGCGTCAGCCCGCGCAGGCTCAGCCCCACGAGCGACATCACGCCGCCGCGCCACACGCGCCGCACGCCCGCGCCAACCATCCCGTACTCGACCGCCTCGCGCATGAACCCGCGCAAGTTCGGCACGAGCGGCAGCGGCAGCGGCATCTCGTCCGTGTGCTTGCGCCCGAGCGCCTCGAGCAGCCGCGGTTCGCCCAGCGCCAGGACCGACCGAAACCCGTCGGCGCGCTTGCGCTCGAGCGCCAGCCGTAGCGCCTCGGGCGACTGAAACCGCGCCTGCATGCGGCGCAGCGGTTCCCACTGGCTCGCCGAAACCGCCCCGCCGCCCAGCAGCAACTGCACGCCGAGGATATCGCCAACCGGATCGGAAACCTGCGCGACCAAAGTCATGACTGTGCGCCCCCTACTTCCACCGTGGCCCCCGATTCCATTGCCCGGTACATCGCGTCGAGCAGCTCCTGGATCGCCATCGCCTCGGCGATGCCGACGCGTGGTTTTTTCCCGCGCCGCACGCTCTCGATGAAATCCTTGTCCTCGAGGAAAAACTCGTCGCCGCAGTATTCGGGGCTGAGCGAAAATTCAGCGAGCGGCTCCGTGCGCGAGCGCAGCCACTGCGTCCAGCCGGCCGGGTTGCGCCGCGATTTCTCGTGCAGCCACAGCCGCAGCGCCTCGTTGCCGACCTCGATCGTGCCGCTCGTCCCGACGACCTCGATATCGTGCGTCTGGAGCTCGTGGCCGGGCACGCTCCAGTTGACTTCCACCATACCCCACAGGCCGCTCGGGTATTCGAGGATCGCACCGATCGTGTCCTCGACCTTGTTATGCACGCCGCGGCCCTTGACGGTCACGCGCGACGGCTGGCCGAACAACACGTGGAGCGCCATCAACAGGTGGCACCCCGAGTTGATCAGCACGCCGCCGCCGGCCTGCTCCTTCGTGAACGTCCAGCCCTTCATGGCCGAAAACACCTGCGAGAGCCGCGTCGAGGCCTTGAACGAGCACGGCAGCCCCAGTTCGCCCGAGACGATCAGGTCGTGCGCGTGGCGGAACAGCGGATTGTGCGCAAGCATGTATCCGACCGCCACCGGCAGTTCGGGCTTTGCTGCCGCGGCCGCGGCCATCGCGCGCGCGTCGTCGATCGTGTGCGCCAGCGGCTTCTCGCAAAAGACCGGAACGCCCTTCGAGACGCACAGCTCGAACATCGGCCGGTGCGCGAACTGCGGCGTCGCGATCCACACCCCTTCGGGCCGAATCTCATCGATCGCCTTCTCGAGGTCGTTGTAAAACGGAGCCTCGACGCCCATCGACTGGACGTTGAGACCCAATTTTTCATCCAGATCGACCAGCGCCGCAACGCGCCCGCCGGGCACCACGCCCATCATCGAGGCGTGCATGATCCCCATCTTGCCCAGTCCGGCCACAATGAAACCCCGATGCTGCCGCGGCTCGCTTGATGTCATCTCGTTTGTTTCTTTCCCGTCGTCGTTTGATCGCGATCGCGTCGTAATTTGTTCCGCCGCGCCCAATTCAACACTCAGGACTCAGCACTACCACAACAGCTTGGGCACCATCTTCGGGTTGAAGTCCGGAAGACCCGTGGCATGAGGCCGGCCCGTCTTGGGGTCCCACTGGTACTCGCCGCCGAACGGGTCGTGTTGCTTGGCAAATTGCGGCGCGAAATCCGCGAATGACTGCGGCATCTTACCCTTGTTTTCGGCGCGGTAAGACTCCGCCTCGCCCATAATGAACCCGAAGATGCGATTCATCTCGATGAGCGCCTCGCCGCGCGAGACGATCAGCTCGAATTTGTTCTTCGGGTCGGCAACGTTGCTGGCCGTGCGCGGAATCGTCGAGTCCGGCCACACCACGTATCCCGGCATCGACTGCTTGAGGAACGCAAATGGCGACGGCGGCAGCCGGTCACATTTCTTGATCGACGCATCGACGATCTGGTCGATTTGTTCCCGGGTCGGCTTCTGGACCTGGTTGTTGCGGATGCCCTCGGTCAGCGCGAACACCATCCCGAAGTCGGGCAGCTCGTTGCCCGCGAACTTGCCTTCGCGGTCCAGTTGATCGATGTCCGGCCACGTCCCGTGCTCTTCGTGGTATTTCCTCACCACCGGCTCGATGATCGCGCGGATCCACCCGTCGGCCGCGCGGAACAGGTTCTGGCGGAACAGGTTCTTGGTCGTCTCATCGACCCGACGGCCATCGCCCATGTTGGACGTCGCGCTGATCGCTTCCAGGTAATTGCGCAGCGAGTACTCGTAGGCCACCCGGAAGCTGCCTTCCCTCATCGAGAAATACGTCATCTGGCGGCGGATGTATTCCGGCGCGTTGGGGTCGTACAGAGCCACGTTCGTGTAGAACTTGGCCAGCGTCGGCTTGTTCTCCAGCCAGAACGCGTTGTACGCGGCCTCGTACGGCACCAGGAACCTGCCCGGGTTCTGGATGAAGTATTTCTCGCCGATCCGGTCGAGCAAATCCCACCGCTTGGCCTTTTCACCGACGGCCATCATGGCCAGCCGGTACACCTCGGTGAAGTGCGGGTCGAGGTCGGTGATGACCTCAAGGTAACGCATCATCTGCTCGGCGTTCTCCGGCCGCGTCCAGCCGGCCGCGAACGACTGGATCATGCGCAGCCACAGGAAGTGCGCCGTGAACTGGTCGTAGCCGATCGTGACGGCCTTGACGTATTCGCTGTTGGGCAGGTAGAGCGTGTCGCGGAACTGCGACTGCGTCACCTTGAACCGGTAGATCTGCTCGTCCTGCAGCATGACCGCCGGGGTGATCGTCGCGGCAAACAGGACCGCCGCCGCCAGGAATGTCCACCACCGTTCGCTCATTTGAAGTTGCGCCGCTGGAAAATCATGATCGCCAGGGCCAGCACCGCGATCGTGTAAAGGAAGCCGTAAGCGATCGACCACGGCCACAGGGTCACCTTCTGCTCGAACACCGCCTGCTCCACCACCTTGTGGAACGCGCCAAGGTTGGGCGTGATGTGCGCCGCCCAGTCCGCGAAGTGATACGCCGGCGAAAGCTGCGCGTCGATCGACGTGTGCTTCTCCAGCGCCGCGGCCAGCGCCCTGTCATACAACGTCACGCAGAACCGCGTGATGTCCTCGTTGAGCCGCCCCGCGACGAACAGCATCACCGTGAACATCATCGACAGCACCGGCGTCGAGAACGACGAGAACAGCACCGCGAACGCCGTCACCATCATCATCTCGAGCATCGTCACGAGGATGACCGGCATGATCACCGCCGTCTCCTTGAACGCCGGCCACCACACGAACGTCACGGCCGCGCGGCCGATGGCCTTGCCGACGACGGTGAACCACCCGCCGTGGTCCGTCGCCGCCATCCCGATGTAGTAATGGATCATCACCAGGAACACCAGTGTCATGATGATGATGTTGACCCACACCGTCAGCAGCAGGCCGAAATACTTGCCCAGCAGGAACTGCCAGCGTCCGATCGGCTTGCTGACGATCGTGTAAATCGTGCGCTTTTCGAGCTCGTTATAGACCAGCGACACGCCGACGAACACGGCGATGGCCGCGGCGAACACGTTGATCGCCGTGAACCCGAACGACAAAATGATCTTGCCGCGGTCGGTGTAGGTCAGCTCGCTGAGCACGCCCGACAGCAATATCAGGATCACCGCGAACACCAGGATGAAATACAAAATCCGGTTGCGGATCGCTTCCTTGAACGTATTGAGCGCGATGGCGACAATTTCTTTCATAAGGCCGCCCCCCGTTCACTCGCGCTCGTGCTCTCACTCGTGCTCGTGCTCGTAATCGTAATCGCATTTATGGATTGCATTTCATCAATCGCCTTTTTTTGCCAAACAACCGTCATGACCCCTTCACCTCGCTGATGAAATAATCCTCCAGCGACTGCCGGCGCGGCGTCAGCGCCGAAAGCTTACCGCCGTCCCGCGTTGCCGCGTCGATGATCGCGTCCGTCAGATCCTGGCTCTTGCTGATCAGCCACCATTCGCCCTCGGACTCGACAACCCGCTCCAGCCGGTCGCGCCAGCGGTTGATGAACCGCTCGTCCACGTCGCGCAGCACGATTTCCCATTCGGTCACGCTGCTCGACAGCAGCTCGCTGAGCCGCCCCACCGAGCGCAGCTTGCCCTTGAACAGGATCGCCACGCGGTCGCAAATCATCTCGGCGTCCGACAGGATGTGCGAGCTGAAGAAAACCGTCTTGCCCTGCTTGCGCAGCCCCAGGATCAGGTCGCGCACTTCCTTGCGCCCGAGCGGGTCGAGGCCCGACTGCGGTTCATCCAAAAACACGATGTCCGGGTCGTTCATCAGCGCCTGCGCCAGTCCGATGCGCTGGTTCATGCCCTTGCTGTAGCCGCGCAGCGGGATGTTGGCCGCGTGCGTCAGCCCCACCAGCGCCAGCAGCTCCTCGACCTTCGCGCGCCGCTTGCGTTTGTCGATCCCGTAGAGCTGGCCATAAAAATCGAGGAACTCCCAGCCCTTGAGGTAATCGTAGAAATACGGGTTTTCGGGCAGGAAGCCGATGCGGCTCTTCACGGCGCGGTCGCCGAGCGGCTTGCCCATGATTTTGGCCGTTCCCGACGACGCAAAGTGAATCCCCATCAGGATCTTGATCGTCGTCGTCTTGCCGGCGCCGTTCGGCCCGAGCAGCCCGAAAATTTCGCCCTTGTTGACGTCGAGGTTCAGGTTGTCGAGCGCCACGGTCTTGCGGCCGGTCAGCCGGATGCGAAGCCGGCCGTATTCCGTGTCGATCACGTCGCGCACATAAACCTTGCTCAGCCCCTGGGTTTCGATGACTGCCATCTGTCGCTACACCCTCCCATGCCGGTCATCGCCGGCCAGGCATTCTTACAAATAACATGACATCTGTGCAAACCGTGTCAATCGAAAATCCATTTGATCGTGGATCGTGTTTCGTGGATCGTGGATCGTCCACGGCCGAATTACCACGTATTGGAATCGTGCGTCATGCAGTCACAACCACGGTTTATCCCCCATCCACCATTCACCATCCACCATTCACCATTCACGATTCACGATCCACGATTCACGATTCGCTTTGCTTTTGCCGCGCGATTTAGTATGATCTGGCCGTCTGTGTCAAGGTCTCGCCTGTGCGCGCGAGGCCCCCGAAGCCTGGGGCACACACGCATCAGGCCCTGTAAAATTTAAGGATCCGTTTATCTCATGGTTCAGCAAGTCCCACTCGACCGCATCCGCAACATCGGCATCATGGCCCACATCGATGCGGGCAAGACGACGACGACCGAGCGCATCCTCTACTACACGGGCGTGACCTACAAGATCGGCGAGGTCCACGACGGCGCCGCGACCATGGATTACATGGTCCAGGAGCAGGAGCGCGGGATCACGATCACGTCGGCCGCGACGACGTCCTTCTGGACGCCCGCTGCAGGCCCGTTCGCCGCGCAGAAGCACCGCGTCAACATCATCGACACGCCGGGCCACGTCGATTTCACGGTCGAGGTCGAGCGCTCGATCCGCGTCCTCGACGGCGCCATTGCACTGTTCTGCGCCGTCGGCGGCGTCGAG
>JAJFUE010000106.1 GCA_021372575.1 bacterium | reverse complement strand
GCCCGCGACCACCTGCTCATGACCGCCATGGCGCAGCGCGACATCCCCGTCCTGCGCGCCCTGGCCGACGCGACGTTCGTCGATGACCCGACGAACCTGGTCGGCTGGCTCGCCCAGACGCAGGGCATGAAGGTCAAGATGGCCGCGCCCAACCTCGGCGATGCCGACGCCAACGCGATGGACGCCGCGGCGGCCTTTGCCGAAGTCGGCCGTTACGCCGAGGCCGAGTCGCTGCTGAACACGATCTGCGGCAAGGACACCAACAACCGCCTCGTCCTCTACTGGATGGCGTGGCTGGCCGAGCGCCAGGACCGCCCCGACCAGGCCGAGAAACTGCGCGCGCGTGCGGCCGCGGCCACCACCGAGGGCGTCTATCTGTCGAACCCGCTCGCGATCGCGCCGCTGCGCGAGGCGATCAAGCTCAACCCCGACGACGCCCGCGCCCACGCCGACCTCGGCAACATGCTGGCGGGCCTGAGCCGGCTCGGCGATGGCGTCCAGCTTTGGCGCCAGGCCGTGAAGATCGACCCCAAACAGGCCGTCGCGTGGCGCAACATCGGCCTCTATGAGTGGAAATTCGACGAGGACCTCGATGCGGCCGCCAAGGCTTACGACGCCGCCATCAAGGCCAACCCCGCCGACCAGACCTACTGGCGCGACCTGGCGCAGGTCATGGCCGCCGACGGCCTGACGTCCGAGGCGCTCCACATGCTCAAGACGATGCCGACCAACGGCGTGGACAAGCGCGGCGACATCCTGCTGACCATGGTCCGCTGCGACCTCGAGCTCGGCCTCTACGACGACGCAATCCAGATCATGGATTCAAACTGGTTCACGGTCGGCGAGTTCCAGACCGACAGCCACGAGCTGTTCGTCCGGGCGCTTGTGGCGCGCGGCCGCCAGTCGATGGACGCCGGCAACTACGAGGCGGCCCGCGCCGATTTCGCCCGCGCGCTGACCTACCCCGACAACCTCGGCATCGGCCGCCGCTCCCAGCCCGGCGAGGCCCAGCAGGATTACTGGCTCGGCCGCGCCCTCGAGAAGCTCGGCCGCAACCAGGAAGCCCAGGAGGCCTGGCGTGCCGGCGCGAAAATGACCGGCGAGAAGGGCCGCAACAACTACCGCGGCCAGTGCCGCGCCGCCCTCGACGCCAACCAGAAAAAGAACGGCGTCCTCACCGCGCAGAAGTAGCATTGAAGTAAATCCGTTCGCACAAGGTCGCCGGCTGCCCAGCCGACGACCTTGTGCATTCGTCTTGCCGGCCGAAAGCCTTGGCGAAGGCTGGTGCTCGTGCTCGTAATCCTAACCTGGCACAGCCGGAACCAAACGAATCCGAACCCATGCCCGCTTTAGCGGGCTGAACGGGTTGCCACCGGCTTCAGCCGGTGGTCAGCGAACCCTTTTTTTTATGAGCGCGCTTCAGCGCGCTTCTCGGCCTTTGGCTTTAACCCTTTCCCTCTCCCTCTTCGTCCTCAAAATATCCTGCCCCCGCCATCGACAGAACCATGGAACTGATCGCGGCGATGCGCTTTAATGATCTCGAGCATTCATGAAGGCGGTGCAATTTTCCATAACGGCCCCTCCGATTCATTCCCGATTTTGACGCTGCCGGACCAAATCGCGCACGAGGGCAACTGATATCTATGAACATCGACTTCTACATCGATCGATTTGTCGAGCCGGGCCGGCCGATGGTCCCCATCGAGGACCGCGGCTACCAGTTCGGCGACGGCATCTATGAAGTGATCCGCGCCTACGACGGCGTCCCGTTCATGGTCGAGGAACACCTGTTCCGCCTCGAGCGCAGCGCGGCGGCCATCCACCTCCAGCTGCCCTTTCCCCGCGAGCGCATCTCCGAAATTATCGACGAGGCGCTCACCCGCTCCGGCATCCCCAACGCGATCGTCTATTTCCAGATCAGCCGCGGCAGCGCCCCGCGCAAGCACCAGTTCCCGAAAGTCGATTCGGTGATGGCGCTCACGGTCCGGCCGGCCTCGCCGCCCCCGCGTGAAAAATACAGCGAGGGCATCTCGGCCACGCTCCTCACCGACGAGCGCTGGGCCAACTGCTACATCAAGTCCATCAACCTGCTGCCCAACATCATCGCCAAGGACCGCGCCGTCGCCGGCGGCCACGACGAGGCCATTTTCGTGCGCGACGGCCACGTGACCGAGGGCTCGAGCAGCAACGTCTTCGCCGTCAAGGGCGGCGCGCTGCACACCCCGCCCGTCACGCACTGGATCCTCAACGGCATCACGCGCATGGCCGTCGTGAAGCTTGCCGGAGACATGGACATCCGGCTGCACGAGGAAGACTTCCGCCCCGAATGGCTCGTCTCGGCCGACGAGGCGTTTATCACGAGCACGACGGCCGAGGTCCTCCCCATCCGCGCCATCGACGACAAGCCCATCGGCGAAGGCCGCCCCGGCCCCGTCACGAAAAAACTCCTCGCGGCCTTCCGCGACCAGACCGGCTCACTGATTTCCAAGTAATAGCTCCTATAGGACCTATCAGGCCTATAAGACCTATGATCCCGATGTGAAAGGCTCCCCATGTCTGCAATCCTGATCGACGGCAAAGCCACCGCGGAAGCCATCCGCTCCGAAATCGCCCGGGAAGTCAAGGCCGCGGTTGCGGCCGGCCGCCGCCCCCCGGGCCTGGGCGTGATCCTCGTCGGCGAAAATCCCGGCAGCGTCGTCTATGTGCGCAACAAGCGCCGCGCCTGCGAGCAGGCCGGCTTCCATTCCCTTCAGATCGACCTGCCCGGGAGCGTCAGCCAGGGCGTGCTTCTGGACAATATCGGGATGCTCAACGCCGATCCGGCGATCGACGGCATCCTCTGCCAGTTCCCGCTGCCGAAGGGCCTTGACGAACAGTCGGTCATCGACACGATCGATCCCGACAAGGACGTGGACGGCCTGAACCCCGTCAACGCGGGCCGGCTCGCCGGCGGGCTGCCGGGCTTCGTGCCGTGCACGCCCAAGGGCTGCCGCGAACTGCTGCGCCGCTACGAAATCCCCACCGAAGGCAGGCGCGTCGTCGTGCTCGGCCGCTCCAAGCTCGTCGGCATGCCGATGGCGCTGCTCATGATGAGCAAGGACGCCAACGCCACCGTGACGCTCTGCCACTCCCGCACGCGCGACCTTGCCGCTGAATGCGCGCGCGCCGACATCCTCATCGCCGCGATCGGCCGGCCCAAAATGGTCACCGCCGATTTCGTCAAGCCCGGCGCGGCCGTGATCGACGTCGGCATCAACCGCATCGACGACCCCTCAACCAAAACCGGCACGCGCCTCATCGGCGACGTCGATTTCGACGCCGTCCGGGACAAGGCCGGCTGGATCACCCCCGTCCCCGGCGGCGTCGGCCCGATGACCATCGCGATGCTGTTGGCGAATACGCTCCAGAGTTGGAAGAAAAGAAAGTAATTCGGGAATCCAGAATAGTGCATTTTAAGTTAATTTGCCTACGAACGTGCATGCCTTTGTGCCCGCTTTAGCGGGCTGAATGGGTTGCCACCGGCTTCAGCCGGTGGTTTTCGGCCCGACTTATAATTTTTTGAGCCGGCTTCAGCCGGCTTCTCGTTAACCGGCTTTAGCCCTCAATCTGCTTTTGTAGCTATGATTTATAAAAAAGCTTTAGTGAATAGTGAATGGTGAATGCAATTCACGATTCACTATTCATACACCGTCCACTGCCTTGCGAGGTTCCGGCCAAACAGGCTCGCCGCGGCATACACGTCGATCAGCGGATACTTGATCGAGCCGTTGGACGGGTCCGGAACCGAACGCCCCGTCGCCTTCAGGACTAGCACGAGCTGTTCGGCCGTCGCCGTCGGCGCGCGCTGCTGCAGGAGCGCCAGCGCCCCCACCACGTGCGCCATCGACATCGACGTCCCGAAGCTGCCCAGCGTCCCGCCGCCGACCCGGTCCGACGTGATGTTGTACCCCGGCGCCACGAGGTCCAGGCACGGCCCGCGGTCGCTGAATCCGGCCAGCGTCTGGATGTTCGTGCTGCTGTCATATACCGCCGGAAACACGGAACCGTAATCGTGATACGTGCCGGTCGCGGGCGCGCGCAGGAAATTGCTGTCGAACGTCGCCCCGACCGAGATCACGTTGTTGAAGCACGCCGGCGGCACCAGCCCCGTCTGCCCCTCATTGCCCGCCGGGACGGCGATCAGGATCCCCGCCGCCTTCGCGCGGTTGATCGCGTCGATGAACGCCTGATACGCCGAGACGCTCCCCACCAGCGAATCGCACGGGCACAGCGTCGAGGGCGAGGCGCTGAAATTCGCCCCCAGGCTGATGTACTTGAGCGACGGGAATGACGCATGATTCGTGATGATCCAGTCGATCCCCGCGATGAAGTCGCTCATGTAGCCGCTCATGTTCTTGTCGAGCGCCTTGATGACGACCAGTTTGCACGCCGTCGCCACGCCCTTCGACGCGACCGCCCCGTCGCCGGTGATGATCCCCGCCAGGTGCGTGCCGTGGCCGTTGTCGTCCTGGACGTTCGTCGTGTTCGAGTCGCCCTTGATGATGCGCCGGCTGGCCTGGACCGCCCCCGCCAGGTCGGTGTTCGCAAGGTCGATCCCCGTGTCGATGAACCCGACAACGATCCCCGTTCCATAGATTTTAAACACGCTCGACGCGGTGTTGGCGTTGATGGCGGGAACGCTCTGCGCAAGCGCCCCGTGCATCGGCAGGTCTTCCATGACCTTCGCGACGGCCGGGTTCGCGGCCAGCGCCGTGAGCCCCTCGCTGTCGATCTGGCCGATCACGTATGGCATCGATTCCAGCCGCCGCTGCATGCGCCAGCCGCGCACCGAGGCCAGGCTCGCGTTGAGCCTGTTTTGCGCCGACGCGATCGCCGCCGCCGACGGATTCGCATCCATGTCGAGCCGCACGATGACGTCGGTCTTGCCGCCGGCCTGGAGCGCCTCCGTGACGGCCGGCGAAACGTTCGGCATCGCCGCCGGCTCCGCCAGCGCCGACGCTGCAACTGCAAACAACATGGAACAGGTGAGAGCAAGGCTCTTGAGCGGGTTCATGCGTCTCCATCCCCTGCCACGGCTGCGAGCCGGGCGCCTTCGAAATCGTCATCCATCGCTTGGCCTGGATCCTGGCCGCGCAGGAACTCGGCGTTATCCACCGGCAGCGTGGGATTGATCGACATCCCGCTGCCCAGTTCGAATCCCGCCATGCGTGTCACTCGCGGCATAATCGAGATATACCAATGCAGGTAGGCGCTGCTCGAGTCGCGCTGCGGCGCGCTGCGGATGATGTAGTTGTAATCGGGATCGTTCAGACCGTAATACAGCCGCCCGAACACCTCGCGCATCAGCGCCGCCAGTGACTCGACCTCCGGCAAGGCGAGGTCCAGAAAACTCGGCCCATGCCGCCGCGGTACAATCCACATGTGAAACGGCGATAGCGCCGCATACGGCACGAACGCCACGAACTTGTCGTTGGCGCTAACGATCCGCCGGCCGTCCTCGATCTCGGCGTCAAGCGTCGCGCAGATCGGGCAAACGCCTTCCTCGTCATACGTCCGGCGTTGCTCGTCGATCCGCGCACGCACGCTGAACGGCACCATCGGTAGCGCCAACAATTGACAATGCGGGTGAATGATCGACGTGCCGGCGCCCGGGCCGTGGTTCTTGAAGTAATACACCTGCTCGATGCGCGGGTCGGCGGCGATCTGCCGGCCGCGCGCAATGAAAATGTTGAGCGTCCGCAAAATCGTCTGCGGCGATTGCAGGCCGGGCGTGCTGTTGTGCCGCCGCGTCTCGATCAGGACCTCGTGGTAGCCCACGCCGGTCATGCTGCGCGTCACGCCGTCATGGCTGTAAACACGCTCCCCGTCGCGGCTCAACGCCGGAAACTTGTTCGGGAACAGCCGCGATTTCCACGGGCCGCTTTCCGGCCAGCGCATCAAGTCGGCGGGCGTTTCGGATTCGTTGCCCGGGCAGAACGGGCAGTCATGAATAAAAACCGGAAGCTGGTGCGTCAGCACCTTGGCCGGAATGCGGAACTGGTCGGGCCGCAACGCCCGGTCCGGGGCGATGATCACCCATTCCTTCGTCACCATGTTCTGTCGCAGCTCGGCCATGGTTGCTCAATACCGTTGGATTCGGCGCATCAGGCCATGGAACGACCCATGCCCTGCGCGAAAGCCCAGTAAATATCTCATCGGTGCCTGACGAATCATTATTTAGCGCGTATCAGGGCGCCATGTCGAGGGATATTTGGAAATATGAAACAGTGCTTCAGCAACGCCGTCCGCAGGTCGTAGAATATGCTGGATGGGCAAAGTGGGCTATTTTTCTGTTGAAGATGGATTTGAACGCTATATTCTATAAGATGTTGAATTTGAATGAGGTTACAGCCTCTGCGGAGCGTGAACATGGGCGCTAGACCAACAAAACGCATGGCGGTTGCATCGGGTGCGGTTTCGAGTCGCCAGCAGGCTCTTGCCTTCGTCGCAAAAGCCCGTCAATGGATGGCCAGCGCCGAGGGCAAGAAGGCCATGCAAGAGGCAGCCGAGCGCGGAACGCCGGTGGCGGACCGGCTTCGGGCAGCTCGCCGCATCGATCAGGAAAGTTTGCGCGAACCCATTGGCTGATCACGAGTTCTTCCGCGTCGATCCCTTCACATCCGCCAAATTCCTGACTGCTTTGTGCGAAGGCACGGGCGAGCAGCGCGAGGCCGTCGAACAAAAGCGGCAAATTCGTTTTTTACGCGATCACCTCGAACGTCTTGGCGCCCATACGATCGTCGTCGAGAAAAAATATATCGACCACGACTACATGGAAGATTATGCGGCATACTATGTGCGGTGCTTTGCCGGTTATTCGCGCGAATGCCGGAGAATCCATTTTTTCAGCAAAAGATTCAGCGATACGGATTTGCTTGCGGTGCTGCGCGGAAATGACGCCGGCTGCATGGGGATGTATTTGGGGTTTATCGTCGTGAGGCCGATTCCATATTGGGTGATCGGGCGCACCTGCGTCCAGGCGCCGGGTCCGACCCAGAATCCCAACGCTCTGCTTCCGGTCCTCAGACCCTATTGCGTGAATCTTTTCGGCTTGAAGCTGAACCTGAACAGTCTGGCGTTTCAGGAACAGGACCGATCCGTTTCCGTCTGCGCGACAAGCGCCCTCTGGACGGCGTTGCAGCAAACCGCGAAAAAATACCAGCACACGGTGCCATCGCCGGTCGAAATCACCAGGATCTCACACGCACGATTCCCGTCCAGCGTCCGCGAGCTGCCGATTTCATCGTTGAATTCCGAACAGTTGGCGGGGGCAATTTCATATCTTGGAATGGATCCTTTTTTCGTCAATGTCCAGCAGGACGATGATCAACTGGTTTTGAGAAAAGCCATTTACACATACTTGAAGGCGGGGATACCCGCCATTTTAATCATCAATAATCTCGGAACCGGAAATCCGCGGGAAGCCAACATCAAACATGCCGTGACGATCAGCGGATTCAATCTGGGAATGGATTTGCCGGAACCCCGCCCCGGGAAATTTCTGACGACGGACGGACGGATCGACACCATCTATGTTCATGACGATCAGATCGGACCGTTTGCGGAGATGAACTTTCAACGCCCCCAAAAGAAAGGTGTCCAATCCACCCTCTCCTCGCCGTGGTCTTCGCAAGCCGGTCAGATACAGGCGATACCCGATAAAGTACTGTTTCCGTTACATAAGAAAATACGCGTTCCATTTGACGCGATCTATGCCATGGTGGAAACGTTTTTCCATCTTCTCGATTCGATCGATTCGACTGAGTTCGACCCGATCGAATGGGATATTTTTCTCACTGAACTGAACGATTTCCGCGATGATGTTGTCAGGAATAAGTTATTGATTACCCGTCCCGATCTGATTGAAACCATCATCACCAGCCCCGCTCCACGGTTTATGTACCGTGCCACTGCCAAGCTGAACAAGACTCCGATCTTCGATCTTTTGTTCGATGCGACCGATATACGCAACGGAGACACATTCTTGAAATCCATTTTTTATAACCCTGATTGGGAACTGAAGATCGTCAGAACTCTAAAAACCATTCCCGAGTCGGAACTGGCGCCGTTTAAAACCACGCCCGCATGGCCGATCATCGTCCGGCTTCGAAAGCCCCGATAAGGATCACCCATTGATGATCCTCGTGAAATAAGCTGCCTATCAGGCGACCCATTTGTTTTTGGATTAAATAATGCCTACACGCTTCGACCTCATCTACAGTCTCTCCGTGCCGGTGCTGGTCCCGTATCTCGCCTGGCGGCGGCTTTCGCGCGGCAAATACACCGAAAGCGCGGGCGGTATGCTCGGGCGGCGGCTGCCCGACGGCGCGCCCTTCGCCGACGGTTCGTTGTGGGTGCATGCCGTCTCGGTCGGCGAGATCGCCGCCGCCCGCGCCGTCGTGCCGGGCCTGCGCGAACTCGCACCCGAGCTGCCGCTCGTCGTCAGCACGATCACCGAGACCGGCCAGGCCTCCGCGCGTCAGGCCTTCCCCGATGCCGCGCTCACCTACTTTCCCGCCGATTTCTCAGCCAACGTGCGGCGGTTCCAAAACGTCTTCAACCCGAAAATATTCGTGCTGCTCGAGACCGAGCTGTGGCCCAACTTCCTCGCGATGGCCGCCGCGCGCGGAACCCGGTGCTACATGCTCAACGGCAAGCTGTCGGACCGCTCGTTCCCGCGTTACCGCCGCTTCAGGAAGTTCCTCGCCCCGGCGCTTGGGGCCCTCGGCGGCGTCTGCGCGCAGACCGATGAGGACGCCCGCCGGTTCGAGGCGCTCGGGATCGACCCCGCGCATATCCGCGTGACCGGCAACTGCAAGTTCGACCTCGCACAGAAGCCGCTGACCGACCCCGAACGCCGCGCGCTTGCCGTCGAGCTGGGCCTGACCGCGAGCCGCCGCTGGATCGTCGCCGGTTCCACCCACCCCGGCGAAGAAACCGCCATTTTAGCCGCTTATTCCCGTCTCATCCGCGACTCAGCACTCAGCACTCAGGGCGCAGGACTCCTTCTTTGCCCTCGCCACCCCGAGCGCTTCGACGAGGTTGTGCGCCTCTGCGAGCAGGCCGGCCTGCGCACCGCCCGCGCAAGCGCGCCCGATCCTTCCTCCGATCCCGAGGTCGTCGTCCTCGACCGGATGGGCGTCCTGGCACGCGCATACGGCCTGGGCGACATTGCAATCGTCGCCGGCAGCTTCTGCCCCATCGGCGGCCACAACCTGCTCGAGGCCGCGGCCCATCGCGTGCCGGTTGTGTACGGCCCCGACATGCACAGCCAGCGCGAGCTGGACCGGCTGTTCCGCCAGGCCCGCGCCGGCATCCAGGTCCGCGCCGACGAACTCGCCGCCAAGCTCGCGCAGCTCATGGCCGATGACGCCCTTCGCCGCGCCGAGGGCGAAAAAGCCCACGCCGTCCTCGAGCGCAACCAGGGCAGCGCCGCCCGCGCCATCGCCGCGCTGAGCGAGTGGCTGGGACAAAAAGCGTGAATCACAGATCATGCGTTCTGAAAACTTAATGTGGAGTGCGGCAGCTTGCTGCCGCTTAGTGTGCTTCTCGAAAGTTTTGTCCGCCTCGTGTTCGTGCTCGTGCTCGTAATCGTAATCGTAATCGTGAGACGCGACAGAACTTCTCGGACAAAACTTTTCAGAACCACTATAGACCCAGGGGAGCTTGCTCCCCGTCCGCATTCCGGCCAGTCACGGGCAAGCAAGCTTGCGGATGTGTTTAGCGCCCCCCTTAATGGGGCATTTGGATTTGACCCTGAACGGGTCACATAGTTCAACAGCCCCGGGTGGAGCGAGGCTTTTGCGAGCGAAACCCTGGGACCAGACGCGAAAACACATCCGCAAGCTTGCTTGCCCGTGACTGGCCGGAATGCGGACGGGGAGCAAGCT
>JAJFUE010000083.1 GCA_021372575.1 bacterium | reverse complement strand
TTCCCACGCCTCGGTCGGGTAGCTGTTGCCGTATGGGCCGCGGAAGCCCATCGTGTCGCCTTCGTCGAGCTGCCACAGGGCATCGGTCACCTTGCCCGTGCGGCGGAAACAGAACTCGATATAGTCTTTCCAGTTCGAGCTCGAGCAGATATTGAAGGTCGATTCGCCGTAGCCGAAGACGGAGAAAATCCCGAACTGGCCGACGCGGAACGAAAATGTGCGCGCGCGCTCGGGATCCAGAAACCGCAGCCGCACCGATTTGACATCGGCGGTCTGCTGGCGCACCTGGACGATTTCCATCAGGTCGGGTTTATAGATATTTTCCATGATCACTTCAGCCCCTCGAGCACGCCGGCGACGCCGAGGCTGACCGGGCATGCCCGCGTACAATTGCCGCAGCCGGTGCACAGGATCGCCCCGAACCGTTCGGGATAGACAAAGAATTTGTGCATGATCCGCTGGCGCTGGCGCTGGGCCTGATTGGCGCGCGGATTGTGGCCCGAGGCGTGCTGCGTGAACATGCGGAACTGGCACGAATCCCAGTTTTTCATCCGCGCGCCGGCGCTGGCGGTGGCGCTTGCGGCACAGGCGCCCTGGTCGTCGATGTCGAAACAGTGGCATGTGGGGCAGACGTAGGCGCACGTGCCGCAGCCCAGGCAGCGCAGCGTCAGTTCGGCCCAGACGGGGCTTTCGAAATTGCCGCGCAGGAAATCGCGCAGATTGTTGGCGTCGAACCGCGCCGGCGGGCCGTCGCATGCATGGCCATTGTCCGTGGAAGGCTCGGTTTTGCCTTCGAACAGCGCACGGCCCTTGTCGGTCAGGGCGCGGACTTCGTAACGCCCTTCGCCCGCCGGCACGAGCATCGCGTCGGAGCCGTTCGTCGCGTCGGGGGCAAGGCCGACCGACGTGCAGAAACAGGCGCTGTCGTGCGCGGAGCAGGCGAGCGTCACGATGGTCGTGGCCGCGCGGCGGCGATTATAGAATTCGTCACGCGAATCCCAGTTGAAAAGCTTGTCGAGGATCGGCAGCGCGGCGGCATCGCACGGGCGCGCGGCGATGATGACCTGTTCGGCGTCGGGCGCGGGCGGATCGCTCAGCTCAACCTTGCGGCCTTCGATGCGGTAGCCGTAAAGCCGCTCGTGGCGAGGGAAGAAGAATTCCTTGATCGAGTTGGACGGGTGAATAAAGCCGTCGAGCACGAGCTGATCGGGCGTGGCCAAGGCGGTGTAGGACACGAGGTCCGGCTTGACCTGGCTCGGACCGGCCACGCGCCGGCCTTTGTCGAGCCATTCGCCGACGAGCGTGCGCAGGGCCTGTGTTGTGATCATTTCGCTCATCGGATGAAATTCTCCTCGTCCTGCCGGGCATAGTTGCCGGTGATCGGCTCGGCCGCGGGGTCCACGCCGGCGCGATAGCCGAACGACTCCTCAGCGGCGCGGGCCAGCGACTGGTTGAGCAGCCGCAGGTCGATGCCGGCGGGACAGGCGCGGGTGCATTCGTCGCAGCCGATGCAGCGGCCCGCGAGGTGGAACGCGCGCGTGATCGCCCAGGCGAAGTTGCCCTTGAGCGTCGAGGCCGTGTCGATCACCGTCGGGCGGTTCTTATCGACGATGCAGCGCTCGCAGTAGCAGAGCGGGCAGACCTGACGGCAGGCGTAACACTTCACGCAGCGTGCCAGTTCATTCTGCCAGTAGGCCATCCGCTCGGCGGGCGGAAGCTTCATGAAGGCCTCGAGCTCGGCGTAGCGCTCGTCCGTGGACACATTTTCGCCGGCCTGTCCGATCATCTCGTCGCAACCAGCGGGCGTGTGCGCATCGCAGGCGGCGCACTTGGCTTCGGCCGGATCGCCCATGCCGTCGCACGCCATCCCGATCACGTAAATATTTTCGCGAACGAGCTGCGATTCTTTTTCAAGTACGACCAACGCCCGGGCGTCGCAACCCTTGACGACGATCGCCGCCTTTCCCATTGCTCGGATTTCGGGGCGCTTGAGGTAGGTCGTCAGGTTCGCCAGGCAGCGGTTGTTCCAGACCAACCGGTCCGCGTCGGAGGCTTGGCGAATAAAAACCGGAATGGCCGCGCCACCGTTCGGCGCTTCGCCGTAACCGATCACGACGTTGACAGTTCCTTCATCGAGCAGGCGGCGGCAGGTCTGGCGTAGTTGTTCGCTCATGATGCGGACGCCTCGGAGATCTTGCGATAGTCTTGATAGGGGCCCTTGGCGCGGGTGGCCTCGGTGATCTCAGTGATGACCTGCTGGAATTTGCGTCCCTCGGCGGCCGAGATCCAGGTGAAGTGGATGCGCTCCATGTCGATGCCGAGCGTATCGAGCAGCTCGCGGAACAGGATCCAGCGCCGCCGCGCGTGGAAGTTGCCCGCCGTGTAGTGGCAATCGCCCGGATGGCAGCCCGAGACGAGCACGGCGTCGGCCCCGGTCTCGAAGGCCTTGACGATCAGGTTGAAATCGATGCGCCCGGTGCACGGCAGCCGAATGATGCGCACATTGGCCGGGTATTCCAGCCGGTTGGTCCCGGCCAGGTCGGCGCCCAAATAGGTGCACCAGTTGCAGACGAAGGCGACGATTTTGGGTTCGAAATTGTCACTGGACATGCGATTTCAGCCCTTATTATAACCCCGTTTAGCGACAACATG
>JAJFUE010000093.1 GCA_021372575.1 bacterium | reverse complement strand
CGGCAATCGCCGTAATCGAGACGGGGCTTGGTTTCGAAGTTTGGTGCTGATTCGATTACGATTACGAGCACGAGCACGAACCGATAACTTTCGTCAAGCGCTCTAAAGTCCTTATACGATATAGGTACCGAAGATGCAGCGCACAGCCGAGGGGTCGAACGGCACGTTGGCGATGTGGCCGTCCTCAAGGTAGAAGAGGCCGCGCAGTTGCGGGGTGATCGAGGCGATGATCCCGTAGTGGCCTTCGGCAACGGGGCCGAACCGGCGCTTGGCCTGCAGGTAATGCCCGACCTCGAAGTGGTTGTCCATGATGTCCATCGACCCGATCGATTCGGGAAGGCGGCGCACGGTCTCGCTGAGGCGCGTCTGGTCCTCCGGCTCGAGGTGGTCGATCAGGTAGGCGAGATTGTCGCCGAGGTTCGAGTCACGGATTTCCGGATGGATCTCGTGATGATCGAGGGAATACATGACCAGGTTGAGGTCATAACGGGTCTGCATCTGGTGGAGGCACCAGACGAGGGCTTTCAGGTGATGCAGGATTTTCCTGCGTTGGTCGGTCGCGACGGCACTCATTGTTGATGTACTTATCATAAAAAATTCAGTTATACGAAAGTCTTTCAAGCTTGACACGAAAGACTGCTCATGTAAACTATAATGTTTGCCCACCCGATGACAAATATTCTTTTAGCCTTGCCGCCGCGCCGGCGGCGAAACAGGGGCTTTTCCCCACAAATGATGATGAAACCTTTTGCCAATGGCCTCTGTCAATGAAATACTAGGCAGTTGCCTGATCTTTGCGCGTAGGAGAAACACGCCACCATGCACGCACACGTCATCCGATCAATATGGCCGGCGCTGATGCTGGCCGTTGTTGCGGCCCTGCCGGTTCCGGCCGCAACGCCCAAGCCCGAATCGCTCGCGGTGACCGCGAAACCCGAGGCCGCCGCGACGACGCCGACGGCGCCCGTCGGGAAGGTCGAAGTTCAGAAAGCTCCTTCCAAGGCGACGATGGTGCTGCTGGAGGAGCTCGAAAAGCGACACGGCTCGGACAAGACGGTCCACGCCGTGTTCACGCAGATCCGCCGCGACGAGAGCATGGAGATGGACATCTCCTCGAGCGGGACGCTGTGGTTCAAGCGCAACCCGGAGAAATTCCGCTGCGACTACATCAACCCGCAGCCGATGATCACGCTCATGACGGACGAGAAGTTCTACGTCTATACGAAGGAATTCAACCAGGTCGATTTCTACCAGTTCGAGACGGCGGAGGAATTCCACCAGCAGCTCGACACGCTGATGCTCGGATTCGGCCTGAAGGCGACCGACCTCGTGCGGCGCTACGAGATTTACTCGTCTGAGGGCGACGCGGTTCCGCTGGCGGAATTGAAGAAAGCCTCGCTGTCGCCGGAGAAGACGGCGCTGCTGTATTTCACGCCCAAGCCGGCGTTCCAGGAGCAGTCGCCATTCACGCAACTGAAGGTATTCATTGACAAGGGCAAGTATTTGCCAGAAAAAATATGGTATGTGGATCCCCAAGGCAATGTGATGCGGATCCAGTTGCGGAAAATCGACCTGGGCGCGCCCATCGACGACAACCTGTTCAAGCCCAGCCTGGTCTTCCCGGCCAGCGCGAAATTCTTTAACAAGCGGGACACCAACAGCAAATGAACCGAGCACTGTTCCCCGTCGTTATCCTGATCGCGGCCATGGCGCTGGCTGGCTGCGAACGCATCGCCCCGGTGCGCACCCTGCCCAACTGGGTGCAGGGGGTGTATATCCCGATTGTGAAGAACACGTCGTTCGAGCCGGGCATCGAGGAAGATGCGACGCGCAAGATCCAGGAAGCGTTCATGCAGGACGGCCGCGTCAACGTCGTTCCGAAGTCGAGCGCCGACCTGATCCTGCAGGTCGAAATCAGCGACTGGATCGGGAGAACCACCGGCACGGCCGGCGACGACATCGCCGACCGCACGCAATACAACATCACGGTCAAGGTTCAGCTTTTCGAGCCGTATTCGGATCAGCCGCGGGCGGTTCTGCTGCCGATCCTGATCGAGATGCAGTTCAATACGGACGCGCGCTCGATCGACTACGTCCAGCTGCCCGACCGGCAGGAACGCATTCTCGAGACGGTGGCGCAGCGAGTGGTTCAATCGACGATCACGGGATATCCGGCGCAGGCGCGATGATGGGAAATGATGAATGATGAATGATGAAAAAAAGCCCCCGATTCGGGGGCTTTTTAAATCAAATCATTTAAGTTTTATTCATCATTCATCATTCATCATTGATTCAAGGCTTGCATCGCGTAGGATGCGGCGCCGTAGAGGGGGGTCTTGGTTTCGAGGATCACCTTGACGGGGATCTGGCTGACGAGTTCGCTGAGGCGGCCCTTGTTGGTGAAGCCGTGCATGAACTCGGCGCGCTTGAGGCGCGGCAGGATTTTGGGCGGGATGCCGCCGCCGAGATAGATGCCGCCGCGCGCGACGGTCGTGATGGCGTAATCGCCGGCGACCGCGCCATAGACCTGAACGAACAGGTCGAGCGCGCGCGCGCAGAGTTCTTCTTCGTCGTTGAGGCCGTATTTCGAGACGGTCGCGCTCGGGTCGCCCGCTTCCATCTCTTTGGCCAGCCACGCGGGCTCGACGCCGCGGCCGGTGTCGCGCAGGAACTTGTAAATGTTGTAGAGGCCCGGGCCCGACAGGACGCGCTCGGTGCTGATGCGGCCGTAGATGTCCCACAGGTAGCGCAGCAGGTCGATTTCGATTTCGCTGGCGGGGGCGAAATCGACGTGGCCGGCTTCGGAGGGAATCGCGATCCAGCGCCCGGCGTTGTGAACGAGAAGCGAGTAGCCGAGCCCGGTGCCGGCGGCGATGAGGCCGCGGTTGGCGGCCGGTTCCGGTTCGCCCGGGTTGATCGTCTCCATGCCCGATTCGGGCAACACGAGCATGCCGTACGCCATCGCCTGCATGTCGTTGATCAGGTCGATGCGGTTGTGGCCGAACAGGTCGGTGATGTCGCGGGCGTCGATCGGCCAGCGGACGTTGACGGTGATCTCGGCGCGGCGATTAACGATCGGGCCCGCGATGCCGAAGCACGCCGCGGCCGGCATGCAGTTGATGCGCCCGAGGTAATCGGCGACGACATCATGGAAGCTGGTCCATTCGTTCGTGCGGTAGGTGTATTCGTGGACGGGCGCGGCCGGCCCCGATTCGGTCGAAAAACAGCCGAGGATCGTCTTGGTCCCGCCGATGTCGCCGGCTAAAACAAACTGTTCCATGTGAACGCGATTCCTTCCAAAAACCTGTGCCCATGCAAACCATGGCAGCACCGAACTATCTTACATTCGGGGACATGTTTCAAGTTCACATGCAAACGGTGCTCATCGTTTGGAATTTCCGCACGCAGATCGAACGGATTGAACGGATGAACACGGATTGCGCCGCAAATTATAATTTGCTTTCGATGCTGCGCAGGAGGTCGCCGACGTTCTTGAACGTCAGCAGCTCGCGCTGGTTGAACTTGATGCCGAATTCCTTTTCGACGGACAGGATGAGGTTGGTGTGGGAGAGCGAGTCCCAGCCATCGACGTCGTTGGCGGTCATTTCGGGGCGGAGGGCGATTTCATCGTCGTCGAAAACAACGCGAAAAACTTTTTCGAGGCGTTCCATCGGGGTCATGTGCGGTTGCTCCGTTAAGGTAGGTCGGCTCTATGAGCCGACATGATTGCCAGAGTCGGCTCATAGAGCCGACCTACCATTACACATCCATCGTGCTGATGTCGCCGAGTTCGGTGCCGAGGTAGCGGGCCTTGAGGACACGGCGCATGATCTTGCCGCTTTTCGTCTTCGGGATGTTGCCCAGGACGATAAACTCCTGCGGCGTGGCCATCGTCGAGACGCGGTTCGAGACGTGCAGGCGGGCCTTTAATTCAATATCTTCGTTCCACTCGCAGCCGGGCTTCATCGAGACGAACGCGACGACTTTTTCAAACAGCATCGGGTCGGGGGCGGCGATCACGCCCGACTCGGCGACGCCCTCGATTTCAAGGAGGGCGCTCTCGACTTCGAACGGGCTGACCAAATGGCCGGAGGTGTTGATCACGTCGTCGCTGCGGCCCATGAACCAGAAGTTGCCGGCCTCGTCCCTGCGCGCGGTGTCGCCGGAGAAATACCAGCCGTTCTTGAACTTCGAGCGGTAAATGTCCTCGTGCTTGTAGTAGGCGATGAACATTGAGTCCCAGCCGGGCTTGAGGCACAGGCTGCCCTGCTCGTTGACCGGCGCGGGCGTGCCGTCGTCGGCGATGATGGCGGCCTCGATGCCGTCGAGCGGGCGGCCCATGCAGGCGGGGATGACTTCGCGGCCGGGGCGGCTGGCGATCATGATCGCGCCGGTTTCGGTCTGCCACCACGTGTCGTAGATGTCCTTGCCAAACAGGCGGCGGCCCCACAGGACGACCTCGGGATTGAGCGGCTCGCCGACGCTGAAGATGTCGCGCAGCGGGGAGAGGTCGAACTCGCGGAAAAATTCGTCAGGCTCCCGCATCAGCATGCGCAATGCGGTCGGGGCGGTGTACCAGGCCGTGACCTTTTCGTTTTGCAGGAGCTCGAACCACTGGCGCGGGTCGTAGGCGCCGCCGAAGTGGATCTGCGAGACGCCCTGGCTCCACGGACCGATGATGCCGTAGCTGACACCGGTGACCCATCCGTGGTCGGCCGTGCACCAGTACAGGTCGTCGTCGCGCAGTTGGAGGACTTCGCGCACGGTGCGGTTCTGCATGAGCACGCTGCGGTGGCCGTGCAGCGCGCCCTTGGGCTTGCCGGTCGAGCCGGAGGTGTAGTGCAGGACTGACGGGGTCTCGGGCGGGGTGAGGGGCGCGACGAAATCGTCCGGGGCGGTTGACATGAGCTTGGGCAGGCTCAGGACGCCGTCGCCCTGGTGTTCGTCGATGTCGGTCACGAGGATGTATTTGAGTTCCGGAAGCTGGCCGCGGATGCGCAGGAGCTTTTTGAGATAGCTCTTGCGCGCGAGGATCGCCCGGGCGCCGGAGTCGCTCATGCGGTCGAGGAGCGCCTCGTCGCCGAAGTTGGAGAAGAGCGGGCCGACGATGATTTGCGCCTTGAGCGCGCCGAGGAACGCGAAATAAACCTCGGGGACCTTGGGCAGGAAAATGAAGAACACGTCGCCGGGGACGAGGCCGAGGTCGAGCAGGACGCGCGCGCATTTGGAGCTTTCGCGGTCGAGTTGCGCGAACGTGTGCGAGGACGTTTCGCCGCGCGGGCCGATCCACTTCATCGCGAGCTTGTCGGCGCGGCCGAGTTCGCACTGGTGGCGCGTGCAGATGTGGCCGATGTTGTACTGGTTGTCGGCGATGAGATCATGTCCGCTTATCGGGGTAACCATGGTGTCGCCCTCCGGGGCTGGTTCACAACATGATGATCGAACCGGTAAACCGGTTCTGGAATTGTCGGCATCCAACCGGGGGTTGGTTTGTTCCAAACCAACCCCCGGTTTTGAGATCGAACCACTTCGCGGTTCAAAACAATAACAGCTCCATGTTCACGACACTACATCAACGACGATTTCGGCCTTACAATAACCTTACCTTTGCTTCAACCATTGTTGAAATTCAGGCATGGCGTAAATGTTTTTCGCGAGGAGTGCGTAGCCTTCGGTGAGCGGGTGGCTGGCGTCGGCGTAGAACGTGGGCGGCAGCGTCGCCGGCGCGATATGCGGGATCTTGTTCTCGGCGAGCCACGCGTCGATGCCGCCGGTGATTGTGCGGAACGCGGGCCGGTTGTCCTCGGCGATCATGTGCTCGTTAAACGGGACGAGGAGGACCATGACGTCGTTGCCGCGGGAGCGGAGCGTCGCGAGCGTGCGCTGGAACGCCTGCCACTGAAGCGACTTGTCGAGCGGGACCCAGTCGTAGTGCAGCGGCTCCTTGCCGGATTCGAACCACGGCACGTGGCGCGGGCTTTTCGGGCCGCGATCGGGATCAGTGGCGGGCGGATCGGGGATGCTCATTGTGATTTGCGAGGCCGGGTTGCGCCACAGGTTCGGGTAGTTGGGCGGCGACTGGCCGTCGTCGGCGAGCGTCCACTGCGGGATGCTCTTCTGGTCGAAATACGTGATCTGAATGTGGCTCACCCACGAGAGGAACCTGATGTTGCGCTCGACGACGGCGCCGATGCGCTCGTTCATGTCGGCGTCATAGACGGGGATGCGCGGCCGGAATTGCGGGACGAGGCGCGTGTGGTTGAACGTGTCTTTCTTCGATGCGCTCAGGTCGCGCTGCGGGCTGGTCATCCACAGCACGTCGGCCTCGAGGATGACCTTTTGGTTGCGCAGCGCCGTGCCGTAGTTGTCGATGAGGCCTTCGATCGCGAGTGGGAAGAATCCGTTCACGCCGCAGTTGGCGAAGCGGCCGGGCGCGCCCGACTCGACGCTCAGGAAGTGCGGCAGCGTGCCGTCGGGGTTGACGTATTCGCCCCAGATCACCGAGTCGCCGATGACGACGATGCGCCCGGGTTCGGCGGCCTTTTTGAACCAGCGGCCGATCTGCCAGTAGTCGTTGCTGAGCGAATACGGGATGCGGTAGTCGGGGCCGGTGTCGAAGCGCTCGAGCTTTTGCCAGATTGCGGGAAGGCAGAGGAAGATCAGGACGATTGCGATGGCGAACGCGATCCACTGTTTCGCGCCGAGGCGCATTTCGTTTGGGCCGAACGGGGACTCGGGGTCTTCGACCGGCTCGGGCGGGGTTTGTGGGAGTGTTTTGGTGGCGGCCTGGCTCATGCGCTTACTCAGAATTGAAGATAGATAAAGGCTCCGCTGCCGGACGAGCTGAAGCACAGGATAACGACGAGGAGGACGGCGAGCGCCGCGCTCCAGGCCCACGAGGTGCGCGCGAGGGTCTCGCGCCAGCGCGTCTCGTGAAGGATTTGGTAGATCCACGCGAGGATGATGATCGCGATGATGAGGCCGGCGATGTGCGGGTTCGACCACGGGGCGATGAAGATGCGCTTGACGATGAGCAGCGCGTCGTCGATCGTGTGCGCGCGGAAGAAAATCCACGCGAAGCTGACGAACGCGAACGTGCCCGCGCGCTTGATCCACGTCGGGACGTTTTTCCTGTAATACTTCGAGCGCTCGAGCTGGTTCGTCGCGGCGAGGCCGAATCCGTGCAGCAGGCCCCAGACGATGTAGGTCCAAAACACGCCAGCGACGTGCCAGACGCCGGAGAACAGGAACGTGACCACCAGCGCGGCGGCGGTGCCCCACGAGGGCCAGTTGCGCCACATCAGCTGAAGCGGCATGAAGATGTAATCGAGGATCCAGCGCGAGAATGACATGTGCCAGCGACGCCAGAAATCGCCGATGCCGGTGGCGAGGTACGGGTTGTTGAAGTTGAGGACGAGGTTGAAGCCGAACAGGCGCGCGACGCCGCGCGCCATGTCGCTGTAGCCGCTGAAGTCGAAGTAGATCTGCCAGCCGAAGGCGATCGTGGCAAGGATCAGCTCGGGCGCGCCGCAGTCGCCGGGATTGTCATAGACGCGATCGACGAAGATCTGGAGGTAAGACGCGAGGGCGAGTTTTTTGAACAGGCCGATGAGGAACAGCGAGAGGCCGTCGGTGAAATTCTTGAGGCGGAAGGCGGCGGGGCGCTCGAACTGCGGAAGCATGTGGCCGGCGCGCTCGATCGGGCCCATGAGCACGTTCGGGAAGAAGCAGACGAAGTTGGCGAAGCGTAGCAAGTTGCGTTCGCGCTCGATCTTGCCGAGGTAAAGATCGATCAGGTAGGAGAGCGCCTGGAACGTGAAGAACGAGATGCCCGCCGGGAGAAGGTAGGGAATACCGAACGGCATGATCACCGAGGGATCGGGGAGGCGAAATGGGATGTGAACCCAGCCGAAGACGGCGTTGAGGTTTTCATTAAAGAAGCGCGCGTATTTGAAGAAGGCGAGCGGCCAGATATCGGCGAAGACGCCGAGCCAGAGCCAGAAGATTTGTTTGCGGTAGAAGGGCGCGCCGGGCTCGGGGTCGAACGGCAGCCTCGACATGACGATGCCGATCGCGTAGTTCAGCAGCGTGATGTAAAGGACAAGGAGAAGGAACCAGGGATTGAGCATGCCGTAGAAGACATAGGACGAAGCCAGCAGGAAGGGGAGCCAGAGTTTCGTTTTGCGCAGCAGATAGAACAGCGGCAGCACGATGGCGAGAAAAATGATGAATGGGTAGGTGTGGAAAAGCATGAGTGGTGCTCGAGCAATCTCCGGTCGGCTTCAGCCGAGGTGGCAGCGCATTTTTGAAATGGGATGAGCCGGCTCGAAGCCGGCTTGAAATAACAAAGGTTCGGTCAAGTAAAGCCGGCTTAAAGCCGGCTGAAAAATATTTTTTTGGGCTCTTCACCCCTGCTGAAGCAGGGTGCAAAGAGGCGTCGGCTGAAGCCGACGTTCAAATTTCGGGGAGTGGTTGTCCGTTGTCCATCTGTTTTTTTAGTCGATCATTGTTGAGCCCATAGTCTGGCTGCGGCAATCCCTCGCTAACGCTCGGGCTACTGCATGGCCTTCTTCACGCAGCGGAAGCCGTAGGCGTCGGAGCCGAAGCAGGCGTCGGCGAAGCGGGCGTTTTCGCTGTTGCGGGCCGTCGAGCGGCAGGCGTCGTCGTTGGCACTCCAGCCGCCGCCGCGCAGCGCGCGCTTGTCGCCGGAGGTCGGGCCCTTCGGATTGTCGCCGGCCTTCTGCTGGTAATAGGAGTCGCCATAGACGTCCTGGCACCACTCGGCGACGTTGCCGTGCATGTCGTAAAGGCCGAAGGCGTTGGGCGACTTCTGGCCGACGGGGTGCGAGGCCTTGTTCGAATTTGCCTTATACCACGCGAAATTCTTGAGCATGTTGGCGTCGTCGCCGAACGAATACTTCGTCGTCGAGCCGGCGCGGCAGGCGTATTCCCATTCGGCCTCGGTCGGGAGGCGGTAGCCGTCGGCGCTGAAGTCGCAGGCGAGCGTCTTGTGATCGTAGCAGGGCTTGAGGCCCTCCTTGCGCGAGCGCGCGTTGCAGTAAAGGGCGGCGTGATACCAATCGACCTGCTCGACGGGGCGTTCGGGACCCTTATATTTGGAAGGATTCTGCTTCACCATGTCCTCGTACTGCTTTTGCGTGACCTCGCGCGTGTCCATGTAGAACGCGGCGACGGAGACCATGTGCGCGGGTTTTTCGTCGGCCGATTCGGCGGAGTCGTCGCCCATCGTGAAGGAGCCGGCGGGGATCAATGCCATTTCGCCGGTGGGCGTGGCGACGGTTTTGGATTGAGCGGACGGGGCAGGGGATGCGGCGGGGGGTTTGTCAGAGGCGTCTTTTGTGGCGGCCGGAGTGTTCGATTGCGGTTGATTGTTGCAGGCGTTCAGGGCGATCGAGATGAGCGCGATGCAGAGAAGATTCAGAAGTTTCGTCACGGGTCGTCCCTCATTTGGCGATCATGATCGAACCGATAAATCGGTTCGGGGTTTTTGCGATCTGACCGGGGGTAGGTTTGTCGAACAAGTTCGCCAAACCTACCCCCGGCTTTGAGATCGAACCGCTTCGCGGTTCAAAATGCAATTCCAATTCCGAGTTGGAGATTGGGTGACCGGGTATTCGGTCGGTTCATTCTCTCCTTCGGTCTCGATTACGATTACGATTACGAGCACGAGCACGAGCACGAACTAGTGCCTCGGCGCTTCGTAGCTTAACGGGTTGCGCAGCATCTGCTGCGTGCGCTTGCGGACTTCCTTCGCGATCGGCGCGAACTTGGGGTCGTTGGCCATCGCCAGCGCCGCGCGCTGACGCAGGATTTTAACCTGAACACGGCACTCGCCGACAAGCTCATCCTGATCGGCGCCGACATAGACCAGAGCCTGCATGATTTTCTTGCACTGGTCGAGCGCGTCGGGGCCTTCGTAGTCGATCAGCTTCGCGCGGAAGTCGTTGACGAGCCCGGTCGCGTATTCGGGCGCCTTCATGTTCTTCTTGAGGTCGTAGTGTTCCTCGATGCCGCGATTGATCTTCAGCAGGTCGCCGATTTGATCGGCGTATTGCGGATACGCCTTTTTCTGGCTTTCGAGGTAGGCGTTCATCTGGCGGCCGAACTCGCGGTAATCCTCGATGCGGCCGCGGATCTGGCGCACGAAGCCGTGGACGTCATTGATGAGCTTGACGACCTCGTCGTGCTTCTTGACCTGTTCCTTGCCGGCGTAGATCGCGTTGAGCGCGGTGCGCGTTTCGCAGGTGGGCAGGCCGGTGTAGTTCTTCTTCTGGCCGGAGACGTCGAGGATGTATTCGCACGGGCCGACGCCGAGCGTCGCGCGCATGATGTCGATCGCGGTGAACGCCTCGATCGGCGTGGTGTTGATGCGGTTGATCGGGTAGATGACGATCGGGCCTTGCAGCGTGAGGGCCTTGTTGACGAGCGGGCGGATGTAGCCTTCGCCGCCCTTGTCGATCCAGCATGGATATTTGAAGCGGCCGAGGACGGTGGTCCAGCGCTCGCGGCCGGCCTTGAGCCAGTTGTCGTTGCCGAAGTTCTCGGCCTGACCATACCAACCGTGCTTTTCGTAGGTGCCGTCGGGCTTTTGCGTGAGCATTTCCCACGTGTCGGTGATCTTGTCGGTGGTCTGCCAATCGACGCGCCACTGCGCGATGAACGGCGCGTTCCAGTCGAGGCGGATCTCCTTGTCGCCTTCGGTCGCGGCGATGTCGCGCGTGTGCCAGATGTTTTTGCCTTCGAGGAGCGCGATGTAAATTTTGCCCGGCCCTTTCTCGTCCTTGCCGAATTCGATCAGCGAGCCGGTCACGGCGCGGTCGCCGCTTTTGCCGGCGAGCGTCACTGCGATGTCGTCCTGCGACTTGTCCCACACGGCCATCACGATCGAGTCCTTGACCATGTGCATGAGGAAGTTGTCGGCGGGAAGCTCGGCGTTGTTTGATTTGATCGCGGTGGCGTCGATGACCATGTCGTCGGCGAAGAAGTCGGGCAGGACGACGAACCGGCACGGTTGCGTCGCGAGGCGAATGCCGGTCGCTTCGTCGCGCGGCTGGATCTGCACGGCGGGCTGGCCGACCTTGAGCTCGTAATTGATGACCATTGGCCGCGGGGTGGCCTGATAGGTGACGTTCACCGAGACGACGCCCGTGTTGTTCTCGGCGATTTTCGCGGACTTGAAGGCGCTGCGGCCGGCGGCGGCATTGAGCGGGGTGATCGTCGCGCGCTGGACGGCGCCGGTCGGGGTGATCGCGTAGATGCGCGCGGCGGAACGCTGGCGGCTGACGAGGAGCAGCATCTTCTCGTTCATGAGGACGATGTCGCCCTTGAACGCGTGATCGGTCTTGTCCTCGGGGACCTGCGTCCATTTTTCATGACCGGCGCCGGCGCGCTCGGAGAGGCCCAGCTCGATCGACGCGTTCACCATGTTGGGGCCCATCGCGAGCGATTTGCCGGTGTCGTAGATGCGCGTCTCGGGCGGTATTTCGGCGGCACGGGCGGTAAGGGCCGCGAGGAACATGCATGAAGCGCAAACGATGGCGAGGGCAAAGGTTGAATGCCGGGCGATCTTCATTTCAGCGTATCCTTTCGCGTGCGTAATGCTTTAAATGAAATCAGGTGGTGTATCCGTTCGTTTGGTTTGGCCGCGTTTGGCAAACGCGGCCTACCGGGGTTGCGCGAAAATCTGATCGGCCTGTTTTTGAACTTCCGCGACGGCGGCGGGAGATTTGCTTGAGCCGTCCATCGCGCGGCCTTCCTGCTTGAGTCGGCGAAGCGCCATGCGGCAGCGCGCCAGGGCATGGTCCTGAGTCGCGCCGATCTCGCGCAGTTGCTCGCCGAGCTTCTTGCATTCGGCGGCGGAGTCGGGCTTGCCGATGAGCGCGATCACGGCGGCCGCGAGCTTGGATGCGTCGGCGGGCGAGGCGGTCAGGCCGGAACCGGCATACCTGGCCATGTCGCCGATGATCGCGAGCCACGGGGCGGCCTTGGGGTCGGCGGCGAGTTTCGGTTTGGATGCGGCCGCGAATTCGGCGTAGGCCTTGATGCGGCCGTTGGCCTCGGCGATGTGTTTCGTCATCACGTCGAGGCGCTCCTTGATGTCGTCGGCCGCCTTCTTGTCCTTCTTGGCGTCGAACTGCTTTTCGACCCACTCCATGACGTTGTTGGGCGTGGGGTCGCCTTCGGCGGCCATGCCTTCGACGGCGAGAATGTATTGGCACGGCCCGACGCCGAGCGTGTTACGCATGACGTCGGTCGGCAGGACGGTCGTGAGGGGAGTATCCTGCACGCGGTCGAGCGGGTAGATGATCGAGACGACCTGTTTGTCGTCGGAGGCCTTAGGCTGCGCTTCGGCGTCGAAGGAGACGGCGGTGCCGTCGCCGCGCGTCATGTTGCGGCGCCATTTGGCGGGGAAGGGGGCGTTGAATTTTTCGGCGGGCTGAGTCGTCCGCCAGATGATGTCGGCCTGCATGAAGGCGAGCCAGATTTTTTTGTCCGGCATGCAGTCGATGCGGAGCGTGGTCATGTGGTCGGCGGCGGCGAGCATCCATGCCTGCTGGCGGCTCGACTGCCAGACGCACATCATCATCGCGTCGTTGCCGGCGAAGAGGTTGAGGCACATGTTCTCGGCGGGGACGGCGCGGCCGGTGAATGACTTTTCGCCGAAGACGAGATCGTCGCCGAAGAAGTCCGGCACGATGAGGTAATTCGTCGGCGAGTCGATGCCGATGGCGACGGCGCCCGGGCCGGGGGTAACTTCGATCGTGCCCTCACCGGTGGTCAGGCGAAGGGTAAGCCTGCGCAAAGCCGACCGATTGTCGGGGCCATAGAAGGCGGTTTCCATCGCGACCGCGCCGGAGCTGTTCTCGACGATCTTGAACGAGGCTAGGCGGTCGGCGGCCGCGGCGTTCATGTGCGCAAGGCCGGCGGCGATTTTGAATCCGGCGGCGGATTTGTAGTGGACCTCGACGCCGCTCGATTGTTTGCGCAGCACGACGGCCAGCTTGTCGTTCATGAACACGGCATCGCCGGTGAAGGTGTGGGTCGTATTGTCCTCGGGGACGAGGGTCCAGCCGGAGGGCCTATCGAGCGTTTGTGCCGTGAGCGGAGCGTTCGATTGTTTGTTCGTGTCGAACAGCCGCACCATCGTCGGGTCGTCCTGGGCGAAGGCGGAGGATGAAATCAGGAGCGCGATAATGATGGTGGTGAGAAAACGGTGAGTCATGGCGGGCACCTGGAAATTGTGTTTGGCGGTTGAACGATATGACGGCATCAAACGAGATCCAATGAGTGGCAATCCGACTAGGTGACCCTTACAGGGTCACGACTTCTTTTATGGCCGCTGACCCAGGGTTACGCTCGCAAAAGCCTCGCTCACCTTGGGCTGTTGAACTCGGTGACCCTTTCAGGGTCAGCCTGATTGCATCTCCATATATCCGGGTCGTCAGGCGATTTGATCACATTCATCTTTCATCATTCATCATTCATCATTACTTCCAGTCGGGGGTCATGTCGGAGGCGCCACTCGTGAGTTTGGTTGGGGTACCGCCGTTGGCTCCGATTTTGTAGAGTTCCCACGGGCCCTGCTCGGAGACGCCCTGGCAGAAGACGATCCACTTGCCGTCGGGGCTGAACCGGCCGTAGCGCTGCACGCCGGCGAACGTCGTGACGGTGCGGTTCTTCGTGCCGTCGGGGTTGATCGTGCAGATGTGCGTTTCGGTTTCATAGACGAGGCGCTTGCCGTCGGGCGAGTAGTGCGGCTCGCATGCGCCCTGCTTGTCGTAAATCTTGACCGGCTTGCCGCCGGCCGCGGGGACGAGATAGACGCCGTTGCCGGCGTCCCAGCGCGCGGCGAACGCAATCGTCTTGCCATCGGGGCTCCACGCCGGGCCCGAGCAGTGCGGCCAGTCGGCGGGGCTCAGCAGGGTTTCCTTGCCGGTCTTCAGGTCGCGCACGTAAAGGCGCTCAAGCTTGTTGTCGATCTTGCGCAAGGCGAGCTTTTTGCCGTCGGGCGAGATCTCGGCCTGGTCTCCGTCGCACAGGCGCTCGGGCTTGGCGCCGTCGGCGTTCATGCGCCAGATGCCGGGCTTGCCGCCGCGCGTCGAGGTGTAAACGATTGACTTGGCGTCGGCGCTGAAGACCGGATCGACGTCCTGGCCTTCGCCGTCCTGGGCTGAAAGCTGTTTCGCGTCCTTGCCGTCGGGGCTGACGACCCAGATCCGCCACGGGCCGGATTTGTTGCTCGAATAGACGATTTTGGCGGGTCGCGGCGCGTCGGCGGCGTGGACCTGGATCGCAAGCGCGACGAAAACGATCAAGCCGATCAGCCTTGGAATTCTCATGAGCAAAAAACCTTTCCGTCTGGGGACACCCTGTATATTCACAATTCACCATTTTAATGGGCCGGGGTGGGATTGCAATTCCATTTCATGGCGCTAGAATACGGAAGTTATCGTCCGCCCCCGGGCGGGGTATTCTGAAGGATGGGAGAGAAATCGATGAAAGTCGTGGCGATCAATGGCAGCCCGCGCAAGGGCGGCAATACGGAGATAATGCTGCGGAAGGTGCTCGAGCCGATCGGGCAGGCGGCGATCGAGACCGAGTTGATCCAGATCGGCGGGGAGAATATTCATGGTTGCCGGGCGTGCCTTCAGTGCCGCAAGAACCAGAACCGGCGCTGCGCCTACGACGATGATATCCTGAACGGGCTGCTGGAGAGGCTGTTCGAGGCCGACGGGATCGTGCTCGGCTCGCCGACGTATTACGCCGACATGACGCCCGAAATGAAGGCGTTCATCGACCGGGTCGGCTATGTCGCCGGGGCGAACGGGCGGCTGCTCAAGCGCAAGGTTGGCGCGGCCGTCACCGTGTCGCGCCGCGGCGGCGCGACCCACGCGTTCGACTCGATGAACCACCTGTTCCAGATTTCCGGCATGATCATGCCGGGTTCGACGTATTGGAACTTCGGCCTGGCCAAGGAAAAGGGCGAAGTGCTCAAAGACGAAGAAGCCATGGCCAACATGCAGGACCTCGGCGAGACGATCGCGTGGCTCATTAAAAAATTGAATTGAACCACAGAGACACAGAGACACGGAGAATTTGAATTCATAGATTTTCAATCTGAATTTTGAATCAGCAATTTTGAATTTCTCTGTGTCTCCGTGTCTCCGTGGTGAAAGATTTCCGGGATATTTATGGAATTCAACTCCCACGTTCTTTCGGTTCGCGATTTGCGCAAGGTCTATGGCCCGACGGTGGCCGTGGACGGCATTTCGTTCGATGTCGGGCGCAACGAGATCGTTGGGCTTTTGGGGCCGAACGGGGCCGGCAAGACGACGACGATCAGCATGGTGCTCGGGATCCTTCAGCCGAACTCGGGAAGCATCCATATCAATGGGATCGATTTGGCGAAGAATCGCACGGAGGCGGTCGGGCGGACGAACTTCGCCGCCGTCTATACGCCGCTGCCGGGCAACCTGACCGTCGTCCAGAACCTGCGCATCTTCGGGCTCCTGTATCATGTCAAGAACCTCGATGAGCACATCGAGAAGATGCTCGAGCAGTTCGACCTCCAGAAATTCAGGAACACAAAGACCGGCGTGCTGTCCTCGGGCGAGCAGACGCGCGTCAGCCTCGCCAAGGCAATGATCAACAGCCCGAGCCTGTTGCTGCTGGACGAACCGACGGCGTCGCTCGACCCGTCGGTCGCGCGCGAGATCCGCGGCGACATCCGCAAGTTCGCCAAGCACGGCGACGGCGGCGTCCTGTGGACGTCGCATAATATGTATGAAGTCGAGGAGGTGTGCGACCGCGTGTTTTTCCTGTCGCATGGCAGAATCCTGGTCGAGGGCAATCCCAAAACCCTTCCGGGCGAGCACGGCAAGCGCACGCTCGAGGAACTGTTCATCACCGTGGCGCGCGAGCCGCTCACGCTGGAGGAAGGGTAACGCCATGAATACGTCGCGCATGCTGGCCGTCACGCTTCGCCAGGTTTATCTGATTCGCGGCAGTTTCCCGCGCGTCCTGCCGCTGTTCATCTGGGTGGCGGTCGATATGGTGCTGTGGGGATTTCTCACGCGTTTTTTGAACTCGATCGCCAACGCCGGCGTGAATTTTATTTATATGTTTTTGGGCGCGGTGCTGATGTGGGACTTCTTCATCCGCGTCATGCAGGGGGTGACGATGGCGTTCCTCGAGGACGTCTGGTCGCGCAACTTCCTGAACTTCTTCGCCACGCCGATCACCACGATGGAATACGTCGGCGGGCTCGTGCTGACGAGCATCGGGACGAGCGCGATCGGGCTGGCCGTCATGCTGGTCCTTGCGACCGCCATTTTCGGGCTGACCGTGTTCGCCTACGGGGCGGCGATCGTGCCGTTCCTGATCGAGTTGTTCCTGTTCGGCATCGCGCTGGGCGTGATGAGCATCGCGCTGGTGCTGCGGCTCGGGCCGGCCGCCGAGTGGTTCATCTGGCCGATCCCGGGCCTGCTGTCGCCGTTCGCGGGGGTGTTTTATCCGATTTCGATCCTGCCGCACTGGATGCAGTGCGTCTCCTACGTGCTGCCGCCATCATATATCTTCGAGAGCATGCGCACGATCATCCAGGGCGGGCAGGCCTCGCCGGTGCACCTGGCGCTGGGCGGGGCGCTTGCGGTCGCCTACGTGATGATTGCCTTCTGGTTGTTTCACAACACCTACCGGCACGCGATGCGCACCGGCCTGCTTGCGCGCTACAGCGCCGAGAGCTCGAGTTATTGATTTGCGCAATGTCCCTATGACAAAATTGTTCGATTTCGAACAATTCTTATCGGGTGATGTCTGTCCAAAAAATTGCAATACAGTTGTTTTGTTATTAATAGAAAATTGAAATTATTGGGATTAAATTAAAATTATGACTGAATGCAATTGGAGTTGTTGCTGGCGAAATTGTATGCGCATATTCATTTGCATTCACAATTATGCAAGCGAGTGCAGTATTGTTTGCGATATTGAATAAGCCCGTGACGTTGGTTTGCGTTTTTGTCGCCGACCGGGAGGGCCGGCGCCGGTTTCGAAAACACGCCGAGAGTGTTCTAAAATCTATAATATAAACGCTGAATGAATCGATAGCGTTCGGATCGCTTCGTGCATTTTTCTTTTTTGTTTCAAATGACCGTTTTGGCATGGGTGCTGCTTAGCCTTTCGTGGGAATTCCCGTTGTAAAAGTGAAGTTCGTTGGTAGTCGCAGCTTCCCCGTATGGGGAAACCTACTATTTGCTGGGGGTAGAGAACTATGCTTCGCAAGTTCTTCCGCGATGAGAGCGGCATGGAAACCGTCGAGTGGGCGGTCCTGCTCGGCCTGATCCTGGCGGGCGTCATCGGCGTTGTCCTGACGCTTGGCCCGAAGGTTACGGCGAAATTCTCCGCCGTCGATACGGCGCTTCCGTAAGGAACGGTGTTCGGCTCGCCGGTTCGCAACAACCGGCGGCGCATCAAGCGGAGACTTTATTCAGCATGTGGTTTGTCATCATCACGGTCAGCCTGGTGGCGGCAATCTTTGACGTTCGCCAGCGGCGCATTCCGAATCTTGTAACCTTTCCGGTATTGGCGGGTGGCCTTATTTGGAATGCCTATTGGGGAGGGTTGGCGGCAATGGGAGCGGCATTGACGGCCGCGTTGTTGCTGACCCTTCCCTATGTGTTGCTGTTCGCGGCCGGACTGGGCGGCGCGGGCGACGCCAAGCTGATGGGCGCGCTGGGCGCCTGGGTGGGGACGCCGCTGGGCTACTACCTGCTCGGCTGCGTGGCGGCCACCGGCGCGGTGCTCGGGCTGGGTTACGCCATCGTCCGGGGGCGCGGCCGACGCACGTTCGGGAATCTTGGGCGCATGCTGATGTGGGTGCCGTGGCTGATGGGCGGGCCGGGTTCGTTGCGCGAGCGGACGGCGATCCTGCCGTCGAGCGGGGCCATGACGCGCATGCCGTACGGCGTGGCCGTGTTCGTGGGCAGTTGCCTGACCGCCGTGGGGGTTGGGCTATGGGGCTGAACAAAAAGAACACCGGAGTGCGCGCGGTGGCGGTCGTCGAGATGGCGCTGCTGCTGCCGCTGTTGATCGTGATGCTGATGGGCCTGCTCGAGTACGGCTGGCTGTTCACCAAGGCGCATCAGATCACCAACATCGCGCGCAACGCGGCGCGCGTGGCCGTCCTGCCCGACTCGACCAACGGCGACGTGGTCAGCGCCGTGGCGACTCAGATGGCGCAGGTCGGGATGGCCGGCAAATACACGATGACCATGATTCCATCCGACGTTTCCTCTGTGGCCTCGGGCCAGGCGCTTCAGGTCAGCCTGTCGGCGCCGTACACGGGCATTTCGCTGTTCAATTGCGCGCTGATCCCGGCGCCCGACGCGTTGCGGGCTGCCGTGACGATGGCGAAAGAAGGACCGTGAGGGGAAGAGATGAAACATGAAAGATGAAAATAAACGAGCCGGTAGGCTGGTGATAGAGGGGAATTAAAATACAAACGGTCGAAAATATTTTGTCGGAGAACAGCCATGAAGAAATCCATCGTCGTTCTCGTGGTGCTGGGGGTGATGGCCGCGGTCGCGGCGGCCGTGTTGACGGCGTCGATCAGCGCGCGGGCCAATTCGCAGGCCAAGTCCGAGCCGATCACAAAGGTTCTGGTGGCGGCGCAAAAGATCGAGCCGATGACGGTGCTCGATCTAAAAATGCTGCTCGTTCGCGAGGTTCCGCGAAAGCAGGCACCGCCCAACGCTTATTCCGATCCGGTGCAGGTCGTGGGCAAGCTGGTTTCGGCGCCGCTGGCCGAAGGCCAGGCCGTCATGCCGGCCAACTTCGCGCCGCGAGGGGCGGGGCTCGAGCTGGCCTCGCAACTGTCGCCCGGGATGCGCGCCGTCGCGGTCTCGCTGAACGTGCCGTCCTCGCTCAAGGGCTTGCTCTATCCGGGCAGCGTCGTGGATGTGGTCGTCTCGTTCAAGCTGCAGAGCAACAACACGGCGCTCGGCGAGGCGGTCGCCACGACCATCCTCGAGAAGGTTCAAATCCTGGCGGTCGATAACGAGCTGGTCGCGCCGCCCGAAGCCGCCGAAGCGAACGGCGTCAAGAAGGCCGAGAAGCCGGCGACAACCACCAACCAGTGCCTCGTGACGTTCAAGGTCGATTCGCAACAGGCCGAAGCGCTGCAGCTGGCGACCGAATACGGCAAGGTCAGCCTCGCGCTGCGCAACCCGAACGACAAGGCGCCGATCGACAAGAACGCGACGTTGCTCAGCCAGGGCAAGCTGGCCGGCATGGCGGAACTGCTCAACGCGATGATCGAGGCGAAGAACAAGAAACCGGAGAAGGCGCCCGAGCCGGCGCCGGTCGCCGCGGTCAAGCCCGTGCCGACGCCGAGGCAGGCCGCCTCGCAGGCGTTCGGGTAGCTCTTGCCGTCCTTGCCG
>JAJFUE010000089.1 GCA_021372575.1 bacterium | reverse complement strand
AAGCGGGCGCGGAGGAGGTTTCGAAACACGTGAAATGGCATGATGCGCCTGAGATGCTGGTGACGTGGAGTGCCAGTGGGAAGTATTTTTATGTAAGTTCCATTTCGCGCGACGCGGCGTTTGTCGCGGGGATGAAAAAGTATCTGGCTTTCGGCAAACTCAAAAGGGACCAATAAAAATAAACAAAAAATTTTCCAAACTTTTTGGGTGATTGGGACACTATTGTAGTGAAAGACGGGGAAATCGATGCTAACGAGGGTGACGATGAACCGAAACAAGGACGACTTGGAACTGGCCCGCGACGGCGATCGGGATGCGTTTTGGCGACTCGTCGCGCCGCACCGCGGGCTGATCTTCGCGACCGCGCTGGGGATGCTCAAGGATCCCGAGGCGGCCGAGGATTTGCTGCACGAGACGCTGCTGGCGGCGGCGCGCTCGATCGGGTCGCTGCGGGAGGCGCCGTGCCTGCCGGGGTGGCTGCACACCATGACGCGCAACCTGGCGCTGGACATGATCCGGCGCCAGCGCAGAAGGAGGAAGGTGATGGCCGAGGCCGCGCGCGAGGCCCGCGTCGTGCCCTCCGACGAGTGGGTGCAAAAGGAGGCCTGGCTGACGACGATGGAGGCGGCGATCGACGAGCTGCCCGAGCCGTTCCGGGTCGTGCTGGCGCTGAAGTACATGAATGAGTATTCCTACGAGCAAATCGCCGAAGTGCTGGGGATTTCGCTCGGCGCGGTGAGGTCGCGCCTGTTCGAGGCGCGCAAACTTTTGAAACAGAAGACCGAGTCGCTTGCCCAGGCGCGGGAGGTCGATCATCATGGATCGTGAACGGTTTGAAAAGCTGCTGGCGGACTACCTGAGCGGCGAGCTGAGCACGCCCGAACAGCGCGAGCTGATGCGGTTTGTCGAGGCCAACCCCGAAGCGCGCGCCGAACTGGCCGCCTATGAGCAGCAGGAAGAACACCTGACCCGGTATTACCGGCTCAAGGGCGAGCGCGCGGCGGCGACGGGGCCCGAGTGGCTGGCGCAGGCCCAGCCGGCGGCGCGCCCGGTCGCAAGGCCGTGGCTGCGCGTCGCGCTGGTGGCGGCGGCGCTCGCCGTCATCGCGCTCGGCGTGCAGGTGCAGCGCCTTTACCGGTCGGCCGTGCCAACGGGCGACGCCGCGCTGGCGACGGTGAGCTCGATCGGCGCCGGCGCGTTCGTGCTCGACGGCGACAAGGTCACGGCGCTCGCGGCGAACATGCCGGTCCGGCAGGCGCAGCGCATCAGCGTCCCCGACGGCAGCTACCTGGCGTTGACGCTCAACGACGGCAACGTCGTCGAGGCGCGCGGCGGCACGCAGTTCACCATGGAGGACGTGCCCGACAAGCTGACGTTCGTGCTCAACCGCGGCCAGATGTGGGCGCACCTCAAGCACAAGCCGCTGCCGAAGCAGTTCGTCATGCAGACCGACCGGCTGAGGGCGACGGCGACCGGAACCGTGTTCGGCGTCGATGACGGCCTCGGCGGGACGATCGTGTCCGTGGCCGAGGGGTCGGTCCGCGTCGATTGCAACGGCATGACGATGATGCTCGAGGCGGGCCAGAGCTGGAACTCGCGCACTGGCGCGCCGGACACGATCCCGGCGGAGTCAATCGACTGGAGCCGTATGAAGGAGAACCTGGAGAGCCTGGCGCCGAAGGCAAAGGCGGCCGCGGCGGCCGAGCCGGCTCTCACGATTCATGAATCGGCCCAGACGACCCCGACCGCGCCGGTGGCGGAGATCGAGGACCTGATCGACCTGCTGCCGACGCGCACGACGATGTTCCTCGACCTGCGCAACCTGTCGGGGATCGTCAACCAGTTCAACTCGAGCGCCTACGCGATGCTGTGGCGCGAACAGGCGCTCAAGAAGTGGTGGTCGTCGATCCACGGCACGGAGCTGACGGATTCGATCACGACGCAGACGCACCTGCGCGAGGTGATGTCGATCGTGCGGCACCTCGGCGGGCAGTGCGTGGTCGGCGTCGATTCGCCCGACTTCATCGTGCTCGCCGACTGCGGGGCGAACGAGGAGGAAACCGCGCGCCTGTTGGGCACGATCGTCATGGACATGGCGGGCGGCAAGTTCGAGCAGGCGCAGAAGATCCGTGAATACGCGCAGGTGGCGGCCAAGCGGCTGATCGTTTCGTCGAATCCGGCGCTGACGCGCGAGGTCATCACGCGGATCGCCGCGGGCAAGGGGTCCGGGTTTGCCGCGGCCGACTTCAACAAGAAGGTGCGCGCGGCGGTCGGATCGAAGCCGCAGCTCGTGATGGCGGCCAACATCGCGCCGTGGATGGAGCGCTGGAGAAAGCAGGATGCCAATCTTGCGCGGCGGCTCGACTTCACCGGCTTGAGCGGCCTCGAGAACCTGATCATCGCTCCGGGATTCACCGGCGGCGGCGGCAACCAGGCGGCGCGGCTCGGGTTCGTGAACGAGCGCTACGGCATGGCGAACTGGCTCGCGGAGCCGGCGCCGATGCGGGGGTTCAACTTCTTCACCGCGGACGTGCACCTGTTCGCGTCGGCGGTGATTCGCAGCCCGCGGACGATGTTCTTCGACTGGCTGAACTACCTGATCGGCGAACAGACGACGCGGCAGCAGGAGGAGGCGCGCGCGTTCTTCGAGACACACAACGCGCTGTTCGACGCCGTCGGCAACGAGATCGCCGTCGGCATCGACAACCCGATCCTGCCGATCCCGAACGTCAAGGTGGCGATCGAGCTGGCACGGCCGTCGGACTTCGCCCGCGAGTTCGACCTGCTCGTCGATGACTTCGTCGAGCGGGCCAACGCGGGCAAGGACGTGCCGGTCGCCGAGCGCCAGGAGAAGCAGTACCAGGAGTTCACCATCCACACGCTGCACGTCGATAGCTGGTGGTGGGAGCCGTCGTGGGCCTACGTCGATGACTACGTCGTCATCGGCCCCGGCAAGACGTTCGTCGAGCGCTCGATCGACACGTGGCGCTCGGGCGTCTCGATCGCGCACGACCAGCGGCTGCTGAGGCTGCTGCCGGCGGGCGCGTCCGCGAACGTCTCGCTGCTGGTGTATCAGGACGTGGCCAAGGCGATCCCGGTGCTGCTCAGCACGAAGCTGGCCGCGGGGATGAGCGCGGAACAGAAGAAACTCATCCCTGACCTGGGCTTCATGGAGCGGTTCCGCGCGGCGGGCATCGCCTACGCCATCGCCCGCAAACAGTCGATCGATCTCTACTTCAACACGCCGAGCGGCATCGACTTCAACCTCGGCATGGCCGCGCCGATGGTCGCCAACTGGCTCGTGCCGATGGGCATCAGCGAGCGCATCGACCTTTACGCGCAGGCCGAAGTGGCGCTGGAGGACGTCGCCAAGGCGGCGCTGGACTTCCAGACGAAGAACGGGCGGCTGCCGTCCACGATGGACGAGCTTGTCAGCGGCGGGTTCATCGCCTCGAAGCCGGTCGATCCGTTCGACAAGCTCGGCAAGGCGCAGCTCAAGCTGATCGCCGGGCCGGCCCAGGGCTCGATCATCATCTACAGCATCGGCCCCGACGGCGTCGATGACCAGGGCGTGCTGGCGGCCGACCCGACGAAGGGCGGCTCCGAAGGCGACGTCTCGATCATCCTGCCGACGCTCGACGGCGGACCGCCCAAGGTGAGGAGGCCGGAGGGCGCGCCTCAGAATACGACGCAGGCGCCGGCACAACAGTAATCAATGGAAGCAGTTGAAGAAAAAACGACAGGCAAAGGCAGACCCAGGCTCCTGGCTTGGGTCTGCCGCGCTGTACTTGAAGTCATTACGACCGGCAGGTTGCCGCGTGAAATCCAAACGAATGCGGTAGGCTCAGGAAGGCCGCGCAATGAGGCCGGGTGATGAAACGAACTCTTCGCGCCGCTGGCCGAGGCAGTTGCTCCGGGCCGGGATCTTTGTGTTGGTCGTCTGCGGAGTCATGATTCTGGGCAATGTCGCCATGGTCGCGGTCGATTTGAACCTGACGGCGAAGCCGCCGAAAGAGGTTGTCCATGTCATGAGCATCACGCCGGCAAGATCCGCATCGAACGAGACAACGGCCACCACGACGCCCGGTTGGGTGATCGTGCAGTCGGACCTGACGACATCAATCACGACCATGCTGGCCGGCAACCTGATCGAGCCGCGCAAGGACGATCGACATAAACTGAACGGCAGGATCGAGAAACTGAACGCGGGTTACCGCGCGACGATACAGGCCTATGCCGATTACCTCAGGGACGAACCGGGAATGACGCAGCATCAGGCCGCCGAGCGGCTTCGCCGAATTGACGAGGCGTGGTGGGATTTGCTTCGCAACGAGTATTACGGGACGAATCTCTACGACACGTTCCAGCGGGATTTTCAGTCAACGTACGAGAAGACGCAGGTGGTGCGGCGGATCAACAATGTATTGGAACTCAAGCTCGCAACAGATCACCAGAACTGGCGATGGGCTGCTGAAATATGCCGCTATGATCGTCGTATAGGTGGCTGGCCGGTGGAGGTTTATTACCTTCAAAAACTTGGCGCACCCGGCAAAGCGTTAATCGCGCAACGTACGAGTGAAAGATACTGGACGGCGCTGAAGAGCAGTGTGCTGAGCATTGGGCCGGATTTTCATTGGCCGAGGATGGACGAATAACCAAATGGAGCGATGGATAAAGGGTCATGAGCGAGATGTGATGATCGAACCGGTAAACCGGTTCTTGAAAATATGCGAATCCACCGGGGGTAGGTTTGTCGAACAAGTTCGCCAAACCAACCCCCGGTTTAGGGATCGAACCGCTTCGCGGTTCAGAAGCATCGTCGCCCCTGTTTTGGAGACACTACATGAGTAGCCCGAGCGTGAGCGAGGGACAAGCGGATCGATAGGTTTTCGATTACGATTACGATCACGAGCACGAGCACGATTTTTAACGAACGGACTGGATGAACATGGAAACTCAGGTCATAATCGAACCACCCAAGGTGAGTGACACACCGGCGGAATTTCGGCGGGACGGATCCACGCCAAGGGCTGGCAACGTGCTTCTTGAAATCGAAAAGATGACCGTGCGTTACGGCGGCCTCAAGGCGATCGACAATATCGATTTGTCGATCGACAGCAAGGCGCTTGGGCTTTTGGGGCCGAACGGCGCGGGCAAATCGACGCTCATCCGGGCGTTGCTGGGATTGCTGCCGGCGCATGGGCACGCGCGGCTCGAGGGGCATGACATCAGGCATGAGGGGCGCGCGATCCGCGGGCTCATCGGTTACATGCCCGAGCACGAGGCGTGGCTCGGCGGGATGACCGTCGTGCGTTACCTGCGGCTGATGGGCGAGATGTGCGGCCTGCCGCCGAGGGCCGCGATGGAACGCGCGCACGAGGTGCTGTTCTACGTCGGCCTGGGCGAGGTGAGATACCGCAAGCTGGATGGGCTGTCGTACGGCCTGCATCAAAAGGTGCGCCTCGCGCAGGCGCTTGTGCACGGGCCGCGGATTTTGATTTTGGACGAACCGACAAGCGGGCTCGATCCGGCCGCGCGCGAGGAGATGCTGGGTTTGATCAACGACATGGTCTCGCGCAGCCAGGGCAAGGTCATCATCAGCTCGCACATCCTGCGCGACATCGAGGTCTGCTGCAAGGAAGTCGTCGTGCTGAAGAAGGGGCATGTCGTCGCGGCCGGGAACATCGAGCAGATGCGGCAGACCGACGACAACCTGCTCGAACTGCGCGTCAAAGGGAACATGGAGCATTTCATGGCCGAGCTGTCGGCGATCGGCTGCGAATGCCGCATGAACGAGCGCGACACGATCCAGGTCGCGACGCCGGACGGGTTGCGCACCAGCGCGATCTACGAGATCGCGCGGAGGCAGAAACTTCAGATCCGGCACCTCTACGCGCGGACCGATTCGCTGGAGGATATCTTTATCAAAGTGATGGAAGACGAGGCGGAGCCGGATCAAGGGGCGGGCAAAAAGTAAGTTCGTGCTCGTGCTCGTGCTCGTAATCGTAATCGTAATCGTAATCGAAAACCAAACGGGCGAGACAACCAATGCAATTCGATCATGAAAAGCTGGATGTATATAAAGCGGCACTTGAATTCAATCGATTGGTCGCTGAATTCTCCGGTGAACTAAAGGAGAACAACCGCCATAGCCGAGATCAACTTATTCGTGCGGCGCTATCGATTCCGTTGAATATCGCTGAAGGGAATGGGAAAAGATCGCCGGCTGATCGGAAAAGGTTTTTTGAAATCGCGAGGGGATCGGCGATGGAATGCGCAGGGGTATTGGATGTGCTGGTTGTGACGGGTGGGCTGGAGAAAGACAGCGTTGATGGATGCAAAACAGTTTTGGTACGGGTTGTTTCCATGCTGACGCGGATGACGGAGAATACGGCGACGGTAGCCAGGGAAGAGGAAGGGGAATATCAGTAGCGGGGTTATCGATTACGATTACGATTACGAGCACGAGCACGAGCACGAGAGATAGCACAGCGGAAGAGAGGTAAATATGCCGGTTTACGAATTGCATTACCAAACCTACGAAGGCCCGCGGCGGGGGGCGGTTAGCCGGTGGTTCGCCATTGCGCGGTATTCGTGGATGGGGCTGCTGGGGCGGCGCGCCATCGTGTGGTTGTTCACGATTTCGTGGCTGCAGTTCCTGCTGCGCGCGGCGCTGCTCTACATCATGGTCAACAAGAACGTGCAGACGCTGCTGGCGGGGTTCGGCATCCGCGGCCTGGCCAACATCATCCCGGTCGATGCGTTTTTCTTCAAGACGATGATCGACTGGCAGCTGCCGTTCTGTTTCCTGTTCGTGTTCATTCTCGGCGCGGGACTGATCTCGCAGGACCTTGCGCACAACGCGCTCGTGCTGTTTGCCGCCAAGCCGATCAGCCGATGGGAATATTTCCTTGGGAAATTCGCAACCGTGTTCCTGCTGATCATGATGCTCACGTGGCTGCAGACGATCGTGCTTTACATGATGCAATGGGCGATGGCGCCGGAAGGGAGCCCGTGGGCCACGAGCTTCTGGTCCGAGTACGCATGGCTTATCGTGCCGATCACCATTTACCCGGCGCTGCTGGCCGCTTCGCTGAGTTTGCTCATCCTGACGTTTTCGAGCCTCACGCGGAACGGCCGCTACGCCGGCGTGGCGTTCGCCGCGACGCTGATCGGCCTGGCGAGCGTCGCGTCGATACTCAAGGAGGCGGTCGGTTCGCTGGGGTTCATCCAGTCGAGCGACTGGCTGGTTCTTTCGCCGGTGATCCTCGCGCACGAGCTTGGCGATCATTTGTTCAAGCTGAAATCGGGGCTGGGAATCAGCCCGAAGCTGGCGTGGATCACGCTGGCGGCGTTCTGGGTGCTGTGCGGCGCGATCCTCAAAATACGCCTGCAACAATCCATGAGCAAGGGGGCCTGAGCCATGAGCGACATTACGATCAGACTGCTCGGGGCCTCGCGGTGGTACGGAGAAATCCTCGGCATCAACAAGATCAACGTCGATATTCCGTCGGGGATCACGGGGCTGGTCGGGCCGAACGGCTCGGGCAAAAGCACGCTCATGAACCTGATCTGCGGGCTGATGCAGCCGGACCAGGGGCGCGTGCTCGTGCATGGCGAGGACCCGTGGAACAACGCCGAACTGCACCGCAAGATCGGCTACTGCACGCAGTCGGACAAGTTTTTCGAGAACTTCACCGGTCGCCAGTTCATGGAGTCGATGTTGCGCATGCACGGCCGCGGCGAGGCGTGGGCACGGCACGTCGCAGCCGAGGCCCTCGACCGCCTCACGCTCACCGACGCCGCCAACCGCTGCATCCGCACGTATAGCAAGGGCATGCGGCAGCGCGTGAAGGTCGCGCTGGCGCTGGCGCATGAGCCCGACGTGCTGATCCTCGACGAGCCGTTCAACGGGCTCGACCCCGTCGGGCGCCGCGAGCTGATCCGCATGTTTGTTGAGTATGGGCGCGAAGGCCGCACCGTGCTGGTGTCGAGCCACGTGCTGCACGAGATCGAGCAGATGACCGACCGCATCCTGATGATGAGCAACGGCTACGTGATGGCCGAGGGCGCGGTGCGCGAGGTGCGCGATCAGCTGCGCAGCCATCCGTTCCGCGTGCTGGTGCGTTGCAACGCGCCGCGGCGGCTTGCGGCGCGGCTCCTGCAGGAGCCGCACGTTCACGGCGCGGAGCTGGACGACGACCGCTCGGTCACGGTCGTGACGAACGATCCGGACAGCCTTTACCTGAAGCTGAACGACGTCGTGCTCGAGGAGAAGCTCGAGCCGGACCTTGTCACGCTGGCCGACGAAAACGTCAGTTCGATTTTCAAGTATCTTGCCGGTCGGGAGCACCACTGAAATGCTTTTTCGTCAAATCATAGCCACGACGCGCCTGTCGATCAGGCGGCTGCTGTTCACGCGGTTCATGGTGGCCAACCTGCTGCTGGCCGCGCTGCCGATCATCATTCTGGTGCTGATCGGGATCAGCCTCCATTTCCACCGCATGTCGGGGCCGGACATCGGCACGCTGCATCGCTACCTCGAGCAGCTTTTGCGCATGTTCTACCTGCATTTCATCATTTTCTTCGTGGCGATCATTTCGGGGTTCGCCATCGTGAGGCAGGACCTCGACGACCGCACGCTGCACTACCTGATCCTTGTCCCGGTGCCGCGCTGGGCGGTGATCGTGGCGAAATTCATCGCGTTCTGGGTCGTCACCGCGGCTACGCTTCTTGCGAGCCTGTGGCTCACGTATATCATCGCGATGCTGATCGTCGCGGGACCCGCGGCCACCGTTCGCGACCTGTTCGGAAATGAACTGTGGTTTGTGGTGCTGCTGCGCGAGTCGGGCGTGCTGCTGCTGGCGATGACGGTCTATGGCGCGATCGGCATGGCGGCGGGCTCGGTGTTCAAGTCGCTGGTGTTCGCGCCGATCCTGTGGGTGTGGGAATCGGCGCTGCCGTGGCTGCCGATGGGGCTCAAGCGACTGACGCTCACGCATTACTTCCATTCGCTGCTGCCGTTCCCGACGACGCCGGCGTCGCAGCGGGGCGCGTGGTCCGCGATCGAGATCGTAGGCGTGCCGGCGACGATGCTGGAATGCTTCGTCGTGCTCACGATCGTGACGATCATCGCCGTCGGCGTGGCGCTGCTGGTGTTCTGGTGGCGCGAGTGCGCGTATGTCGAGGAAGCGGCGTAGCGTTGGCTTTTTGAAATTGTGGAGCGAAGCGAAACCCTGGGTTCAGGCGACGACCGCGATCTCCGTGCCCTGGAAGAGCGACATAGTGGCGAAACTATGTCGCCCCTACAGGGCTCTGAATCAAAACCGCCGATGACCCAGGGTTGCGCTCGCAACAGCCTCGCTCTACCCTGGGCTGCCAAACTATGCGACCCTTTCAGGGTCAATTTCCCTTCTCGCAAACTCGCGTTTCTCGATCTTGTCAGCGCATCCGTTTTCTGTTCAAATCTGATGAGGCGGTTGAAAGCGCCGCGTCGTTTTCGATTCATATTAGAAAAGGATCGTGCGCGTGATCGTATGCGCGCGCGGGCGAGAGAATATCAGATGAAACCACTTGCGTTTGAACGGGTGAAGATTCGCGGGATCGAGGCGCTGCTCATGCCGGAGCGCGGGAGCGGGCTGGCCGCGGCGTCGGCGATCGTGCGGCGCGGCTCGGCGGATGAATCCGCCGGCGAGCACGGCCTGGCCTCGTTCACGATGTCGATGCTGATGCGCGGCACGCGGCGGCGCTCGAGCGAGCAGATGGCGTTCGACCTGGAATCGCTCGGTGCGATGGCGTCGGACAGCGGTGGCGTCGATGGCGGCGGGCTGTCCGTGAGCTCGACGGCGGAAGTCATGCCGGCGGCGCTGGAGATCCTGTTCGAGGCGCTGCGCGAGCCGGCGTTCGACGAGCGCGAGCTCGAGGTGCACCGCCAGGAGGTCCTCGCCGACCTGCGCATGAGCGAGGACGACAAGTTCCATTACACGTTCCGGCAGTATCTCAAGACGATGTTCGCCGGCCACGGCTACGGGCATCCCGCCGAGGGCGAAATGGCCGACGTGGAGGCGATCAACGTCGATGCGTGCCGGCGCTGGCATGCGGCACAGGTCCGGCCGGAATCGATTATGTTTGTCGCGGTCGGCGACTTCGAGAGCGATCGGATGGCGGGCCTCATCGACAGGCTTGCCGCCGATTGGACGATCGATGCCGGGTTGCGGCCGCGGCAGCAGGCGGAGATTCCGCCCGAACACGAGCCGCGGCTCAATCTCGCGAAGCCGGAATTGCAGCAGGGCTTCATCGTCGTCGGTTATCGCACACCGCCGGTGACGCATCCGGATTATCCGGCGCTGCGGCTGGGGTCGGCGGTGCTCGGCGAGGGTTTCGGTGGGCGGCTGTTCAGCAACCTGCGTGACCGGCGCAGCCTCGCGTATGCGGTGGGATCGATGATCAGCACGTATCGGCTCGGCGGGCACCAGGTGCTTTACATCGGCACGAAGACCGAGACGATCGACGAGGCCGCGGCGGGTTTGATCGAGGAATCGGAGCATGTGAGGATGCATGAGCCGGACGAGGCGGAGCTCAATCGCGCGCGCGAATACGTGATCGGCAAATACCTGATGGGCCTGCAGTCGCACGCGCAGCGCGGGTCGAACGTGGCATGGTGGGAGGATCACGCGGGCGACGCGGCGCTGGCGCAAATGTGGCCCGACCGCCTGCGCGAAGTCACGCCGAAGCAGGTCCGCGAGGCCGCCGAGCGGTGGTGGGTGAATCCGACGACGGCGATTTTACGGCCGGAATAAGAGCGCGGGATTTTTGTCGCAGAGGTGCAGAGAAGGGCAGAGATGCTGAGAAGAATCAAGAAGGAGCTGTTCAATGGGTGATCCCAACCAGAAGCAGGATGAAATCTCTGAGGGCCGGAAATTTCTGTATTACCTCGGTGGCGTGATCATTGTGATCGGTTTCCTTAGTTTCTTCTCAGTATTTATTTCGGGCGCGATGCATTTTGGCGACTTCCGCAACTTTGAAGCGAGGGGGCAATCAATGGCCTTTCGCGGTTTCGGCGGAATGTTCCTGATCATTGTCGGCGCAGTGATTCGAGGAATTGGCAGCATGGGGTTGGCGGGTTCGGGCGTCGTGCTCGATCCGGCGCAGGCGCGGCAGGACGTCAAGCCGTGGACGAAGATGGCAGGCGGCATGGTCAACGACGCGGTCAACGAAATCGAAGTCGTGAAGGATGTTGTCGAGAACCTCGGTGAGCATCACGATGAAGCCGTGCGCGAGGTCGTCAAGGTGCGCTGTCCGAAATGCAAGGCGCTTAACGACGAGGACGCCAATTTCTGCAGCCAGTGCGGGCAGGCGATGAAATGAAAGATGTGGCCGACCAGCATGCGACCGGTTCGCGCAGCCGTATGAATGATTATTTCGCGTTCGCGGTCGCCTTCGTCGGCGTTGGTTTTATCGTTCGTTTCGCGGTCCTCGCCCTTCTTCGGATCAATTATCCGTATCAGCTCGAGTGGATTGAAGGCGGCGTGCTGGAGCACGTGCGGCGCGTGCTGGAGGGCAGGCCGCTTTACGCGCCGCCGTCGCTCGAGTGGATCGCGTTCATCTATCCGCCTTTTTATTACTGGGTGTCGGCGGCCGCGGCGTGGGTGATGGGATTTGGATTCGCACCACTGCGGCTGGTATCGCTGGTTTCGAGCATCGCGACGATGGCGATCATGGCGGACATGGTCCGGCGCGAGACTGGGGTCATGTGGGCGGGATTGATCACGGCGGGGATGTATGCGGCCAGTTACGACATGACCGACCGCTGGATGGACCTCGGGCGCGTCGATGGCTTGTTTATTTGCCTGACGCTGGCTTCGGTTTACGTGTTTCATTATTTCGGCGAGCGCGGCGTGATGTATTGCGTCGCGTCGGGGGCGCTCGCGGCGTGCGCCGTGCTGACGAAGCAGACCGCGGCGATCGCGCTGGCGCCGGCGATCCTGTTCGATCTCGCGAAGAAGCCCATGCGGTTGTGGGCGATGCCGGCGAGCGCGGCGGCCATTTTCGGAGTGGCGGTCGGATGGCTCGAGTGGAGCAGCGCGGGCTGGTTCAGGTTCTACACGTTTGACATGCCCGGCAGCCACGCCATCTCGCGTCCGTTTCTCGTGTGGTTCTGGAAATATGACCTGTGGCATCCGATCCCGATTGCGATCTTATTGGCGGTGGCCGGGCTTGTGCTGGCGTGGCGGCACCGCGGGCAGATCACCACGGCGTATTATATTGTATTTTCTTTCGGATTTATTTTCGCGGCGGAGATGGCGCGGATCAAGGTCGGCGGCTGGGTCAACTGCGTCCTGCCGGCGTTCGTCGCGATCATGATCATGGCGGGGATTTCGCTGGGTATGTTCGCGAAAAATCCCAAGGCGGCGCGGATCATGCCGGCGCTGCTGTTTGCGGCGGGAGCGCAGTTCTGGCATCTGCACGGGCCGGAGGCGCGCGCCATTCCGACGGCCGCGGACCGTGCCGCCGGCAGGCAATTCGAACAATTGCTGTCAAGCATTCCCGAGGTTTATGCGCCGGGTAGCGGTTATCTGGAAGCCCGCGTGGGGAAGAAAAGCCACGCGCACAGCGCCGCGTATTGGGATCTGCTGACTTCAAATTCGGAACGCGCGAAGCAGCTTTTTCTCGATGAGCTGATTCCCAGGCTTCGTGCCCGGCGATTCGACGCGATTATTCTGAACGACGATATGGAAGGCTATTTATATCGCGATGAGCTCAAGGCGAATTATTACCAGGCGCGCGGGACATTCATGAATTCGGATGTGTTCATGACAAGGTCGGGCTTGATCATGCGGCCGAATTTCGTGTGGCTGCCGCGGCGGGATTGATAAATGCGTCGCTGTCGGCTGCAACCTGCCGGCCCTTCGGGCTCCAAATAACCGTATGGCGCTGTCAACCAGAGCGCCGAAGGCGCGAGAGAAATGCCATCGCACTGGTTTCTTTCGCTCTTTCAGAGCTCCGCGATTTTCACGACCTGACCTGGGGCGTCGCTTCGCTCTGCCCCAGGCTATATTCTTGTTGCGCTTTCAGCGCGCGCGTTTCAACACGCGCCCGGTATCTCCGATGCGCAAAGCGCTAAACACATACGAGTTGAAAACGCGGGGTTAGCAGGGTGTTGAAAAACGAATTCTATCGGTTTGGTGTGTTCGGTCGTCCCTCCGGGACTCTCGATTTTATTGGGTATTTTACACGCCGCTGCCGTGGCGGGCTGAAAGCGGCCGTCCCTGTGGGACTATTTCAACACCCTGTTAGTGCGAGTGAGGCATGCATTCCCGGGAAACTGATGGCAGTCATTCTATTATTTGACTGACTTGTTGCGCACGGCGATGGCGGCCGCGAGGCTTGCGGCGATTTCGGCGATCGTGCGGCTCTGTTCGCATTCGGGGTCGTCGATGAGCACGGGCCTGCCGCTGTCGCCGCCCTCGCGCACGTTCTGGCCGAGCGGGATGCGGCCCAGCAGCGGCACGCCGAGCTCGCCGGCGACGCGCCGGCCGCCGCCTTCGCCGAAGATGTAGTGTTCCTTGTTGCACGCGTCGCAGCGGAAATACGCCATGTTCTCGATCACGCCGAGGATCGGCGTTTTGGTCTGCATGAACATCGACGCTCCGCGGCGCGCGTCCTGCAGCGAGACCTCCTGCGGCGTCGTCACCAGCACGGCGCCGGTCACCGGAACCAGCTGCACGAGCGACAGCTGCACGTCGCCCGTCCCGGGCGGCAGATCGACGACCAGGTAATCGAGCTCGCCCCAATCGACGTCGCTGAAGAATTGGCGCAGCGCGCTGTTGAGCATCGGTCCGCGCCAGATGACGGGGGCGCCGGGCTCGATCAGGAACCCGATCGAGATCACCTTGACACCGTAATTTTCGAGCGGCTTCATCTTGCCGTTCTCGACCCGCGGCGGGTCGTTGATGCCCATCATGAGCGGGATGTTCGGGCCGTACATGTCGGCGTCGAGCAGGCCGACGCGCGCCCCGGCCCTGGCCAGCGCGATCGCGAGGCCGACGGAGACGGTCGATTTGCCGACGCCGCCCTTGCCCGAGGCGACGGCGATGATGTTGCGGACGCCGGGCGCGAGGTCGTCGCGGCCGATCTCGCGCTGCGAGACGTTCGCGGTGAACTCGATGCGCACGGCGCGGAAGCCCGGGATCTTGCCGAGGGCGGCGCGGATATCGCGCGTGAAGACTTCCTTGAGCGGGCAGGCCGGCGTGGTCAGCTCGAGCGTCAGCTGCACGCGGCCGTTCTCGATCTCGACGCTCTTGACCATGCCCAGGCTGACGATGTCGCGGTGCAGCTCGGGGTCGTTGACCGTCGCGAGGGCCTGCATGACGGCTTCGCGCGGAAGCGGCGGGGTGCCGATATAATCCTTGGACATGGCGATGAGCTCCTCCAATTGAAAGGTCCCGACAGAACCGGTTAACGGGTTCATTTTAACGGGGAAAGATGGAAGATGAAAGATGAATGATGAAAGAGAAAGCCCATGCAAAAGCGCAAAAACGTGAAACTCGCCAAAGGATCGAAAATCTATCCTTGGCGCGTTTTGCATTTTGGCGTTTTTGCGTGGTGAATTAAAAACCGAAGAGCACGAGCATGAATAGGGGCATGCGGCTCCTGTTGCAAGATGGGGGCTTGGGGCGGTAAAACATTGCTTGGGTGCAGGCGCGGGAAGGCGCAAATCGGATGAGGGGAAGTTTATGGCACGAGTGATGATCATTGGGTACGGGCCGCTGCCGCGGCCGGGGCTGACGTACATGGCCGCTCCGGCATTGCGCACGCGCCACTTCCTCAAGCCGATCCTTGACGCCGGCCACACGGTGAATCTCTACACGCTGCCGCTCAAGACCCCGCCCGGTCCCGAGGGCGAAATGGCCGCGATGGCGCCGGACAACTACGAGGGCCTCTCCTGCCAGCGTTTCACCAATCACGACGGCGAGTTCGCCGTGACGCAGCTCACTGAGCAGGCGCGCCAGATCAAGCCCGACGCGATCGTCGGCGTGAACACGTTCCCGTCGTTTGTCGCCGCGCGGCTGCCGGTGCGCGTGCCGATGTGGCTCGACCTGAACGGCTTCTGGATGGCCGAAATGCAGGGCAAATGCCGCACCGACGGGAGTGACCACTGGCTGAGCTATGCGTGGACCGTGGAAAGGACGATCGTCCGGCGGCTCGACAAGTTCTCGGCCGTCTCGCGGCCGCAACTGCACGCGGTGCTGGGCGAGCTGGGCAGTGTCGGCCGGCTCAACCAGTACACGTTCGATTATCCCTTCGGGCATCACATCCCGAACGCCACGTATCGCTGGGATTCCGGCGTGAGCCCGGGCGAGCAGTCGAAAGAGCCGGCCCTGCGCGGGCCGATCGTGCCGACCGACGCGTTCGTGATCCTGTGGAGCGGCGGGTTCAACGTGTGGGCGGACATCCCGACGCTCGTCGAGACAATGAACATGCTGATGTCGCGCTACCCGCTGGTGCATTTCGTCGCGACCGGCGGCCGCATCGAGGGCCACGTCAGCAAGCCGTACGAGGAGTTCGAGGAGCGGGTCGGGGCGTCGCCGTACAAGGACCGTTTCCATCTGCTCGGCTGGGTCGAGTCCGAAAAGCTGCCGGCGATTTACCGCGAGTCCGACCTCGGCATCAATGTCGATGCACAGAATTACGAGACGCTGTTCGGCGCGCGCAACCGGATCAACGCGATGGCGGCGATGGAGCTGGCCGTCGCGACGACGGTCGGGACCGAGATCAGCGAGTGGATGGACGACGCGAAGGCCGTGCTGTCGGCGCCGATCGGCGATCCGGCGGCCCTGGCCGCGGCGATCGAGCCGTGGATCGAACAGCGCGAGGGGTTGCGCACGTTCGCGCGCAACGCCCTGCACGTGATGAAACGCGATTTCTCCTACAACCGCACGACGCGCAAGCTCATCGACTGGCTGGCGGACCCGAAGTTCGCGCCCGACAACCAGGCCAAGATCGAGCGCGGTTCCGATGATATCGCCGACATCGCGGACATTGCCCTCAATCCGCTCGAGGAAGAGGCGCTGCTCGTGGCGCGCAACGGCCTGGACAAGCTGCGCGACGCGCTCGCGGCCAATGGCGAACGCTCCGGGCACCGTTCGGTGACGCGGTTTCTGTTCGGTTCGCGCCGGGGAAAATAATCGGTTTTGCGACCCAGCCTCGTGTTAAAATTGATGTGGGCAAACATGCCCGAATTCAGGGTTGGAGGCTTAAGAGAGCCATGCCCGAACAACGCCTCGAATCGGCGTCGCCGAAACGCGTCCACCGCGCGTGGTCGCTGTACGTGGGCTCGATCGCCGGGATCCCGGTTTATCTCCACTTCACGTTCATCCTGCTCCTGTTGTTCATCGCCTTTTACCAGGCGAAAACGGGGCAGTCGGTTTTTGGCGGGCTGGCGCTGGTGATCGCCGTGTTCGCGAGCGTGGCGCTGCACGAGCTCGGGCACGCCCTCGTCGCGCGCTCGTTCGGCATCGGGACCGACGACATCGTGCTGTACCCGATCGGCGGCGTGGCGCGCCTGCGCAGCATGGGCGAAAAGCTTCAGGAATTCTGGATCGCCGTCGCCGGGCCGTCCGTCAACATCGTCATCGCGACGGTCATCGGCGTTTATCTGTTCGCGCGCGGACAGTGGCATCCGATTGGGCCGAACGAAATGGAGCAGACGTTCGCGTCGGCCACGGCGGCCGATATCCTTCAGCAACTCATGCTCATCAACATCATCCTCGTCGTGTTCAACATGATCCCGGCGTTTCCGATGGACGGCGGCCGCGTGCTGCGCTCACTGCTGACGCTCGCCATGAGCAAGGAACGCGCGACGGCGATCGCGGCCGGAATCGGCCAGGCGCTCGCGATCGTGTTCGTGCTCGTCGGCCTGCTGAACCAGCAGGTGATCCTGATGTTCATCGGCATCTTCGTGTTCATCGCCGCGGGGCAGGAGTCGATGGCGACGCGCTCGCAGGCGCTGATGACCGGCAAGAAGGTGCGCGACGCGATGATCACGCGCTTCGAGGTGCTCAATCACGGCGACACGCTCGGGCGCGCGGCCGACCTGCTGCTGGCCACCAGCCAGCAGGATTTTCCGGTCATGAACGGGACGGAGGTGCTTGGCGTGCTCGGGCGCAAGGACCTGCTGCAGGGCCTCGCGTCGCTCGGCAGGGATCATTACGTGGCGCAGGCGATGACGCGCGAATTCCAGCGCGTCAAGCCGTCGGACCCGCTCGAGCGCGTGTTCGAGGGCATGCGCAACGGCGACGGGCCGATCCTTGTCCTTGACGGCGAGCGCCTCGTCGGCTACGTCAATAATGAGAACCTGATGGAATACCTGATGATTCAGCAGGTCGGGCGGTGAGCCTGAGTGCTGAGTTTTTCACAACTATTTTGAGGAGAAGGAAAAATGCAAACGCTGAAAATACCGGTCGAACAGCTGCGCGAGGGGCCGATCGAGATCGAGGTCGATATGGACCCGCGCGAGCTCGAGCTCGAAGATGAGGACTACCGGTTCACCGGCCGCGTTCGCGGCAACTTGGTGTTCAGCATCGTGGGTCAGGACGTGTTCGCGGCGGGGAACCTGAGCGTGCCGGTCGAGGGGAAGTGCGTGCGCTGCCTTGAGCCGGCCTCGACAGAAGTCGAGACGCCGGTCAATGAGACGTGGATCCGCGGAGCGGGTCCGCAAGAAACCCCTGAAGCCTCCGACATCGAGGCAATCGTGAATACATATGTTGGAGATTTTATTGAACCGGCCGGCGTGATGCGCGAGCTGATCCTGGCCACGCTGCCCGATCGGCTGTATTGCCGCGAGGATTGCGCGGGCCTGTGCCCGGGCTGCGGGGCGAACCTGAACAACGAGCCGTGCCGCTGCGCGCCCGAAAAGCGCGAGGAAATCAGCGGCAGCACCGCCAACGCCGACTGGAAGCAAAAGCTCAAGGGCCTGAATCAGAAGTGAATAATCTTTACCCGTGCGCGGCCGATAAGTAAGCTGAGGTCGTTTCAAACCGGCGCAGGGAGAGGCTTTTGCATCCTGTTTCGAATCAAACCGCGTCGCGTCGCATCCCGGCCATCGCATGGGTGGTCACCGCGGCGGTTGTTGTTTTGCTCGGGATCGCGTTCCGGCAGCCGATCGAGCGCATGGTCGGCATCTGGCAGCAAAAGGATTCCTATTATTCGCACGGCTGGCTCGTGCCGCTGGTGGCGCTGTATCTCGTCTGGCGGCGGCGCGCGGAATTCGTCGAGCAGCCGCGGGCCTCGTGGCTCGGGCTGGCGATGATGCTGGCCGGCATTTTGATTCTGGTCGTGAGCGGCTGGCTCGTCGTGTTCTTCACCGCGGGGTTTGGCCTGATCCTTACGATCTGGGGCCTGTGCGGCTTCCTGTTCGGCTGGCCGACGCTCAAGCGGCTCACGTTTCCGGCCTTTGTGCTGTGCTTCATGGTGCCGCCGCCCGAGCAGATGATCGCCTCGATCAGCCTCAAGATGAAGATGCTGGCCACCGCGCTCGCGATCCGGGTGATCGACGCGGCCGGGATCGTCGCCGTCAACGACGGCCAGACGATTTACCTCGGCAACGCCTACGTGACGGTCGGCGACGCCTGTTCCGGCCTGCGTTCGCTGATCTCGCTCATCTTCCTCGGTGTTCTGTTCGCGTATTTCAGCAATCTCTCGCGGCCGCGCAAGGCGATCCTCGCGCTCTCATCGGTGCCGATCGCGATCCTCAGCAACGTCGTGCGCATCGTCACGATCAGCCTCGTCGCGTATTTCCTGGGCACGAAGGCGGTGCCGCCGGTGCACGACGCCTCGGGCTACCTGATCTTCATCGTGGCGTTTTTCATGCTCTATGGGACGATGTGGCTGCTCGGCCGGGGCCGGCGGCCGGCGGCTGGACATGCCGGGGAGCAGGCGCCATGAACCAGTTGCGTCACCGCGTGATCCTGGTTTTGGCGCTGCTTTCGGCGACGGCATTGCTGTCGGCGGCGACGCTTTATCCGACCCGCATGGAAGGGGCGATCCTGAAGGCGCGCGCCCTGCCGCTCGAGCTCGGCAAGTGGGGCGGCCGCGAGGTCACCGTCGAGCAATACGTGCTGGACATCCTCGAGACGAAGGACGTCGTCGAGCGCAGCTACCTGGATGCGCCGCGTTCGATCCCCGTTCATCTGGCCGTCGTGTATTCGCCCGACAACCGCCGCGTGGCGCACCCGCCCGAGGTCTGCTACAAGGGTGGCGGCTGGGAGGTCACCGACAAGCGCGTCACGCAGCTTGAGGGCCTGCCGCCGATGGTGCGCCTCGTCATCAGCCACGGCCGGCAAAAGCAAATCGTTTATTACTGTTATAAATCGGGGCCGGATTTCATTGCCGATTATTACCGGCAGCAATTCAATATCGTCAAGAATTACCTGCTGCGCAAATCGACTGCATCGGCCCTCGTGCGGTTCTCGGCCGCCTATGACCAGGACGAAGCCGCGTCCGACGCCCGCCTCGTCGGCTTCATGCGCGAGATGATGCCGGAAATCAAGCGGACTCTGACGGATTAAAAAACAAATTCAGGTCACGAAATTCACGAAAAAATTCCCACGAAAAACACGAAAATGATCTCATCGCGCGATGAATTCATTTTTGGGGCCTCATTTTTCATTAAAATGAATTTACGGTTGTTTTCCCTATCACGGTGAATCGATTCTGTGTAACGATTCGCTGAAATCATTTTCGTGAAATATCGTGGGAATTTATTTCGTGAATTTCGTGACCTGAATTCTTAATGTTTCTGATTCAATCCGTTTTTCGGCGTGGCGACGGCCGCCCAGAGGACGAGGAACAGGCCCGGCATGAGGAACCACTGGTAGCGTTCCTGGTGGATGACTTCGTGGCGCGCTTCAAATTCGGTTTTATCCTGCTGGTCGATCGCCGCGCCGACCGCGGCCACGGCGGATTCCGGCGAGGCCCCCGCCGCGTAAGCCTTCCCGCCCGTGGCCTTGGCGATCTGCTGAAGCGCCGCCATGTCGAGCGCGCTGGTCACCGACTTGCCCGACGGGTCCTTCTTGAAGCTGCCGGGATTCTCGAGCAGGGGCGCGCCCTGGGCGGTGCCGATTCCGATCCCGTAAATATTGATCTTCTTGGCCGCCGCCTCCTTGGCGGCCTCGAGCGCCTTGCCTTCGTTGTCCTCGCCGTCGGTGATGAGCACCATCGCGCGGCCGCCGGCGCTGCCGTCGTTTTCGAACGCCTTGATCGTGGTGCGGATCGCCGCGCCAATATCGGTGCCGGCGACGTTGATCGAGTCGGTGTCGAGCGAATCGAGCACGAGGCGGACCATCGCCTGGTCGAGCGTCATCGGGCATTGCAGCACGGCGGTGCCGGAGAAGACGACAATGCCGATGCGTTGGCCGGCGAGCCGGTTGACCAGCATCTGCAGGCTCGATTTGGCGCGCGTGATGCGG
>JAJFUE010000081.1 GCA_021372575.1 bacterium | reverse complement strand
GGCAGAGCGAAGCGACGCCCCAGGATAAGATCCCAAGAAAACGAGAGCGCTGAAGGCGCGAAAGAAATGGACCACGGGTTTCTTCCGCTCTTTCAGAGCTTCCTAACGTGATGCGATTCTGACCTGGGGCGTCGCTTCGCTCTGCCCCAGGCTAGATTCTTGTTGCGTTTTCAGCGCGCGCTTTTCACCATGCGCTCGCAACAACCGATTATCTACGCGCTAAACACATACAAAGCGGGCTTGGGAATAATATCTCGTGAAAAATTAACCCGAAAAAAATCAAAAGCGAATCCTGTCTTCCTGCTCTCGATTTCATCTTTCATCTTTCATGTTTCATCTCTCATCTTAAATTCTCTCGAACCACTTGCCGACGTCTTCCCAGACCGTTTCGAAATAATTGCGAATGAGGCCGAAGCTGAGCGTTTCCTGCTTGAGCCGGTGGTTGGGGATCATCTTAAGTTTGCCGTAGAGCTCGTGCAGGCGGCCCGCCTGGAGATCCATGCCGAGATTGGCCGCCGTCTCGCGCGCAGCGTCGCGCCATTGCGCGATTCCGGCGCGATCGTTCAGGGCTTCATCGATCGCGTGCGCGAATGCGGCTTCGCCGGCGGACGACGGCAACAGCCGGCCGTTGCGGCCGTTTTCCACGAGGTCGCGCACGCCGTCGGCATCGAGCGCCACGACGGGCGTGCCGGCGGCCATGGCCTCGGCGACGACCATCCCCTGCGTCTCGGTCTGGGAAGCAAACACGAACAGGTCGGCGGCCGAATACAGGTTCGCGAGCGACTGGCCCGTCATCAGGCCTGCAAAATGGACGCGCGCGGCGATTTCGGGGCCGGCGTCGCGGGCCAGTTTCTCGAGCTCGGGCTGGATCTTGCCTTCGCCCGCGATTGCAAAATGAGCGCGGGGATTTTCGCGCAGCAAGACGAGGCACGCGCGCACGAGATACTCGAGATTCTTTTCCGCAGCAAGGCGCCCGACGTGCAGAAGCAGCGGATCGTCCGGCGCGATGTTCAGGGCGCGGCGCGCGGCGGTGGGGTCACTCGCGGCGAACCGCTCGAGCTCGACGCCGGTCGGCAGGACCTCGATCCATGTTTGGACGCCGCGCTCCTCGAGCGACTTCTTGATGTCGCGCGTGGGCGCGATGACCATGTCGCACAGGTCGCAGAACTCGCGCGTGTGGCGCAGGATCGTGCGCGCGGCCTGTTCATGATCGATCGGCACGTAATGCGTGTAGCGCTCATACTGCGTGTGGTAGGTGAACACGAGCGGCAGGCGCCGCTGTCGCGCGAGATACATCCCGACCTCGCCCAGCAAAAACGGGTGGTGAACGTGAACGATGTCGTAGGGAATATCCTGGAAATCCTGGAGCATCTTGAACGAGACCGGCAAGGGGAGACTGAAGTCGGTGGCGTTGAAATGGCGGATCGCGGGCAGGCGCTGCACCCCGGCCTCGAGCTCGGGTTCGGCCTCGCCGTCGAAATGCGGCGCGTAAATCGTCACGTGATCGCCGAGCGCCGCAAGGTGGCGCTGGAACAGCTCGACCGACATCGCCACGCCGCCGACGAAAGGCCGGTAGGTATTGGTGAAAAACGCGATGTTGTAGTCGCGCGAGGGCTGGCCGATCGTCTTCGGCACGGGGATTTCCGCGCGTTCATTTGAGCCTGTCATCGGGGCATTGACGGCCATGGGACCACCTGTGAGTGAGACGCTGATTCATGTTAACAACGGTTTTTCGGGCGTGTCCAGCAAAGACGGAGGCATTTTCGGGCTGGCGCGCGGCGTTCCCGGGGTCGATAATAGTTGCGCGCGCCGATGGGCCGTTTGTCCGGTCCGGCGCGCGGTCAAGACTTCGGCCGCCGTGCCGAAAAGATATCCAGAGGGCGATAGTTCAGAGGTGAAGTCTCGATGGTCAGCAACAAAAAAGTTCAGCACAAAACAAACGAGCACCGGCCGGTCCGGCACAAGAGGCAGACGGCCGACGAACAGCTGCTGACCACCGGCGACGGCCAGGTCCCGTTCACCGAGACCGACACGTGGCGCGTGTTCCGCATCATGGGCGAGTTCGTCGAGGGATTCGAGACGCTCGCCACGCTCGGGCCGGCGATCACCGTGTTCGGCTCGGCGCGCGTGACGCCCGAGGATGAAATTTACCAGGCAGCGGTTGAAACCACGCGGCTGCTCGGGGAGGACGGCTGGTCGATCATCACCGGCGGCGGGCCGGGCATGATGGAAGCGGCCAATCGCGGCGCGCGCGAGGCCGGCGCGAACTCGGTCGGGCTCAACATCGAGTTGCCGTACGAGCAGGGGCTCAACCCGTACTGCGATATTTCGATCCAGTTCCATTACTTTTTCATTCGCAAGATGATGTTCGTGAAATACGCCTGCGGGTTCGTGATTTTCCCCGGCGGGTTCGGCACGCTCGATGAACTGTTCGAGGCGCTCACGCTTGTGCAGACCAACAAGATGCACAACTTCCCGATCATCCTGTTCGGCGGCAAGTATTGGAAGGGGATGATCGAGTGGCTGCGCGACCGCATGCTTGCCGAGGGCAAGATCAGCGAGGTGGACATGGACCTGCTGCACGTGACCGATTCGCCGGTCGAGGTGCGCGATATCATCAATCAATATTCGCGCAAGGAAGAGCGTTACAAGCGCATGGAAAAGCGTGCCCAGGCCGCGGCCAAGCGCCGAAACAAATGGTAGGTCGGCTCCGCTACCCGACTCTTCATGCTACTTCGGTTATAAATCCCGACATCCGGAAACGACGATTGTCGTAACCACGCTTTTTTGGCGAGAGGTTCTTGGGTGATGCCACGCTCATCCGTTTCATCGTGGACCGCCCGTTCCTGATCTACGTCAAGAACCGCGCTGCAAAACAGCCGTTTTTCGTCATGTGGATTGCCAACGCCGAACTTCTCCGCAAATGGTAAATCGAATTTTTAAACACGAAAAACACGAAAATAAAAACACGAAATATCACGAAAAAAATCAATTTATGGTGGGCAGCCACTTTTTGTGAATTTTCGTGCTCCCTTTCGTGACTTTCGTGTTTTGCATTATTTGTTTGTCAGGTTATCGTTCCCGATTCGACGAACTTGCAAAATCGCCGAATCTTCGGCGACAATGGTTGAGGTCTATACAAGGTTCGTATCAAGGAGTGCCGGGTGATGACGACCGAGTCCGAAGAAGTCGAGGAACTGGGACTCAGTTCGAAGATCGTTTCGCTGTTCCTGCAGGGGCCGCTGCCGATCATTCTCATCATCGGCACGCTGATGGCCGGGGTGGTCGCGCTGTGGCTCACGCCGCGCGAGGAGGAGCCGCAGATCGTTGTCCCGCTGGCGGATGTTCTCGTGAGCGCTCCCGGGCTTTCCGCCGAGCAGGTCGAGCGCCAGGTCGCCACGCCGCTCGAAAAGCTGCTGTCGCAGATCGACGGCGTCGAATACGTCTATTCGATGTCGCGCGAGGGCGCGGCGATCGTGACCGTGCGTTTTTACGTCGGGCAGGATCGCACGGCCAGCCTCGTTAAAATTTATAATAAAATTAATTCCAATGTGGACCAGGTGCCGCCGTACGTGAAGGCGTGGGTCGTCAAGCCGATCGAGATCGACGACGTGCCGATCGTGATCGCGACGTTGTGGAGCGACGATCCGCGGCGCGCCGACGACCATGAGCTGCGCCGCATCGCCGAGGAGCTCGTGACCGACCTGCAGAGCGTGCCGAACACGAACCGTATCACGGTGGTCGGCGGCCGTCCGCGTGCCGTGCGTGTTGAATTGATGCCCGATGCGCTGGCCGCGCGCCGCACTTCGCCGCTCGACGTCGCGTGGGCGCTGGGGGTTCACAACGTGCAACTGCCGGCGGGCGGGATCGACCAGGCCGACCGCGCGATCGTCGTCGAAGGCGGCTCGTTCATCGCCGGCGTGCGCGATCTCGAAAATCTCGTCGTCAATGTTGTGGATGGAATTCCTGTTTATTTAAAGGACGTGGCGCGCGTGATCGACGGGCCGGACGAGGCGCGCACCTACACGTGGATCGGGTTCGGGCCGGCGTCGGACAATAAAAGCGCTCATTTTCTTCCGGCGGTTTCGATTGCGATCGCGAAGCAGAAGGGGACGAACGCGGTGTGGGTGGCGCGCGACGTCGAGCGAAGGCTGGAACGCGCCGCGAGTGGTTTGGTGCCGCCAAACGTGCATTATACCATTACGCGCGACTACGGCGAGACCGCGAATGAAAAGGTCAACGACCTTGTCGAGGGGCTCGGCGTGGCGATCCTGACCGTCGTCATTTTCGTGGGCCTGGTCCTTGGCTGGCGCGCGGCGCTGGTCATCGCGCTCGCCGTTCCGGTCTGCTACGGCGCGACGTTGCTGATTAATTTAATATCGGGATACACGATCAATCGCGTTACGTTATTCGCACTCATATTAGCATTAGGATTATTGGTCGATGACCCGATCACGGACGTTGAGAATATCGAGCGGTTTTACCGGATGCGAAAATGGTCGCCGCGACGCGCGATCCTGCTTGCGGTGCAGGAAATCCGCCCGGCATTGATTTTGGCGACGATCGCCGTGATCATTTCGTTCATCCCGATGTTTTTCATCACGGGGATGATGGGGCCTTACATGCGGCCGATGGCGCTCAACGTGCCGATTACGATCGGCATGAGCCTGATCGTCGCGTTCTGCGTGACGCCGTTTTTGGCGCGCGTGATTTTGAAACGCGACGGCCACGGCGGACACGTTGAATACGATGTGAAGCGAACCGCGCTTTATAGAATCTATAATGCGCTGCTCGGGCCGATGCTGCGCAATCGCGCGTACGCGTGGCTGTTTTTGATTGTGATCGGGCTGATGTTCATCGCGGCCGTGGCGTTGCCGGCATTCAGGCTCGTGCCGCTCAAGATGCTTCCGTTCGACAACAAGAACGAGTTCCAGATCGTCGTCGATATGGACGAGGGGACGACGCTCGAGATGACCGAGGCTGCGACGCGCGCGCTGGCCGAATATCTGCGGACCGTTCCGGAGGTCGTCGATTTCACCGGGTTCATCGGCACGGCGTCGCCGATGGATTTCAACGGCATGGTGCGGCATTACTATATGCGCTCGGGCGGGAACGTCGCCGACCTGCGCGTGAGCCTCGTCGGCAAAAAACAGCGCGCGCAGCAGTCGCACGAGATCATTTTGCGCATCCGGCGCGATCTCGAAAAAATCGCTGAGCCGCTCGGCGCGAAGATCAAGCTCGTCGAGGTTCCGCCCGGCCCGCCGGTCATCGCGACCGTGACGGCCGAGATTTACGGCGATCCGCAGACGCCTTACAAGACGCTGCAAAAGGCGGCGCTGGCCACGGCCGCGCGGCTTAAAGAGGAGCCGCTCGTCCGCGACGTGGACAGCTCCGTCGAGGCTGACCAGGAAAAGTTGCTATTTGAAACGGATAAGGAAAAGGCGGCGCTTTCGGGCGTCGGCACGGAGGATGTGGCGCAAACACTGGCGCTCGCGATCGACGGCCAGCAGGCGACCACGTTGAACCTGCCGACCGAGGCGCAGCCGTTGCCGATCGTTTTACGCCTGCCGCGCCCGTTGCGCTCGGATCCGAATTCGCTTGCTTCGCTCTACATCAAGGGCCGCGCGGGCATTACAAAAACACGCGTCGGGACGCAGCTCAAGGACGCCCCGCAACCGATGGTGCCGCTTGGCGAAATCGGCCGCTTCAAATCGGGCAAGGTCGATCAGACGATCTATCACAAGAACCTGCGGCGCGTCGCGTATGTGTTTGCCGAGACGGCCGGGCGCGCGCCGGCCGACGTGGTGCTCGACGTCGGCGCCGACCGCGTTTCCGATCAGTCCCGCAGGGACGGCCGCCTTCAGCCCGCCACGTTAGTGGCGGGTAAGGATCACGGTCAAAAGGCAAGTCCCGGAGGGACGATTGAATCGAGCGAGATTCCATTGGAAAATCGTAATTACATCCGTCCTGGCGGCGGCATTCCGTGGACGCTTCCGGCCGGCACGTCGATCAACTGGCTTGGGGAAGGCGAGTGGAAGATCACCGTCGATGCGTTCCGCGACCTGGGCCTCGCGTTCGGCGCGGCCGTCATCGGCATTTACTTGATCCTGTGGCTGCAAACCGGATCGGCGCTCATCGCGGCGATCATGATATTGGCCATTCCGCTCACGATGATCGGCATCATGCCGGGGTTCTGGCTGCTGGGGTTGTTCGGCGAGCGCGTCGTGGCGGGATTCCCGAACCCGATCTTCTTTACGGCCACGGCGATGATCGGGATGATCGCGCTGGCGGGAATTGTCGTGCGCAACTCCGTCATTCTGGTCGATTTCATTCATCGCGGACTGAAGCGCGGGCTGACGCTGGAAGAATCGCTGATCCAGTCGGGCGCGATCCGCACGCGGCCGATTATCCTGACGGCCGGAACGGCGCTGCTAGGCAACATTGTCATTACATTGGACCCGATCTTCTCGGGCCTCGCGTGGTCGATCATCTTCGGCGTCGCCGCCTCGACCATCTTTACCCTCGGCGTGATTCCGGTCGTGTATTATTTGGTTTATGCAAACAAGCCGGGGCATGGGGCGAGCGAAAACGAAGACGTGGACGAAGTGGACTGAGTGGACGATGTGGACCAATGAGAAAGGATTTTATATGCGGGGTTCGGTGATTACAAAACTGCTGCTGTGGATCGTCGGGATCGTACTCATGGGGCTTGTGCTGGCGTGGCTGGCGGGGGCGTTTAAGACGAAGGTCGAGCCGGGGGTGGCGAAAGCGCCGGAATCGGTTGCGCCCAGGATGGCCGCTGTTCAGCCGGTCACCGAATCCAATGAGCAAGTCATCGAGCGCGTGCCGGGGACGTTGTCGGCGATTCGCGAGACGATGATTTCTCCGCGCATCATGGCGACGATCGGCGAGATCAACGTCGGGGCGGGAGATCGCGTCGAGCGCGGGCAGGTGCTGGCGCGGCTCGACAGCCGCGATCTCGCCGCGCGCGAACAGCAGGCGAAGGAGGCGGTCAACTCCGCGCGCGCGAAGCTTTCCGAGGCCGAAAAAGAATATAACCGGATGAAGTCGCTCGTGGATAAATCGATTATTCCGCGCAGCCAGTTCGACACGGCCGAGGCCGCGTATAAAACCGCGCGCGCCGAGGTGCAGCGCACCGAGCAAGCCGTTGGCGAGGCGCAGGCCGGATCGAGTTACGCCGTCATTGAAGCGCCATTCGGCGGGCGGATCGTCGATAAATATGCCGAGCCTGGAGACACCGCGACGCCGGGGACGCCGATATTGAAGTTGTATGACCCGACGCGGATGCGGCTCGAGGCTTACGTGAGGGAATCGCTGGCCGGGAGATTACGGCCGGGCACCGATCTCGCGGTCATGATCGACGCGCTCACGACCACGGTTCAGGGCCGCGTCGAGGAGATCGTCCCGCAGGCCGAGCCGGGATCACGGTCGATGCTGGTGAAGGTCTCGCTGCCGGAGAGGGGCGATATTTACCCCGGCATGTTCGGGCGGCTGCTGATCCCGACAGGGAGAGAGAAACGAATTTATGCTCCGGAGAAAGCGATATTGAGGGTCGGGCAATTGACGTATGTGTGGGTCGATAGGGGGAAGAATCAGTTCGAGCGCCGGTTCGTGACGCTCGGGGAATCGCGGCGCGACGGGCAGCGGGAGATTCTGAGCGGCCTCGCGCCGGGTGAGCGGGTCGGCGTGCCGGCGGTTTAAACAACAATACGTTCACGCAAAAGCGCAAAAGCGCAAAGACGCGAAAAAACCACCAGGATTTAAACAGGAGGAAACGGAGATAACGGAGATAACGGAGAATATTCGTTACAATTTCTCTGTTGCCTCTGTTTCCTCCTGTTCCAATTGAAAATTAAATGGCCGGCGGGGGCGCCGGCCCCACATTGGAACAAGCGAATTCGATCAGCTTGTCGCCGGCTTCAGACTTGTTATGGCTCGTATGCCATCAAGATTTCCGCGTGTCCCGTGTGTTTGTCGATCTCATCCCGCACGACCACGAAGCCGTTTTTTTTGTAAAATTCAACGCTCTTATGGTTATCGCGATATACAGTTAGCGTTAACTTATTTCTCAGTGATTTTGCCTTATCCATCAATTGCTGCCCGATACCTTGACCCTGAGAGCCCGGAGTAACAAAAATAGCTGCCAATACATCCCCGCTGAGCGATAAAAAACCTTTAATGGATCCGCTATCCGAAAAGACATAGGTTTCGGAATTCGGAATATATACATTACGCATGTCTGACATTTTGGATTCCCAAAACTCTTTTGCCACAAAATCATGAGCTTTAATTGAAGCTTCAAGCCAAATACTCAGAACCTGTTCCATATCAGATGGCATAAAGCGTCTTATCATACTTACACTGTCTCACAATGACAAAGCTCAGCCGCGGCCGAAGGCCGGGATATTCCGCCTGAAGGCGGGACTACGAACTTTACGGACTACGAACTTTACCAGGCGTAGGCCTCGGGGGCGGGGCCGCCGGGGCCGGGGAAGATCTTGTCGAGCTCGGCAAGTGTTCCCGCGTCCAGCTTGAGCTCCAGGCCGGCGACGAGTTGGTCGAGTTGCTCGACGCTACGCGGGCCGAGGATCAGCGACGTGATCGCGTCGTTGGCACGCGTCCAGGCCAGGGCCACGTCGGCTTCGCGCCGGCCGATCTTCTTGCATAGGGCGCTGAATTTCTCAAGCGCCGGCCGCCACTTTTCCATCTTTGCGCGGGCCTCGGGGCTGTCGCCGCGCGTGCCCTTGGCGGGGTTGAGCGCATGGCCGCTCAGCAGGCCGCCGCCGAGCGGGCTATAGACGATCACGCCGATGCCGTGCGCCTTGCAGCAGGGGAGCACTTCGAGCTCCGGCATGCGGCAGACGAGCGAGTATTGGTGCTGCTCGCTGACGAGGCCCATGAAATGGCGCTCGCGCGCGGCGGCCTGAGCTTGGGCGATGTGCCACCCGCCGAAATTGCTCGACCCGACGTAAATTGTTTTGCCGAGATTGACGACGCGCTCGAGCTCCGGCATCAGCTCTTCCCAGCCGACGCGCCGGTCGATGTGGTGCATCTGGTAGAGGTCCACGTGATCGGTCTGGAGCCGCTTGAGGCTCGCGTCGAGGTCGCGGCGGATCTTGATCGCGGTCAGGCCCATTTGATGGGTCGGGCTCATCGGGTGGTCCGGGCTGCAAGGCATGCCGGCGTAGAATTTCGTGGCGAGCACGATGTTGTCGCGGCGGTCGCCGCCCTGGGCGAGCCACTTGCCGATGATCGTCTCGGTGAGGCCCTTCGGGACGAACCCGTAGTTGTTGGACGTGTCGAAGAACGTGATACCGAGCTCCATGGCGCGGTCCATGATCTTGAACGCGTCGGCCTCGCTGGTGACGTTGCCGAAATTCATCGTGCCGAGCGTGACGCGGCTGACGGTGAGTCCGCTGCGGCCAAGGCGTGTGTATTCCATCGTTTGCCTCCCCCTGCTGATTGAACAACCCAAACGCGAGCCATTATTGGTCATGGCTCATCAATGGGCAAATGAAATGCTTTCAGCCGAAACATCACGCGTTCAATGGCCGGTTTCCTGTTTGATGACGCGTTCCACCTGCGCTTCGGACAGCGGCTTGGATTTGCGGATTTCCTGCGCGCTGCGGCGTTGTTTCTCTCTCGGCTGCGGGATCTCGATCATCTCGTCGGTCACATCAAGCTGTTCGGCGCCGGCATATTGCGCGAGCGCTTTCGCGTCCCATTTGGAAACAAGAGCGTCGATGCCGCGCCTCGCCTTGAGCGCCCTGACCTCGTCCGGATACAGCTCGAGGATGTCATTCACCGGCGCGGTGCCGAACCCCTGCCGGTGGAGGCGCTTGCGTGAATCCCACACGCGCTTGTCGGCCTCGGCGATCTTCACCTGGTCACCCGAGGCCTTGGCCTGCTTGAGCGCGGTCAGTTCCGAGGCCGTGCGAGCCTCGTGTTTCGCGCTCCCCGCGAAAGCGACGGCCACCGATCTGGAATCATAAACGCCGATGCGCCTGGCGGCCGTCGTGGCCGGTTTTGCCGAAATCGCGTGTTCTGTTGTTGCCGCGCGGCACCCGAAAAGCCCAAGCGCACAGGCTGCGATCATTGCCACGATAAGATTTTTCATGGCGGATCCTCCTTGCATGGAATGACACCGTAGCCCCAGTAAACACCCGGGCGGCCATGTTTGTCAATAAAAAATATATATATCATCAGATGATAAGTGCACAAAACTTAAAGCCGCCGGATTGAGATCTCCGCGCCACGCGGCAGATTGATCCCACACCTCTTCAGGCTCACTTTGACATTTATGCCTTGAAACGATAACATCAAGCGGGTCCGAATGGGACGACCGTTCGAGTGGTGGAAGTATGACCGAAACGAAATTAACAGAACGCCTGCTTTTGAGCGGCAACGAGGCGATCGCGCTGGCGGCGAAGCACGCCGGCGTCGCCTTGGCGACCGGTTACCCGGGCACGCCCTCGACTGAAATCCTGGAACGGCTGTCGAAGCTCGGCGGGCCCGCCCAGTGGGCGCCCAACGAAAAAGTGGCCATGGAAGTGGCGATCGGCGCCGCGTTCGGCGGCGGCCGCGCGATCGTCACGATGAAGCACGTTGGCCTGAACGTTGCGGCCGACCCGCTGTTCACGGTCGCCTACACCGGCTGCTCGGGCGGGCTGGTCATCGTCTCGGCCGACGATCCCGGCATGGCCTCGAGCCAGAACGAGCAGGACAACCGGCACTACGCGGTCGCCGCGGGCGTGCCGATGCTCGAGCCCGCGGACTCGCAGGAAGCTTACGAATATACGCTGCGCGCGCTCGAACTGAGCGAGCGATGGCGCACCCCAGTCCTGCTCCGCGTGACGACCCGTGTATGCCACAGCAAGACGCTCGTAAGACCCTCCTCGAACCAGCCTTCTCCCCCGGCGCCACATTACGAAAAAGACATCAAGGCACGCGTGATGATCCCGGCCTACGCGCGGCCGGCGCACCACCGGCTTCGCGCGCGGCTCGACGAAATCGCGCGCTGGAACGAGACCTCGCCGCTGAACCTGATGTTCGAGGGACAGGGCCCGGCGCTCGGGATCATCTGCTCGGGCGTGGCGACGATGCACGCGATGGAAGCGGCCCCCGGCGCGGCGATCTTGAAATTGGGCGTCACGTATCCGCTGCCAATGGGGCTGATCCGGTCGTTCGCCGGGCGGTTCGAGCGCTGCGTGGTGATTGAGGAAGGCGACCCGTGGCTGGCCGACGCGATTCGCGCAGCGGGGATCAGCGTTGAGGACAAGCCGGCGAAGTATCGGTTCGGCGAACTGGACGTCGCGCGCGTGCGCAAGATTCTGAGCCACGACGATTCGGCCGACACCGTGGCGCCGCCCGGCAAGCCGCCCGCGCTTTGCGCGGCATGCCCGCACCGCGCCAGCTTCGAGGCGCTCAAGAACCTCGACTGCATCGTCGCCGGCGACATCGGCTGCTACACGCTGAGCGTGCTGCCGCCGCTGGAGGCGATGGACACGTGCGTGTGCATGGGCGCGTCGATCGGCGTGGGGCTCGGGTTGCGGCACGTGCTGCCGCCGGACGAAGCGCGCCGCGTCGTGAGCGTCATCGGCGACTCGACGTTCATGCACAGCGGCATCACGGGGCTTGTCGAGATGATGTATAACGTCCCGCCGACCGGCCACGTCGTGCTGCTTCTGGACAACGGCACGACGGCCATGACCGGCCTGCAGGAGCACCCCGGCACGGGCCGCTCGCTTGGCCACGAGCCGGCGCACAAGGTCGATTACGAGGCGCTGGCGCGCGGGATCGGGATCGAATCCGTGCATACGATCGATCCGCTTGTCGAACCGGGGCGGCTCGAGGTCGTGCTGCGCGAATGCCTCGCGGCCGAGAAACCGGCGCTCATCATCGTGCGGCGGCCGTGCATCCTGGCGGCCGGGAAGATCAGGCAATACGAGCAGGCGCGGCGGCAGGGCGCTTCGTGCGACTGCGCGACGGCCCCGGGGAGCGCGACCCATGCGTGATGGAATCGTGAATGTCGTGATCGCGGGGCTCGGCGGCCAGGGTGTGCTGACGGCTTCGGACGTGATCGCCGCGGCGGCGTTCCTCGCCGGCCTCGACGTGAAGAAGAGCGAAGTGCATGGCATGAGCCAGCGCGGCGGTTCCGTCGCGAGCGACATCCGGTTCGGCGCGCGCGTGCTGAGCCCGATGGTGCCGCCCGGCGAGGCCGACTTCCTGGTGGCGTTCGCGCCGGAGTGGATCGACGTCAGCCGGCCGCGCCTCAAGAGCGACGGCGTTCTCATCGAGCCGGCATTCCTTGGCGATGACGCCAAAAGCCTCGGGCGCGCGCTGAACACCGCCATGCTCGGCGCGCTCAGCGCGCATCTCGACATCGACGAGAATGTCTGGATTGAAGCGATTCGGTGGGTGTTGCCGAAGAAACTGCACGAAATGAACGAGCGGGCGTTCGCGATCGGCCGCAGCATGGCATCAAGTGGAAATCCCAAAGAGTTTACTCAGGACTCAGCACTCAGCACTCAGGACTAAAATCATGGTTAACGCGTCCATTCAGCCGGATGTCGCGCCGTTCCAGACGGCCAGCGCGATGGATTATCTGCCGCAGGATCGTCTGCGCGACCTGCAGCTCGTGCGCCTGCGCAAGATCGTCGCGCGCATGTTCGAGCGCGTGGCGCTGTTCCGCAATCGCATGAGCGAGCGCGGGCTCGGGCCGGACTGCATTCACGAGCTCGAGGACATCGCGCGCCTTCCGTTTACGGTCAAGACCGACCTGCGCGACAATTATCCGTACGGCCTGTTCGCGAGCCCGTTCACCGACATCGTGCGCCTGCATGCCTCCAGCGGCACGACCGGCAAGCCGATCGTCGTCGCCTACACGCAGGCCGACCTCGGCGTGTGGACCAACGTCATGGTGCGCTCGCTGGCGTGCTGCGGGCTGCACCGCGGCGACATCGTGCAGAACGCCTACGGCTACGGCCTGTTTACCGGTGGCCTGGGCGCGCATTACGGCGCGGAGGCGCTGGGCGCGATGGTCATCCCGATCAGTGGCGGCAACACCGATCGCCAGATCATGATCATGAAGGATTTCGGCGTGACGGCGATCAGCTGCACGCCGAGCTACTTCACGCACCTGGCCGAGCGCTCATGAGAAATGGGCGTCGATCTGCGCGAGCTGCCGCTGCGCGCGGGCGTCTTCGGCGCCGAGCCGTGGAGCGACGCGATGCGGCGGCACATCGAGGAGGTCGCGGGGATCAAGGCCTACGACATCTACGGTCTCACGGAAATCATCGGGCCGGGCGTCGGCTGCGAATGCTGCAACCAGAACGGCCTGCACGTGTTTGAGGACCACTTCTACCCGGAGATCATCAACCCCGAAACCGGCGAGCCGCTGCCCGACGGTTCCGAGGGCGAACTGGTAATCACGACGCTGACCAAGGAAGCCATGCCGATCGTCCGCTACCGGACGCGCGACATCACGTCGATCCAGACCGAGGCGTGCCCGTGCGGGCGCACGGTGCGGCGCATCCGCCGCATCGGCCGCCGCAGCGACGACATGTTGATCGTGCGCGGCGTGAACATGTTCCCGTCGCAGATCGAGTCGGCGCTCCTCGCGGTCGAAGGCACGGTCCCGCATTACCGCATCATCCTGACGCGCGAGAAAGGGCTCGACCAGGTCGAGGTGCAGGTCGAGGTCACGCCGGAAGTGTTCAGTGACCGCGTGCGCTCTCTCGAGGAGGTGCAGGGCAAGATCGCCCACGCCATCGAGCGCACGGTCGGCCTGCGCATCAAGGTGCGCCTCGTCGAGCCGCACTCGATCGAGCGCAGCGAAGGCAAGGCCAAGCGCGTCATCGACAAGCGCAACCAAGAATCGTAAAGCGTAAAGTTAGTAGTTCCGCCTTCAGGCGGAAAAAACGAATTATTGTTGTTCAAACTTCGCCGCAGGCGAAGGAAATCCGTTCGTAGTCCCGCCTTCAGGCGGAAAAAACGAACCATGTATAATTGGCGCAAACTTACCCCCGATCAGCGTGAAATCGTAATGGCAGAACGCCAGAGGCAACGTTATCCATGGCATCGGCCGCCCCATTTTTCAGGAGAAGGCAACTACCTGATCTCGGCCGCATGCTACGAACATGCGCATTTCATCGGCACTTCCAACCGGCGTATGACCGATTTCGAACAGAGTCTTATGACTGCAATCATGGAGACTCCGGGGCCTTCCATTTTTGCCTGGTGCGTTTTGCCGAACCATTACCATGTTTTGCTCTATACAGAGGATCTGGACGTCTTTGCCGATCGAATTGGGCAATTACACGGAAGAACTTCTCACGACTGGAATGGTGAGGACCGCAGCCGCGGACGCCAAGTCTGGCATTCGTGCACCGACCGTCGCATGCGCTCGGAAAAACATTTCTGGGCCACGATGAACTACGTTCACAATAACCCGGTCAAGCACGGATACGTCTCAAAATGGCAGGATTGGCCATTCTCCAGCGCACGTGATTTTCTCGGTGAATACAATTCTGATGACGTGATTCGGTTGTGGCGGGATTATCCCCTCAAAGATTATGGTAAGGGCTGGGACGACCCCGATATGTAGGCCATCGGACCGTTTCAGGCGGAACAATCATTCGAACAGGATTTATTCCGCCTGAAGGCGGGACTACGAACGAGGTTTTTAATGCACGACAATCTTGTCCTGTTTATTTTTCCGCTGTTCGTGATCCTCTTCATCATCATCGCGGCCTACGGTGCGATTCAGGAGCGGCGGCGGCGGGTTGAAATTTCCGCGTGGGCAAAACTGCGCGGCCTGCAGTTCGACGCGAGTCATTACTCCGCGCTCGACAGCAACTGGCCTTTGTTTCGCTGCCTGCAGGAAGGCGACAACCGGTATGCGTATAACATTGCGGCCGGCGATTGGAGCGGGCGGCTCCTGATGGCGTTCGATTATCATTACGAAACGCACTCGACCGACTCCAAGGGCCGGCGGCAAACGCATCACCATCATTTTTCCGCCGCGATCCTCGAAAGCCCCGTGGCGCTCAAGCCACTGCTCATTCGGCCGGAGGGCTTTCTCGACAAGATCGGCGAATTCTTCGGCCACGACGACATCGATTTCGAGTCGGCCGATTTCAGCAAAAAGTTTTTCGTCAAGGCCGAGGACCGCAAGTGGGCGTATGATGTGCTGCACACGCGCGCGATGGAATTCCTGCTCGGGCGGCCGCAATACATGATCCAGTTCGAGCCGCGCGGCGTGATCGTGTGGAAAAACGCGCGCTGGCCGGTGGCCGAAATCATGACGGCCGTCGAAACCGTCCAGGGCCTGCTTGACGGCATGCCCGAATATTTGGTGCAGGAGCTGAAATCCGGCGGCGAGGTGAACGCATGAACGAACTGCCCCCGTACGTGCCGCTCATTTGCGGCGTCCTGGTCATCCTGATCCCGATGATGTGGCTGATCGGCACGTATAACGGGCTCGTGAGGATCGGCAATTTCGTGCGAGAGTCGTGGGCGGGGATCGACACCGAGCTCAAGCGCCGCTATGACCTGATCCCGAACCTGGTCGAGACCGTCAAGGGTTACGCGGCGCACGAGCGGCAGGTGCTCGAAGCGGTCGTCCAGGCGCGCAACCGCGCGGCGGCGTCCAACGGTTCGCCGCAGTCGCAGGCGCGCGACGAAAACGAGTTCGTCGGGGCACTGCGCCAACTGTTCGCGGTCGTCGAGGGTTACCCCAACCTCAAGGCCAGCGCCAATTTCCTCGCGCTGCAGCGCGAGCTCGTCAACACCGAGGACCGCATCCAGGCCGCGCGCCGCTTTTACAACGCGAACGTCCGCGACCTCAACACGCGCATCCAGGTCTTCCCGTCGAACCTTGTCGCGAGCATGTTCAACTTCAACGGCGCCGAATATTTCGAAATCGAAAGCGCCATCGAACGCACCGCGCCGCAGGTCAAGATGAACACTCAATCATGACGAATCAATTAAAACGCCTGAACCGGGTTTCAACAAAGTCCCGCAGGGACGGCAGCTTTCAGCCCGCCATGCCAGTGGCGGGTAAACGACCCAATAAATTCACGAGTCCCGTAGGGACGGTCGAAGCCGTTCGAATCAGGCGCGCGATCATCAAAAGCATAGAAAACGGCAATCAATCGATCGCGGGGCAATTTGGAAAATTAAATGTTTTGGGCAAGCGCGTTGCGGTGACGGTCTGTCTCAAATTGCTGACTCACCCAGACGAAATTGTCGTTTGCGAGGCCGCCAATCACATTCCGGATGGTGCTTTGGCGATACGCGGGTGCATCCGGTTGCTCGACGGCCGGAATGCGAATGTCACTCGGCAATTCGCCGCGTATGCGCTTGGCAGAATCGGCGATGAACGGGCAGTCGAGCCGTTGCTGAAAGTTTTGTTGGCAAAAGAAGATGACATTCAGGTGCGTGCACATGCAGCCGAGGCACTGGGAATGATCCTGATGATCTTAGGTGTATGCAAGCGCCCCGCCAAACAGGTTTCGCGCGGATCACGTCAAAGAGTCACTCGCGGATTAATCAGGTGCCTGGAAGATCCGTCGGCTGATGTGCGGTTTTGGTGCAGTTATGCGCTCGGGTCGATGCAGGCCAAGTCCGCGCTTGAGGAATTGGATAAATTGGCGAAGAATGATCGTCGTCGCGCCAAGGGATTCTGGTCGGTCGCGCGCGAGGCCCGCGATGCGGCGCAGTGCATCCGGCAGGGTTTTTGGCCCGATTTATAGCTGGCTTACAATATTTTCGTGCCTTTCGTGTCGGTTTCGTGTATTTCGTGAAATGGCTTCGATGTGAATTTCTTACCCGGAGATGCGACTCGATGAAGATCCATCAGCTCTCGGTTTTTCTGGAAAACCAGGCCGGCAGGCTCAAGCTCCCGTGCCATGCGTTGGCCGAGGCGGGCGTCGATATCCGCACATTGACCCTCGCCGACACCCAGCAATTCGGCATCCTGCGCCTGATTGTCGATGATTGGCAGAAGGCCAAGAAGGCCCTGGAGGACGCAGGCTTGATCGTCAACGTCGCCGAGGTTGCCGCCGTCGAAGTCCCCGACCGCCCGGGCGGGCTCGACTCGGTGCTCGACGTGATCGACGAGGCCGGCACGAACGTCGAATACATGTAAGCGTTCACGTTCGGCCGCACCGACAAGGCCGTGCTGATCTTCCGGTTCGAGGACACCGATGTGGCGATCGCGGCGCTGCAGCGCCACGGGATCAACCTGGTGAACGTTTTTAATGAAGGTCAGTAGGTCGCTTCGGCTCGAAGCGACATTTCCTTAAAACAGGAGGCAACGGAGTGAACGGAGAAATTCTCTGTTCCCTCCGTTGCCTCCTGTTTTAATAATCACACCAATTTGCCCAAAACATTTGCGAGCAACACGCCAATCACAACAACAGCGATGCTCGTTAAAATCCAACCATAGCCGAGCACGTAATCGAGAATTGTGAACCGCCGATCGAGTTTTCGATCATGATTGATCCGAGCGCAACGATGGACCGCCATGGAATAATGGAAAAACCTAAATAACGTGGCGTGTGTCAAATGGTAGTGAGCATACGAGATGATGATGCCGACAATCAGGCCAAAAAACAATCCTTGTTTCCACTCGTGGAAATTTGACCCGATTGATCCACCGACAATAGCCATTACGATATAAGTCCCAATTGAGGGGAGCATAGTCGCCTCCACATCATTCGTTTTGAAAGCGATCGTTTCCTTCCCACCATCCATTTCCTTTATTCCGTGGTCAATTTCCTTTTCTCAGTCACCTCTTTGGCCGCTGTTCGCATGCCCATTGGCGCGTAGATCCAGCAGACCCATCCGATGAGCCCGCCGCCGACGAATAAGACCAGGAAAATAGTCAGGCCGAAACTGATCGCCGTCGCGGGAACCTGCGGCGGCGTTGTTCTTGACAGGAAGTACGTGAGGCATGCCTCGCGCGTTCCGAGGCCGTTCGGCGGCGAGATCGGCACGAGCGAGATGAAGTTGCTCGCGGCCATCATCATCACGAGGTCGCGGAACGGCAGCGTGAACCCGAGCGAATACGCGCAGCACAGGCATTGGACAAAAAAGATGAAGTAGGCGGTGATGGTGAGCGCGACGCTGATTACGAGGTGCCGCGGCGTGAGCACGGCCAGGCCGCTTGCGAAATGATCGATCTGCTCGCGGAGCCAATCGGATTTTCCCTTGAGCGCGGGAAGCGAAATCATCACGCCGGTCGCCTTGCGGAAAATGCGCTCATTCAGAAAAGCCAACGGCAGAAACATCAAAACGCACGTCGCCGTGAACGCCGGCCATGAAAGCCGCGTGCCGACGACGGCGAAGCGGATGATCCCGAGCGAGCCCAATGTTAACAGCAAATACATATCGAACACGCGGTCGAGAATGACGCTCGAAAGTCCTCGCGCCATCGGGACCTTGCATTCGTTGCGCAGCGTTACGGCCTTGATCATTTCGCCCAGCCGGCCGGGCGTGATAAATCCTATTAACAAAGACCCGAAATACGACAGGAACGCCTGTGGGTATGTGAACCGCATCCCCTGCCAGTTGACCATCAAGTGCCAGCGGTAGGCCTTGAGGCCGATTTGCGGGATATTTAACAGAAATCCGACAAGCAGCCACCATGGGTCGAGCTTCCGGATGAGCTTGATCATCTCGCCCGGGCCGGCCCACCAGATGAGGCCGATCAGCATCAGGATGCCGAGCCAGTGAAAAATCCTGATGACGGTTTTGCGCGTGAATTTCATTCGAATTCGGTCTCGATCGCGGCGGGGGTGGATGTCTTCACGCGGCGGCGTACCGTGAGCTTGCCGTTGCGATTGAGTTTCTCGATGGCTTCGGGCGGGGCCGTCCAGCCGCTGACGTCGAGTTCCTGCGGCTGGAAATAGCGCGACTGCGGCACGTAGCGCACCGGCATTTCGTCGCCGATCAGCAGCCGTCGCACGCGTGTCTCGTTTATTTCCAATAAATCCGTGACCAGCAATTCGTTGCCGTTCCATTGGATTTGCCGCGCGAACCGCACCGGCATCGGCTTGGCCTGGGTCATGAGCAGCCGGCGGATGAGGCCTTTCATTTCGTAGGCGAGCTTGCTGTTCCATCCGATCGCGAGCATGAAGAGGCGGAACGCGATGAACTTGAGCGGGGTGAAGATCTTCGTCGCGACGCGGTGCGTCGTGCCGCGGATCGCGACGTAATCGGGTCTTCTTTCGACGGCGTATTGCGGATCGATCCACTGGGAGGTGATCACGCGGCCGTCTTCGAGTTCGGCCAGAATCCCGCAATCGTTAAAAATGAGTTTATTGGAATTGAGGTCGAAATGCTTGATGATGCCGCCCTTGGCCGCGTTCACGACCGTGTAGCTTTGCGGCGTCGTGCGCATCAGGAACCGGCCGTTGGGATAATATTTCTCGAGTGGCTCGGTTTGCCAGGGCAGGGTAGGAATCTGCGCCGGGCGCTGGCCGTAATCGACATAACTTAACAGCAATTCAGGGATGCGGTATTGGTAATAACGATCGCTCTGAATTTCAGGCGGGACGAGCGCGCCCTCATTCAAGCCCTTGAGCAGATGATCGGCCACGGCTGCGGCCATCGGGTATTCGGGCGCGAGGATCTCGAATCCATGCGGATAAAAATGGAGCGTCTGGCGGCTGCCGATCGTGCCGGCGTAATGGCCGTTCGGGTATGCGAACCACGCGCAGAAATCGACGGCGCGCGTCATCACCTCGCGCATGCGCTTGTCATCGCGCACCAAAGCGACTTCGGCCCGGTGCTTGTAGATCTTGCCAAGGAAACTCACGGTCGCGGAGAGGTAGCCGGGATCGGCGCCGTCGTATTCGAGGCACCAGCCCTCCGGATTGCAATAGGTGTAGAACTCGGCGAGCTTCTTTTCATAACCGACCCATAGTTCACGGGTGTTAAGCAATCGTGCCGTTTCAAACACCGGCAAAACGGCCATCGCGTGATGATTTGCCAAAACCCCGCTTTCGTCCCATTTGATCAGATATTTCGCCGCGCGCTCGCACGCATCGAAGAATTGCGGCTTGAGTTTTTCCGGGAACGCCTCGCCGAGCAACCGGTAGGAATCGATCATCGAATAAAGCAAAAACCCGGTCGGGCCGGCCCAGCCACGCTCATTCGGATAGAATTCATCAAACGAGCCGTCGCGGTGCTGGATCTTCATCCAGTAATCCATTGCGGCGACGGTCCACTCGGCGATCTTCGGGTGCTGGTAATAGATGTTGCCGGGCATCTCGTGCTTCCACGCGAGCGCGAGGGCGTGGATGCCGAACTGCATGATCGAGTTCGGAAAATCGACTGCCCGGCACAGCCAGAACTCGCGGTTGCAGCAGCCGTACGTCGGCGAAAACGGAATGCGATCCTCGAGCGAAAGCAGTCGCGGGATCTGGCTTATGGCTTTACTGGCGTAAATGTCGCGCATTATGAATACCTAATGAGAATCGTTACTTCATCCTGCGCGTGATGAGGTCGGCGAGGGCGCCGATGGCCATCACCTGCACGCCGGTCACGAACAATAATACCGTGCTCACGTCCGCGACCTGATGGAAAACGAGCTTGCTGAGGATGCCGTCGATGACGCTGGCGATGATCAGGATCAGGCTGAGCGGCAGGAAGATGCGCAGTGGGTCGAAGTAGAGCACGATGCGCAGGATGAGGCTGAGGAAACCGAGCGTGTCCTGGATGGGGCGGATCTTGGACGTGCCGACGCGCGGATGATACTCGATCGGGACGTATTCGACGCGGCGGCCGCTGGTGAGGGTCGCGAGCGTGATCGTCGTCGTGAGCGAAAAGCCCTCCGGGTAGAGGTGCTCGAATTTTTCGAACAGCTCGCGCGTGAAGATGCGGAAACCGGAATTGAGGTCGGGGATCGGCCGGCGGCACAGATATTGGGCGAGCGTGCGGAGGACCCATTTCGCCGGCCGGCGGATCGGCTGGATCGCGACGTATGGACGCGCGCCAACGACCATGTCCTTGCCCTCGAGCGCCTTCACGAAATCCGGGATGCGCTCGTTCGGGTAGGTGCCGTCGGCATCGGTAATCAAAATCGAATCGTATTGCGCGTCGCGCACGCCGGACTTGATCGCCGCGCCGTAACCCATGCGCGTCTGGTGGCGCACGAGCTTGAACCGGCGCGCGTCGATCAGGTCGGCGGAGCCGTCGGTCGAGCCGTCATCGACGACGATGATTTCGTGCGGGATTGTGGCGGTGTTCAACGCGCCTTCGATCTGGTCCAGCACGCGCACAATCGCGTCCCGCTCGTTGTGGCAGGGGATGATGACGCTCAGGCCGTGTTCGATCGTGTTCATTGGCAGACACTCGCAATCATTAAAAAAGCTAATGGAGATAGGGGCAAAAGTCAAGGCGGGGAGAGATTTAACGCCAAGGCGCCAGGACCGCCGAGGCTGAAATTTGACTCCCGCATTCGGTTCCAACTATCATGAATCATTGCACACACATGAACCATGCGGGCGGGGGATATGGCCAAAAACAATCATTCCTTCCTGTCGTTGTTGCCTCCCGATCCGGTTTGGTATCAAGATGCGATTATTTATGAGCTTCACGTGCGCGCGTTCCGCGACAGCGACGCCGACGGTTACGGCGATTTCCGCGGGATGACGGAGAAACTCGATTACCTTCAGGATTTGGGGATCACCGCGATCTGGCTGCTGCCGTTTTACCCGTCGCCGCTCAAGGACGACGGCTACGACATCGCCAATTACACCGATGTCCATCCGCTTTACGGAAAGCTGCGCGACCTGCGGCTGTTTCTAAAGGAGGCCGCGGCGCGGGACATTCGCGTCATCAGCGAGCTCGTCATCAACCACACGTCGGACCAGCACCCGTGGTTTCAACGCGCGCGCAGGACGCCGATGGGGAGCATCGAGCGCGGCTACTACGTGTGGAGCGACACGCCGGACAGGTACCGCGACGCGCGCGTCATCTTCAAGGATTTCGAGGTCAGCAACTGGACGTGGGACAACGTCGCGAAGGCGTATTACTGGCACCGTTTTTTTTCGCACCAGCCCGACCTCAACTTCGCCAACCCGCGCGTCTCGCGCGCCGTGTTCCGGTTCATCGATTTCTGGATGGACATGGGGATTTCGGGCATGCGGCTGGACGCGATCCCGTACCTGTTCGAGGAAGAAGGGACGATCTGCGAGAACCTGCCGCAGACGCACGCGTTCCTGAAGGAACTGCGGCGGCACGTCGATGAGAACTTCAGCGACCGCATGCTGCTCGCGGAAGCCAACCAGTGGCCCGAGGACGCCGCGCAATACCTGACCGGCGAAGGCTGCCACATGGCGTTTCACTTCCCGCTCATGCCGCGCATCTTCATGGCCGTGCAGCTCGAGGACCGCTTTCCGATCATCGACATCCTCGAGCAGACGCCGCCGATCGGGCCGAGGTGCCAGTGGGCGCTGTTCCTGCGCAACCACGACGAACTGACGCTCGAGATGGTGACCGACGAGGAGCGCGACTACATGTATCGCGCCTACGCGCGCGACAAGCAGGCGCGCATCAATCTGGGGATTCGCCGCCGGCTCGCGCCGCTTCTGGGCAATAATCGAAGAAAAATCGAGCTGATGAACGGGCTGCTGATGTCGCTGCCGGGGACGCCCGTGATTTATTACGGCGACGAGATCGGCATGGGCGACAACATTTACCTCGGCGACCGCAACAGCGTGCGCACGCCGATGCAGTGGAGCGCCGACCGCAACGCGGGCTTCTCGCGCGCCAACCCGCAGCAATTGTATCTGCCCGTCATCACCGACCCCGAATACAGGTATGAGGCGATCAACGTCGAGACGCAGCTCATGAACCCGCATTCGCTCCTGTGGTGGATGAAGCGGCTGATCGCTCTGCGCAAGCAGCACAAGGCGTTCAGCCGCGGCACGATGGAGATCCTGAAGCCCGACAACCGCAAGGTGCTCGTCTTTGTCCGCCACTTCGAGATGGAAACGATCCTGGTGATGGTGAACCTGTCGCGCTACGCGCAATACCTCGAGCTCGACCTGTCGGGCTTCAAGGGCATGGTCCCGCTCGAGCTATTCGGGCACACGTATTTCCCGCGCATCGGCGAACTGCCGTATTTCCTCACGATCGGCCCGCATTCGTTTTACTGGTTCAAGCTCGAGCCGGCCGAGACGAGGATCGAGCTCGAGACCGCCGCGCGCGAAATCCGTGAAATCACGGTTGCCGGAAACTGGGAAACCCTGCTGCGGCCGGAGCAGAGGGACGCGCTGGAGGAAGAGGTCTTGCCATACATCGAGGGTGCGCGCTGGTATGGCAGCAAGGACCGCACGGTGCGCGGTGCGGTCATTCACGACTACGTCCCGCTGCGCCACGAATCGAAGCTGTTCGTGCTTGCGATGGTCGAGCTCGATTTCACCGAGGGCGAACCGGAAGTTTATTTGATCCCGATCGGGATGGCGACGGGAGCCGCTGCCGAACAAATCCTGCGCGACGCGCGGCAGACGGTGATCGCATCGATCCGCATTGTTTCGCCGCGCGCCGCTCCGGCGAACCCCGCGATCCTCTACGACGCGGCGGGCGATTCCGCGTTCGGTTCGGCCATTCTGGCGTCGATTGCGCGCCACCGCAGGCTCAAGGGGCTGCAAGGGGGTGTTGTGTGCCGGCCGGCGCGCCGGTTGGGCGGCATTCTTGCGGCGCCCGAGGCCGGCTTCGCACCCACCCTGGGCAAGGGCAATCCGGCCTTGACCACGCTGGCTTACGGCGATCAGCTCGCCCTGAAGATGTTTCGGCGGATGGAAACCGGAATCAATCCGGACCTCGAAATCGGCCGCTTCCTGGCGGGCAAATTCGCCAACACGCCCGAGGTGATGGGTTCGATCGAATATGTCACGCCGCGCGCCGAGCCGGTCAGCGTGGCCATTTTGCGGCGGGCGGTCCCGTACGAGGCGACGGCGTGGCACTACGCGCTCGACGTGATCGGCAATTACATCGAGAGGGTCATGACCGATCGCGTGATGCGCGAAAGCGAACCACCGCGCATCGGACTGCCGCTTGTCGATGCCATGGGGCGCGAGCTTCCTCCCCAGGCCAACGAGTTGCTCGGCCATCATACCGACATGATCCGGCTGCTCGCGCGGCGCAGCGCGGAAATGCACCTGGCGCTGGCGTCGGACCCATCCGACCCGGCGTTTGCCGACGAGCCCTTCTCGCCGCATTACCAGCGCGCGTTTTACCAGTCGATGCGCAACATGGTCGGCCCGACGAGCCACCTGTTGCAGCGGCGGCTGCGAACGCTGCCCGAGGATTCACGCGCCGCGGCCGAGTCCGTCCTGGGGCTTCAGGGGCGGATCCTCGACGTCTATCGAGCCATCATCGGCCTGCGCGTCGCCGCGCGCCGGATTCGCTGCCACGGCGATTTCGTCCTGCAGCAGATCCTGTTCACCGGCCGCGATTTCATGGTTGCCGATTTTGAGGGCGACGTGGCGCGTTCGCTCACCGAACGCAGGATCAAGCGTTCGCCGCTGCGCGACGTGGGGGCAATGCTGCACTCCATCCACGCCGCCGTGTTCACGAGTTTCGTCGAGCACGGCCGCGGCGGGATCATTGCCCCCGATCAGGCGGCCGCCGTCGAGCGCTGGTGCCGCGCGTGGCGCGAGTGGGTCTCGGTGATCTATCTTCGGACGTATCTCGACACGGCCGGCGACGCCAATTTCATGCCGAATGCCCCCGACGAACTGGCGGTGCTGCTGAACGCCCACATGCTCAACAAGGCCGTCCACCAGCTTTCGTGGGAGCTGGCCAACCGTCCCGAATGGGCGATCGTCCCGTTGCGCGTGATCCTCAGCCTGTTTGAATCCGACCTGTCACGGAAATAAACCGCGTTGTGCGCTCAAAAAAACCGTATTGAAATATATGATGATCCCATACAATGACAACCGCCTGGAGTGATTGCGGAGGTTGTGCGGCGATAACGCCTTGCGAAAAGGCCTTCGGGCACGAGAAGCATTACCGGGTGAGAGAGGATCAAACATGACTGCCGCTGTCGATTCGGTCAAGCATCGCGTCAGCCTGCTCAGCGAGGATGATATTTACCTGTTCAATGAAGGCAATCACGTCAAGCTTTACGACAAGCTCGGATCGCATCTTTATAACGACGGAAAGAACGACGGCGTTTATTTCGCCGTGTGGGCCCCGGACGCCGCGGCCGTTTCGGTGATCGGCGAATTCAACGACTGGAACAAGGACAGCCATCACCTTTCGATGCGCGGCCAGAGCGGCATCTGGGAAGGCTTCATCCCGGGCCTTGGCAAGATGACCCATTACAAGTATCACATCCGTTCGCGCTACCGCGGCTACGAGGTCGATAAGGCCGATCCCTATGCGATCCACGCCGAGACGCCGCCGCGCACGGCCTCGATCGTGTGGGACCTCGACTACGAATGGGGCGACGGCGACTGGATGCGCGACCGCCACCGCAACAACGCGCTCGACGCGCCGATCTCGATCTACGAAATGCACGTCGGCTCGTGGCGGCGCGTCCCGGAGGATGGCAATCGCTCGCTCAGCTACCGCGAGCTCGCGCCGCAGCTCGCGGCCTACCTCAAGCACATGGGCTACACGCACGTCGAGATGATGCCGGTCATGGAGCACCCGTTCTTCGGCTCGTGGGGCTACCAGACGACCGGCTACTTCGCGCCGAGCAGCCGTTACGGCACGCCGCAGGATTTCATGTTCCTCGTCGATTATCTGCACCAGGCCGGCATCGGCGTGATCCTGGACTGGGTGCCGTCGCATTTCCCGAGCGATGAATTTGGCCTTGCCTATTTCGACGGCACGCACCTCTACGAGCACAAGGACCCGCGGCAGGGGCTTCAGCGCGACTGGAACAGCTACATCTTCAATTTCGGCCGCAACGAGGTGCGCGCGTTCCTCATTTCGAGCGCGCTCTACTGGCTCGAGAAATATCACGTCGATGGCATCCGCGTGGACGCCGTCGCGTCGATGCTTTACCTCGATTACTCGCGCAAGCCGGGCGAGTGGGTTCCGAACCGTTTCGGCGGCCACGAGCACCTCGAGGCCATCGACTTCCTGCGCAAGCTCAACACCGAAATTTACCAGCGCCACCCCGACGTGCAGACGTTCGCCGAGGAATCGACGGCATGGCCGATGGTGGCGCGCCCGACCTATGTCGGCGGCCTCGGGTTCGGCCTCAAGTGGGACATGGGCTGGATGCACGACACCCTCGACTACATGAGCAAGGACCCGATCTTCCGCAAGTTCCACCACCACAAGCTCACGTTCCGCATGCTCTATGCGTTCAGCGAAAATTTCGTCCTGCCGCTCTCGCACGACGAGGTCGTCTATGGCAAGGGCTCGCTGCTCAGGAAAATGCCCGGCGACGACTGGCAGAAATTCGCCAACTTGCGCCTCTTGTTTGCCTACATGTACGCGCAGCCGGCAAAAAAGCTCATGTTCATGGGCGGCGAAATCGGCCAGTGGAACGAGTGGCAGCACGACCTGAGCCTCGACTGGCACCTGCTCGGCGACCACCGCCACAACACCCTCAACCAGTTCGTGCGCGACCTGAACATGCTCTACCGCAACGAGCCCGCGATGCACGAGATCGAATTTTCGTTCGACGGATTCAGCTGGATCGATTGCAACGACAACGAGTCGAGCGTCATTTCGCTCGTGCGGCGCGGCAAGTCGGGCGACGACGGTGCGGTTGTCGCGGCCTTCAACTTCACGCCCGTGCCGCGGCTCAACTACCGGATCGGCGTCTCGCGGTGCGGCCGCTGGCGCGAGCTGCTCAACAGCGATGCGCTCGAATACGGCGGCGCGGGGTTCGGCAACATGGGCGAGGTCGAGGCCGTTCCGCAGCCCTCGCACAACTACCCATGCTCGCTGAACCTGGTCCTGCCGCCGCTCGGCGCGGTGTTCCTCAAGCAGGAATAAATGTACCCCGGAGACACGGTGACGCAGAGACGAGGAGAGAATTATCTATTACGATTTTTTTCTTCTTCATCGACAAGGAATTTGAAAAATTCGGAGAACGATGACCATGTCCCGCACATTGATTTCGTGTCGATCAATGTTGAATTTGAAAATTGTTCGATCGAAAGGAAACATACCTGTTCCTCAGACCATCATATGTGCCACCTGCATCACTGGGAGTTGGTTCGGCCATTTAATCCCCCAACATTACTTTTCTCCGGTATCAGAGGACTCATCGTCAACCGGTTCGATTAATTTCGTCCGGCGGGGTTTCGGCAGATAATTTTGGCTGCTGACGACTTTGCGCCCGGATTTCTTTTCCAGTTCTTTACGCGCAGTGCCTGCGACATTGCCGCCTTCCCGGGCAGCCGTTTTGTTTTGCTCGAATCCCTGCGCATCATGGGTGCGTGTGATTTCGGTTGTGGCGGCCTCGCCGAGCATCGAAAAGATCAGTTCCAAATCCGTCATGTGATCGCGCAGATTCTGCCGCTTCAATCCCTTCAGCTTCATGTATTCGGTCGGCGTGAGGCCAAACGCTGCCTTGGATATTTCCGCGGTCAAAATTGCAAAGTCCTTTTGTTCACGGATGCCGCGATCTTTCCATTCTCCCGTCAATTCCTCACGAATCGCGATCGAACGCATCCGTTTTTCGATCCAATCGGCCGGATAACCCTTGGCCTCGTAAAGGGCCCGCGCCCGTTTTGATGCGAGCTCAGGGTCCTCAATCTCCTGAACGCGCTCATACCCCACTTTTGCCAGCCAGCGCTTGAACGGCTCGGCCTTGGGACTTGGAATGGACTGAATAATCCGAAACGCATTTTCGGTGTTAACGGCATCGGTCAGATACATCTTCCCATCCGCCGAGGGCATTTTCAGTTGTACGCAAATTGTGGACAACTCGACGCCGGCCCCCATTTTTTCGCGCCTTTTCATCGTGTTCCAGTAATTGCGCGGATTATCGCTGTCGGTCAGGACCTCAATGATATCGACGACCGAGAAATACCATTCCCCCTCATGCAAGACCCGCCGAACTTGTTTGCCTTTGAAAACAACCAGTTTGTCTTCCATGATTTTGTATTTCCTTCGCCCGTGTTGCCGTTATCTTATTCGGTATGAAAAAAAGATCAACATGTTTTTTAGCGAAAGAGGCGGCCCTCTTGAAGGGCATCAATCCTGAGGGGCGAAACCGGTGTTCCGTGCGAACTGAGACATGCCTTTGGCGCGCGCGATATCGCCGAGTGTCTTCGCAATGAACGCAGCATCGTCGCCGGCCTCCTCGAGGCATAGTTCCAGGTAGGCAGCCATTTCCTCCGGCGTCCGCAAGTGCTCCGCGACATCATATTTCGTCGTGGCGGTTTTCTTTTTCATGATGATTTCTTTCTATCTGTAGCGTTGCGCAGCATCGTCCGCATGCAGCCGAAGCTGAACGCCACGCCGGCGTTGTAGCCTCCGGTTATTTTGAACGCCGGCACGTGGTCCGGCACGACCTGGCCGTTGAACCCCACCTCCACGAGCGTGTTCATGACTTCCTGCATGTCGGTGTCACCGTTGTCGATGAATGTTTCCTGGAACCGCGGCAGCGTCCCGCGCACGTTGCGGAAATGCCCGTCGATCAAACGCCCTTCCTTCGCGAACGCCCGCAGCGCCTCGCACACGTTCTTGCCCGCATACGGGCCGGCCTCGCTCCACGTGCCGACGCAGAAGTTCACGCCCAGGTTCGGGCTCGGGCACATGTCGAAGATCTTCTGGTAATGCTCATACGAATGGAACACGCGCGCGATGCCGTTCTGCTCGTCGATGGGAGGATCGTCTGGATGCACCGCGATCTTCACGCCGCACGATTCGGCCACCGGCAGCAGCCGGTCCATGCAATATTTGAACGCCGCGCGGACCTCGTCGGCCGAAATGCGCCGGTCCAGCACCGGCTTGTCCAGCTTTGCGTTTTCGGCGATGTCAAAGATTCGCGTCTCGATCCCGTCCATGTCGGCGGAGCTTGTCGTATAGGTGTTGTAGCCCTTGCCGAGCTCGCAGAACGAAATGTCGGTGACCGGGATTTTCAGCTTCGCGAGATCGCGCAGAAATCCACCGAGTTCCTCGAGTTTCGGGTCGCGCTCCGGCCCGCCGAGCAGCATCGACGGGTGATTCATCCCGCCGTATGCGACCGTGAAAATCTTGATGCCGTTTTTCTCGAAGCGCTCCTGAATGCGCGCCATCGCGTCGTAGCTGCCGTCGGGCGGCCAGATGTCCAGCCGGCACCAGCGCATCCCAAGCTGGTGCATGAACTTGAGGTCGGCGTCCTGCACACCCTTGCGGAGCCGCATGCCAAGCTTCACGCCCGGCGGAACGTTGCTCAGCGTCGGTTTCGGCGGCGCGACAACCGGCTTTGCCGTCATGCACCCCGTGAGCATCGCGCCGCCCAGTGCGGCCAGATTCGCCTTGAGAAAATCCCTTCGCTCCATCGCCCACCTCCGGTTTCGTTTTTGTACCCGCAATCGTGCCGTTCATGTAATAGCGCCACCTAGCCAAACGGAACACGAATCCACGTCTTATGGTCCCATAAGTCATATAAGCCCCATCGGCCCCATGTCCTCCCCGCCCATCTCAACAGGGCGTTGAAAGAGTCCCGAAGGGACGGTCGCTTTCAGCCCGCCACGACAGTGGCGGGTAAAAAGCCCAGTCAACGCGCAAGTCCCGGAGGGACGATTGAACCGAGAATGCGAATATAAATCGTTTTTCAGCGCCCATCCTAAACATTGACATTCACGCCAATGCTTTTAACATGAATCATTAGGATCTGTAACGTATTCACTCAAGCAGGCGTAAAACATGAAGATTCATGAATATCAGGCCAAGCAGATTTTCAGCGACTATGGATTGCCGCTGCCGCGCGGCAGCGTCGTCGAGACCGTCGATGCCGCCGTCGAGGCCGCGACGAACCTCGGCGTCTGGCCGGTCGTCGTCAAGGCGCAGGTGCAGGTCGGCGGGCGCGGCAAGGCCGGCGGCGTGAAGCTGGCGCGCAACATCGACGAGGTCCGCCGCCACGCGCAGACCATCCTCGGCATGAACATCAAGGGCATCACCGTCAAGCGCGTGCTCGTCGAGCAGGGCATTGAAATCGCGCGCGAACTTTACGCGGGCGCCGTGATCGACCGCGCCGGCAAATGCCTCGTCATCATGGTCTCGCCGGCCGGCGGCATCAACATCGAGGAGGTCGCCGCCGCCACCCCCGAGCGCATTCTCAAATTGCGCGTGCAGCCCGGACTCGGCCTGCGCGCGTTCCAGATCCGGCAGGCGATCTACTTCCTCGACCTGCCGCCCGAGACGCACGAGGTCACGAGCCGCATTTTCAAGGCGCTCGAGCGCGTGATCATGGACCATGACGCCTCGCTCGTCGAAATCAACCCGCTCGTCCTGACGACGCGCGACGAGGTCCTGTGCGCGGACGCCAAGATCGACTTCGACGACAACGCGCTCGCGCTGCACCCGGCCATCGCCGCGCTGCGCGACGAAAACGAGGAGGACCCGCTCGAGTCCGAGGCGCGCCACCACGATCTGAGCTACATCAAGCTCGACGGCCGCATCGGCTGCCTCGTGAACGGCGCCGGCCTTGCCATGTCCACGATGGACCTCGTCAAGCATTACGGCGGCGATCCCGCCAACTTCCTCGACGTCGGCGGCGGCGCCGATCCCGACCGCATCGCCGCGGCGCTGCGCATCGTCACCGCCGACCGCGCCGTGAACACGATCCTGTTCAACATCTTCGGCGGCATCGTGCGCTGCGACCGCGTCGCCGAGGGCGTCCTGCGCGCGCGCGAACGCAGCGGCATCGACCTGCCGATCGTCATGCGGCTCGTCGGCACCAACGAGGACAAGGCCCGCGAGATCCTCGCCGGCACCGACCTCATCATGATGCCGACCATGTCCGAAGCCGCGCAGAAAGCCGTGGAATTAAGCAAGCGCGGGGAGTAATCGAAATAGGACCCATAAAAAGGAACACTCATGAGTATTCTGATTGACGCAAATACCAAAGTGATCGTTCAAGGCATGACGGGGACCGAGGGGCGCTTCCACGCGGCCCAGATGATCGATTACGGCACGAACGTCGTCGCGGGCGTGACGCCGGGGCGCGGCGGCCAGACCGCGCTCGACCGCCCCATCTTCAACACCATGCGCGAGGCCGTCGCCGAAACCGGAGCCAACGCCTCGGTCATCTTCGTCCCCGCGCGGTTCGCGGCCGACGCCGCGCTCGAGGCGATCGAGGCCGGCCTGCCGCTGGTCATCGCCATCACCGAGGGCATCCCCACGCTTCAGATGATGGACGTGTATTGGGAGGCGAAGCGTTGCGGCGCGCGCCTCATCGGCCCCAACTGCCCGGGCATCATCACCCCCGGCCAGTGCAAGATCGGCATCATGCCAGGCCACATCCACCGCCCCGGCAAGATCGGCGTGATCTCGCGCTCCGGCACGCTCACGTACGAATTCGTCAACGAGCTGACCCTCGGCCGTTACGGCCAAACGACGTGCGTCGGCATCGGCGGCGACCCGATCATCGGATCCTCGTTCATCGACCTGCTCGAAATGTTTAATGCCGACGCCGCGACCGAGGCCGTCGTGATGATCGGCGAGATCGGCGGCACCGGCGAGGAGCGCGCCGCGCTCTGGATCAAGGACAACATGAAGAAGCCGGTCATCGGTTTCGTCGCCGGCCGCACCGCGCCTCCCGGCAAGCGCATGGGCCACGCCGGCGCCATCATCGCCGGCGGCAAGGGCACCGCCGCCGAAAAAATCGCCGCCATGCAGGCCGCCGGCATGCCGGTCTGCGACCGCCCCGACCAGGTCTGCGAACTCCTCGCCCAAGCCGGCATTCAAGCGCAGTCATGATGGGTCTTGTGGGTCCTATGTGTCCTCTGGATCCCATAAGTCCCATGGGTCCCATAGGTCCCATAGGACCCATAGGACCCAGAGGCCCAATCTTTCATCTTTCATCTCCGCCCGCGTTCCGGCTAAATTAAACCTGCCGCATGCCGGCCCGAGACCCGCGCGAGGTTGACGACGATCGTTTCCGCCCCCCCCCGCCACCGAAAACTCTCCGCCCGCCGCAAGCTCCTGATGGGGCTTGTCGCGGCGTTCATCGTTTTGTTTATTTGCGAAGGCGCCGCCCGCATCGTGAAGACCGTGCTGGACGACGCGCGCGTCGATGAGCGCGACTGGTATGTCTATTCGGCCGAGGTCGGCTGGAAGCCGCGCCCCAACGCGTTCGACATGCCGCCGCACGTCCGCCGCCATTTCGACGCCAAGGGCTTTTTCGTCGAGGACACTAAAAGAATCTGGGATCAATCCGGCAAGCCGCGCGTCATCGGCGTCGGCGACTCGACCATGTACGGCTTCGGCGTCGCGACCAAAGACACTTACATGGAGCTGCTCAACAAGCGCATCCCGGGCGCCAACTTCATCAACCTCGCCGTCCCGGGCTACTCGTCGTGCAATGGTTATTACCGGCTCATCACCGACGGCATGCCGCTCAAGCCCTCGCTCATTCTGGCCAGTTTCAATTTCAACGACCGCCGTTACATGGTTCGGCCGGAGGACGTCGATAGCCCCCGCCGGTTCGCCGAGCTGGCGCGCGACCAGGCGCTCATCAACGTCACGCGGCGCGTTTATCTGCTGCGCGCCATGTATTTCGGCCTGCGCCTCGCGCACATCATGCCCGAGCGCGACGAACCGGGCCGGCTCGACATGCACGCCGACTACGTGGGCGCGACCAACGTCGATCTGGGCGCGACCAAGGCGCGCGTCGAGCCCGGCCGCTATCGCGAGTACCTCGAGAAAATCGTCGCGACCGGGCGCGACCATAAGATTCCCGTCGTGTTCATCATGACCGGCGACAATCCGGGCTGGATGGCGCCGATCCGCAAGGCGCTCGACCTCAAGGCCGCCGGCAAGTATCAAGACGCGATCAAGGAACTCAAGAACGCGATTTACGCCAAGAACGCGTTCTCGCCGCAGGCGCGCGTTGAGCTTTCGCGCGTCTATGAACTGGCCGGCGATCCGCAGAAGGCCAAGAATGCGCGCACCGAAGAGCACCCGTTCAACTCGCTCCTGGGCGGCTACACGATCTATCGCGACGACGAATACCAGGCGATTATGCGGGAGGTGGCCGGGAAAAACAACATCCCGCTCGTTGATGCGCGCATGGGCGACCGCCCCGATGTCTTCATGGATTTCTGCCACTTCAACGAGGGCGGCCACGGCGCCGTCGCGCTCATGGTCGAAAAAGTCCTGCGCGACAATCACCTCGTCCCGGCGCAGCAGGCCGGCAAGTAGATCTTCGTGCTCGTGCTCGTAATCGTAACTTGGCCACGACAGGACCAAAGAAAAGTTGCGTTCTCGAACGACGCATCCAGTCGGCTTTTAGCCGACTCCTCTTTGCACCCTGCTTCAGCAGGGGTGTAGGCGTCAGAATGATTTCCGTGGAGCCGGCTTCAAGCCGGCTTTTCATATCGCGCCGCCCGGCTCATCCAATCCAAGCCGGCTTGAAGCCGGCTCCATGTTCAAAATAAGGACTCAATCACCCCGGCTCAAGCCGGGTGCAAAGAGGCGTCGGCTGAAGCCGACGATCTGTTGCCGTGTTCATGACCTTGAAAATTTATGCGCATTTTACATTCAATCTCAGCCGTTACCGAGTAACCGTAATCGATCCGCCGCGCGTCTGGCTGTCCCTCGCTGACGCTCGGGCTACTGCATGGAATGCCGCGGTCGCCAAACGCGGCATCTCCTACCGCCCCCATATATATGAAAACACCCGGCCTTCGCCGAAGGCCGGGTTCTTTGTGAATCTCTTCTTATTCTATTTCAGGTAGTACGACAGGCTTTCGATCTCGATGGCCAGGTCCACGTATTGCACGTGCACGTGGCTCGGCACGATCAGCCGCTCGGGCACAAAGTTGAGGATTGCGGTGACGCCCGACTCGACCGCGCGGTCGGCCACCGCCTGGCCCGCGCCGCTCGGGACGGCCACGGCAACGATGTCGATCGCCATGTCCTTGATGCGATGGTTGAGATCGCCGATGTGGTAGATCGGGACGCCGTTGCGCTCGCCGCCGATTTTGCGTTTGTCGGCATCGAACGCCGCGACGATGCAGAACCCCTCGCGAGCATACTGCGTGGAGTTGCTGATGAGCGCCTGCCCGAGGTTGCCGACGCCGACAACCGCAAGCCGCACGACCCGGTCGGTGCCCAGGATCGACTTGATGCGGCCGCGCAGCTCCTCAACGTAATAGCCCAGGCCCGGCACGCCGAACTGGCCGAAGTAGGCGAGGTCCTTGCGCACCTGCGCCGAGTTCAGGCCGAGCGCGTCGCCCAACTCGCGGCTCGAGATCTTCTCCACGCCCGTGAACGAGAACTTCTGCAGGGCGCGGGCGTACATCGAGAGTCGTTTGATCACGGGCTTGGGAATCCGCCGGCCTTCGTAGGTGAGTCCCCGGCCATCGACGGACTTATGCCCACGGATGATCTTTGACGACTCGAGCACTTCGGTTTGATTGACGAGAAGTCCTATCATGTATTGTCACCCACGCCTTTTCAAAGTGAACAAACTAGAGTTAGCTTTACAGAAACGGCTTCCGCTTGTCCAGAGGAATTTTCGGTAGCGAAATTGCGTTTTCTCATGCTTGCATCCAAATCAGGTTGTGATCATCGGCGGAAAGTCCCCCATTCGGGAACTCTCCCATGCTGGCGTAGAATATTGATATGACATTATATCGACGGCGTCAACGAATCGATGCCGCGAGATAACGAGACATGGATGTCATGAAGAATTGTGGGTGCGGAAGGGTGATGTTTTCAGAACGGTTGGTTGAAAATTAATTTTCTGAAACCCGTTCGCGCGTTTTCAAACCGCCGCCTTCGGCAGTTGCGTTTCGATGGCACCTTGCACCTTGGCGACGAGCGTCTGGATCCGCTCGGGCGTCAAGCGCAGGTGCATTGCACATGCCATTTTGCCGACCGCCGGCCACTCGCAGATCGGCCGCCCGTAGCCCAGGTTGTTTGCGAAAATATTCGCAAGGCTCACGATCGAGGCCAGGTTCTCGTTTTCGAGTTTCGGCAGGACGGTCTCAAGATCGTGGTGAAACCTGACGGCCTCGGCGACGCTGTCGGACAGTTTCCACTTGCGGATCGTGAGCGCGCCGACCGTGCTGTGATTAAAATAGACAAACAGTTTGTCTTCGGCCGCCTGAATACGTTCGCCTCCCGCCGAGGCCTGCTCGTGCAGCTCGCGATACTCATTCGGCGCCTGCCGGTAGATGATCACCTTGCCGACGTCGTGCAGCATCGCCGCGACGAACGCCTCGTCGGTCCCCGAAACCCTCAACTGATCGGCGAGGATCTGGCCCGCCATCGCCGACGCGATCGAATGTTCCCACATTCCCTGGGCGATCGGATCGTTCGCGTTGAACAGCTCGCCGCTGGCGGCCATCAGGATCACGTTGCGCAGTTGCCGAAGCCCGAGCCGCATGATCGCCGACGAAATCGTGCGCGATCCCACGCCGCCGCAATAAAACGGGGTGTTGGCCACGTGCAGGACGCGCTGCGTGAGCGCCGGGTCCTGCTTGATCAGGTTATCGAGCTGGTTGTTGGACACATTATCATTTTGCATCAGGGCCAGGGCCTTGTTGGCCACGGCCGAAAGCACGGGCAGATCTTTTTCGCTGATTTCAATGTTGAACGACACGATTTGTTTCCCCCAGGACACACGGATGCTTCTCATCTGTTTTATCGCCAGAAATGATGACCGGCTTGAGCGAATCGGCAAAAATTCCTCCCCGGAATCCGCTTCGGTTACAATGGATTCTTAACCGGATGGAATTCTTCATTCCCGCCAAGGAGCCTTCATCATGAACACGGTGACGAATGATCGCGCTGAATCCGTTTCTTCGCGGCGGCAATTTCTCGCTGCGGGTCTGACGTTGGCCGCGGGCGCCGCTGTTGCCCCGCAGCCTGCCGCCGAGAAAATCCCCAATCTCGGCGACGAGATCTATCCCGGGGCGGTCCAGGACGGCATCAACGTCCTGCCGCCGCTCCCGTACGACTACAACGCGCTCGAGCCGCAGATCGACGAGGTCACGCTCCGGCTCCACCACGACAAGCACCACAAGGCCTACGTCGATGGGTTCAATGCCAACCTCCAGGTCCTCATCGAAATGCGCGAGTCCGGCAAATTCGAGAACCTCGAGCACGTCGAGCAGAAGGCGGCGTTCAACGGCGCCGGCCATCACCTGCATTGCCTGTACTGGGCGACGATGGCGCCCGAGGCCGCGCGCGGCGGGATGTCGGTCAAATTCGCCCACCGCATCGAGGTCGATTTCGGCTCGCGGGGCGCGTTCGAGGCGCAGCTTCGCGCCGCGGCGCTTACCACCGAGGGAAGCGGGTGGGCGCTCCTCGTCTGGTCCTACCCCGTGCGCAAGCTCGGGATCCTGCAGGCCCGCAACCATCAATACAACACGATCTGGAGCGAAATCCCGCTCATGGTGGTCGATGTCTGGGAGCATGCCTATTACAAGAAATATTCGAACGATCGCGCCGAATACCTGAAAAACTTCATGCAGGTCATCGACTGGGGCGGCGTGAGCCGCCGCTACGACGCCGTGCGCTCCGTGCTCGGGTAGGCCGCGTTTGCCAAATGCGGCATGAAATCGTGCTCGTGCTCGTGCTCGTAATCGTAATCGTAATCGAATTTGAAGTTGCAGTTCGTTCCATAAAACGCAAAACTGCGTAGGCTCGTACTGTTCTTGGAGTGAATGGTGGAGGCAACTCCGCCGCAACGATGAAAATCCTGCTCGCCACATCCGAGATGACGCCGCTGGCCAAGACCGGCGGGCTTGCCGATGTTTCCGGCGCGCTGCCGCGCGCGCTCGCCGCGCTGGGCCACGAGGTCGCCGTCGTCATGCCGTTCTACGGCACGATCGACCGCGATTCGTGGCCGTTCGAGCTCGTCCTGCCCGAAGTCCTCGTCGATCTTCCCGCGGGCAAGCGCGCCGTTGAAGTCTGGCGCACGCCCGTCCCGTCGGCCAAGGCCGACAATCCCGTCAACATCTATCTGCTCGCCGATGCCGGCCTTTTCGAGCGCCCGCATCTTTACGGACCCAGCGGCGGCGATTATCCCGACAACGCCCTGCGTTACGGCTATTTCTGCCTCGGCGCGCTGTGGGCGCTCAAGGGCCTCGGCTGGATCCCGGACGTCATCATCGCCAACGACTGGCAGACGGCCCTGATGCCCATCGACATCAAGCTGCACCCCGCCGTCTCGGCCGACCCGCAGCTCAGCCGCATCCCCACGCTGTTCGTCATCCACAACATCAGCTACCAGGGCCTGTTCCCCGACTACCTGATGGAGCACCTCGCGCTTCCGCGGTCGGCGTTCAACCCCGGCCTCCTCGAGTATTACGGCAACATCAACCTGCTCAAGGGCGGCATCCTGACGAGCCAGTGGGTCAGCACCGTCAGCCCGACCTACGCCCGCGAAATCGAGCGCCCCGAATATGGCCTCGGCCTCGACGGCGTCATTCAAAGCTGCGCCGATCGGCTCGGCGGCATCCTGAACGGCATCGACATCGACGACTGGAATCCCGCGACCGACCCCGCGCTGCCGGCCAATTACAGCGCCGAGAACCTCACCGGCAAGGACATCTGCAAGCAGAAGCTGCAGCAGCGCTTCGGCCTGCCCGCCGAGCCGCGCATCCCGGTCATCGGCATGGTGACGCGCCTCGTCGATCAGAAGGGCATCGACCTCGTCGCCGAATCGCTCCCGGGCCTGCTGCGCGGCAAGATCCAGGTCGTGATCCTCGGCTCCGGCCAGCCGTACTACCACGAATTTTTCCGCAACCTTGCGCGCCGTAGCCCGAACAAGCTTGGCGTCAAGCTCGGCTTCGACGAAAAGCTCGCGCGCCTCATCGAGGCCGGCTCCGACATCTTCCTCATGCCGTCGCGCTTCGAGCCGTGCGGCCTCAACCAGCTCTATTCGTTGCGCTACGGCACGGTGCCGATCGTGCGCAAGACCGGCGGCCTCGCCGACTCGATCGTCAACGTCAACGCCAGCACGATGGCCGGCGGCACGGCGACCGGCTTCAGCTTCACGCACTACCAGTCGAGCTTCATGTGCGCCGAGCTGCGCCGTGCCCTGCGCATGTATCGCACGAACCCCCAGGCTTGGCGCCGCCTCATGCTGGGCGGCATGGCCCAGGAATTCAGCTGGCAGCACGCCGCGAAGGAATACGAAAAACTCCTTCAGAAAATTGTCAGCACGAATCGATGAAGCAGTTCTTCATGTTAATCATGTGCCCTGGTCATTTCTCTAAAAATGCCCGCTTTAGCGGGCTGAATGGGTTGCCACCGGCTTCAGCCGGTGGTTATCGAGGAACTTTCTATTTTGAGCCGGCTTTAGCCGGCTTCTCGTCAACCGGCTTTAGCCGTCAAACGGTTAATACCATCAGGAGAACATCATGAACGATCGCGTTTTGATTGTGGGTTCGGTCGCCTTGGACGACATCAAGACCCCGTGGGCCGGTGAAAAAAATCTGCTCGGCGGGTCGGCCGTTTACGGTTCAATGGCCGCTTCGCAATTTGCCGGCGTCGATATCGTCGGCGTCATCGGCGACGACTTCCCGCAGGAGCACCTCGATCTGCTCAGCCGCGCCGGCGTCAACATCGACGGCGTCGAGCGCCAGAAGGGCAAGACCTTCCACTGGGGCGGCGAATACCACGAGAATATGAACGACCGCACGACGCACTTCACCGAGCTCGGCGTGTTCGCGGAGTTCGACCCGAAGATTCCCGCGTCGTACCGCGAAGACGGTTTCGTCTTCCTCGCCAACATCGACCCCGAGCTGCAGCTGCGCGTGCTCGGGCAGGTGAAGAAGCCGCGCCTCACGCTGCTCGACACGATGAACCTGTGGATCAACATCAAGCGGGCGGAGCTCGTCGAGATCATCAAGCGCGTCGATGCGATCCTGATCAACGAGGACGAGGCGCGCCTGCTGTTCCCGTCGCCGTCGCAGGCCGAGTCCGCCGAAAAGCTGCTCGAGCTCGGCGTCAGCCGCGTGATCATCAAGAAGGGCTCCAACGGCGCGCAGATGTTCTCGAAGCAGGGCACGTTCGCCGTCCCGGCCCTGCCGCTCAAGGACGTCAAGGACCCGACCGGCGCGGGCGACACGTTCGCCGGCGGCCTCGTCGGTTATCTGGCCGGATGCGGCCGCTGCGCCGAGGGCTCGTCGCCCGAGGACATCGAGATGGCGTTCCGCCAGGCGATGATCGTCGGCTCGGCGTGCGCGTCCTACGTCGTCGAGGATTTCTCGACGCGCCGCATCAACAACATCACGAAAGAAAAAATCCAGCAACGCTGCGACCAGCTTTACGCATCAATCAGCTGCGACCCCGTCGTTATCAAGTAAAGTAGGCCGCGTTTGCCAAACGCGGCATTTTTTTAAACAGGAGGTAACGGAGGCAACAGAGAAATTCTCCGTTATCTCCGTTCCCTCCTGTTCTCATTTTTATTAATAAAGCCCGCACCGCAATCGGAGCCGGAATTCCTGTTCGGAGTTCAAACTTTAGTTTGCTCCGCCGCCTCGCGATACGCTTCAATCGTCATCTCCGCGGCTTTGCTCCACCTGAAATCCGATTGCCGTTCCAAACCTCTCGCAACAAGCGTTTCTCTTAGCGCCGGCTTCGTCATCAGCCGATACAAAACGTCCGCCAGCGCTTCCGCATCCCCCTCCGGGAAATACAGCGCCGCATCGCCGGCGACCTCGTGATGCACGGGGATATCGCTTGCCACGATCGGGCACCCCGCGACCATCGCTTCAACCAATGGCAACCCAAACCCTTCCGAGCGCGAGCACGTCACATACGCCGTTGCCGCGCGCAGCGCCACGCGCACCGCTTCCTTCGGCACGTGCCCAACCTCGTGAAAACCCGCTTCCGTCGCGCGGTGCCGCACTTCGATCGGCGTCGGATCGGGCAGCGCCCCCGGCCCCCCGAGCCAGAACCAATCAACCGACCGGCTCAACATTTCATCGCTCACGACTTCGCCGACGTCTGGCACCGGCGCGGTCTTCATCCTCACAACAAGGTCAAGGAACGCGGCGCGCGCGGTCGCGGGATCCTTGCGCGGGTCGAGCGTGCCGACCGTCACGATCAGCGGGTGCGCGGTCTCGGTCACGAGCCCCGCCACCAGCCCGCCCGTGCCGATCCACGCCTTGTCCCAGATCGTGTTCGTGTCGTCGGGAGCCTCGGCCACAACGCGGATTTTCGAACGCGAAGCGAACCCTCTCTCCTCGATCTCGTTTGCGACCGCTTCGCTCGGCACGATGATCCGGTCGGCGAACTTGCACGCGCGCCGCGTCGCCCAGCGCAGCCACATGCCGAACGCGCGCGGATAATATCTCGCGTGCGTGAACACGAACAGGTCGTGTACGGTGACGACGCGCGGGAATGCGCGGCGGCCGCCCGGAATGATGAACGCCGGCCCGTGATAGACTTCGCCCGGCTTGATCATCCGCGGCAGCGCGCGCTCGAGCCACCAGTCCGCCCACGGGTGCTCTTCCTGAGTGTAGGGCGCCCCGATCAGCTCGACGGCCTTGAGCGCCGGATCGCGCCGCGCGATCTCGATGCAGTCCTTTCGAAACAGCGCCCGCACCGGCGGCGCGCCGGGCGCCACCGAGATCGCCCACAACAGATTCAGCGCATACCGCCCGACCCCCGTCATCCCGGGCGCGATCGTGCGGGCATCGAAGAGAATGGATTTATGGCTAGTAGAAGTCATATGCGAGTATCTGTTGGAAATCCGAAATCCGAATATCGAAATACGAAACAAATTCTAAATTCTAAATTCGAAACGATCCAGCTTGCAAACCTAAGAACGTGTGGCTCTATTTAAAATTTTCGGATTTCGGATTTGTTTCGAATTTCGATATTCGAATTTCGGATTTTTCCATTAGCTTTGTTCAATCGCTTCCAGGAATTCCTCGATCTGCTCCATCTTATTGTAAAAATGTGGCGACAGGCGCATCCAGCCGCGCCGTGCCGCGACGTAGATCTTGCGCTCGGCCAGCGCCTTCGCGCACGCATCGACGTCGAGCCCGGGTTTCGTGATGGCGATGATTCCCGAGCGGAACCCGTCGCCGCGCGGCGACACGATTTCGAATCCGAGCCTGCTCGCGCCTTCTTCGATCCTCGCGGTCAGCGCTTCGATCCGCCGCCAGATTTCCTCGATGCCGACTTCGTTGATTAGCCCCATCGATTCGCCGAGCGCGCCGATGCTGACCGCGTTGTGCGAGCCTTCCTCGAACCGCACCGCGCCGGCCGCGAGCGGCTGGTCGAAATCCGTGAAATCCAGCGGCCTCACGCGCCCGATCCAGCCCGTCATGCTGTCGTTGAGGATGTTGAGTCGCTCGCGCTTGACGTAAAGGACGCCGGCGCCCTCGGGACCCATCAGCCATTTGTGCCCGTCGGCGGACATGAAATCGCAGCCGATCTCCGCGACGTTCGCCGGCATCGCGCCGATCGCCTGGATGCCGTCAAGGCACAGCAGGATGCCGTGCTTTTTGCACAACTCCGCGATCGCCTCGATCGGCATCAGGCAGCCGGTCCCGTATTGCACGAGCGAGATCGCGATGAGGCGCGTGCGGCCGTCGATCGCGGCGGCGAAATCTTCCGCCGAAAACGTGCGGTCGGGCCGCTCGGCGATCGTGCGCACCGCGACGCCCCTGGTCGCGAGGTTGCGCCACGGATGCACGTTGGCCGGGAACTCGCCGGCCGCCGTGACGATGTTGTCGCCCGGCCGCCACGGCAGCGAATTCGCGACGCACATCAGGCCGTGCGTCGTGTTGTGGCAAAACGCGATTTCGTCCTCGCCCGCGCCGAGCAGCCGGGCCGCGCGTGCGCGCGCCTCCTGGATGCGCCCCCACCACACCGGCCACGCGTCGGAACCCTGCTCCATCGCTTCGCTTGCATATTGTTTGATGATCTCACCGGCGCGGCGGGGCAGGGGAGACACCGCGGCGTGATTCAGGAAATTCATTTTTTCGAGGATCGGGAACTCATGCGCAAGGTTGACGGTCATGGTAACGTGGCGATCTCCATCCGAGGTTGCGCCGGAATGCAAGAAGCCCCGGCGAATGTTTCAGCTTAGTCGCCGGGGCATGGGCTTTCAACCATTAGGACCATCAGGACCGGGTCTTCGTCTTGTTGCCCGCGTCGGTGTCGAAGACAAGGTTTGCGCTGCCGAGATCGATGTCGTGGCCTGTCACGGCCATGATCTCAGACAGAACCATCTTGAGCTCGTTTTCGGCCGTGTCGATCTTCGCCCAGTCCGAACCCGACAGCGCCGCGTCGAACCGGAAGAAACACTCGTGAACGCGGCGTTCCTGCGTCTCGCCGAGCGCGACGGCATCGGGGCGCCGCATATAATCCTCGTATTGATCGCGCAGCCGCTCCATCTGCTTGCGCAGCGCGATCTTGCGCATGAATTCGCGGTCCTCGTCGGCGCGCGTCGTGCCTTCCTCGATGAGCCGCTTGACCTCGGCGTCGATCGTCGGCTGGTAGGACTCGATGCAGACCTGCTGCGAAATGCCGGTCGTGAGGTCCATCGCCGACACGCTCAGGATGCCGTTGGCGTCGATCTTGAAACTCACGTCGATCTCGGGCACTTCGCGCGGAGCCGGGGAGATCCCCTCGAGCCTGAATCGCGCGAGCGTTCTGTTTTCGGCGGCGACGCGGCGCTCGCCCTGGAGGACGTGTATCGAAACGGTCGATTGGTTGTCGCGCACGGTCGTGAAATGCTTGGACGCGGTCGTGGGGATGTTGCTGTTGCGCGGGATGAGGACCGAGAAGATGCCGCCTTCGAGCTCGATGCCGAGCGACAGCGGCGTCACGTCGAGAAGCAGGATCTCCTCGATGTCGCCGGTCATGATGCCGCCCTGGATCGCCGCGCCGAGGGCCACCGCCTCGTCGGGGCTCACCGAGCGGTCGGGCGCGCGGCCGAAAAACTCGCTGACGAGCCGCTGCACGGCCGGGATGCGCGTCGATCCACCGATCAGGATGACCGTGTCGAGGTCCTCGGTCTTGAGGTTCGCGTCACGCAGCGCCTGCGTGCACGGCGACTTGAGCCGTTCGAGCACCGGCGCGATCAGCTCCTCGAACTGCTCGCGCGTGATTTCCGAAATGTAGTGTTTCGCGCCGCTGGCGTCGGCGCCGATGAACGGCAGCGAGATCGTCGTCTTTTCGAGCGACGACAGCTCGCACTTGATTTTCTCGGCCGTCTCGATGATGCGCGTCATCGCGTTCGCGTCGGCCGAAATGTCGATCCCGAGCGACTCCTTGATTCCCAACACGATTTTCGCGATGAGGAGTCTGTCGATAACGTCGCCGCCGAGGAACGTGTCGCCGCACGTCGATTTGACCTCGAACACGTCGCCGTCGATCTCGAGGATCGAAATGTCGAACGTGCCGCCGCCGAAATCGAACACGGCGATCTTGCCGCGCTGGCCCTTGCCGAGCCCGTACGCCAGCGCCGCCGCCGTCGGTTCGTTCACGATCCGCAGCGCCTCGAGCCCGGCCAGCTCGGCCGCCTTTTTCGTCGCCTGGCGCTGGCTGTCGTTGAAGTACGCGGGGCAGGTGATGACCGCGCCGGTCACTTCCTCGCCGAGGAAATCCTCGGCCGTCTGCTTCATTTTCTTCAGGACTTCGGCCTGCACCTGCTCGGGCAGCAGCCGCCGGCGGTCGATCTCGACCGAGACAAGACTGTCCTGGCCTTCGACGAGCTTGTATTCGATCCCTTCGCGCCGGTCCTGGTATTCGTCCCACCGGCAACCCATGAAACGCTTGATGGAATAGATCGTCCGCTCGGGCCCCAGCAGGCGCTGGCGCTTGGCGAGCTCGCCGACAATGATCTGGCCGTCCTCGCCGTAATGCACGACCGACGGCGTGGTCTTGTTCCCCTCGGAGTTGGGGATGACGGTCGGCCGGCCGCCATCCAGAAACGCCACGACCGAGTTGGTGGTTCCCAGGTCGATTCCGATTACGTGCGCCATATCTCCCCCCGGCATGCGGCAACCCGGCCGAATCGGTGTGATCCAGCCTCTTCCACGGTATCGGCATCTTGCGCCGAATCATGAATTTTCATCTTTCACCTTCCATCTTTCCCGCATCGGCGTATGATGGATCCGGGTCTTGTCACATGAACCCCGACTCTCCATCCAGTTCCCACCCAACAGTTTTTCCGAGGTGATGCCGGCATGTTGTTCAGGAAAATGCCGAAAACTGGCGATTTGCTGTCGAGTCTCGGCTTCGGCTGTATGCGCCTGCCGATGAAAGGCCGCGCGATCGACGAGCCGCGCGCCATCGCGCAGATCCGGATGGCCATCGACCGCGGCGTGAACTACGTCGATACGGCGTGGCCCTACCACGCCGGCCAGAGCGAGGTCGTGCTCGGCAAGGCGCTGCGCGACGGTTACCGCGACAAGGTCAGGCTCGCGACGAAGCTCCCGACGTGGATGATCAAAACGCGCGCCGACATGGATCGCTACCTGGCCGCGCAGTTTGAAAAGCTCGGCACCGACCATATTGATTATTACCTGGTGCATTCGCTGACCGGCCCCGCGTGGGAAGGCATCAAGTCGCTCGGCGTGCGCGAGTTCCTCGACGCGGCGAAGCAGGACGGCCGCATCGGCAACGCCGGCTTCTCCTACCACGGCCTGCCCGAGGATTTCAAAAAAGTCGTCGATGCCTACCCATGGGTGTTCTGCCAGATCATGTACAACTACCTCGACCAGAATTTCCAGGCGGGGACTGCGGGCCTGGAATACGCGGCCTCGCGCGGGCTGGGCGTGGTCGTGATGGAGCCTCTGCGCGGCGGAACGCTTGCGCGGCCGACGCCACCCGCCGCGATCTCCGAGATCTGGAACGAATCGCCGGTCCGGCGCACCCCCGCCGAGTGGGGCCTGCGGTTCGTGTGGAACCGGCCGGAAGTCGTCGTCGTCCTCTCGGGCATGAACGACGAGGCGCAGATTGAGGAGAACCTTTCGACCGCCCGCAGCGCCACGCCGAATTCGCTTTCGGCCGATGAACTCGCGCTCATCGATCGCGCCGCGCGCAAATACAAGGAACTCATGAAAATTGGCTGCACGGCGTGCAGTTACTGCATGCCCTGCCCGCAGGGCGTGATGATCCCGAACTGTTTCGACGAATACAACAAGATGCACATGTTCGGCCCCGTCGAGGAGGCCCGGTTTGTCTATGCGTTCCGCATGAGCGGCATCATCGCCAACGCGCAGCCGGGTTACGCATCGCAGTGCATCGGCTGCGGCGACTGCCTGCCGAAGTGTCCGCAACAAATCACGATTCCGCAAACACTCGCCCAGGTCGCCGCCGAAATGGAAGGCCCCGACCTGGAGGACCGCGTCGCCAGGGCCCGCGCTATCTTTGTGAACGAGGCATAACCGACAAGCTTCATGAAAACGTTATCGCTCCTGAGCTTCCTTCAACCAACCCGCATCACCGGCGGACTGCAACGCCGAGGCATCTACGGCGGTGCGCTTCACCTGCTCCGCAAGATCGGCACGCTCATCGGATATCCGCTCACCGGTCCCTACCAGCTGCGCATCAATCCCGTCGGCGCGATCTGCAACCACGCCTGCCCGATGTGCATGCTGCAGCATTACGATCCCGCCGAACTGAAAAAACTCCGCGCCACCGACCGCGAGCTCGGCATGGCCATGCACGAATACAGCGACCTGCTCGACGGCATGCCGATCGGCCTCAGCGAGGTCAACATCGTCGGCGGCGGCGAGCCGCTCATCCACCCCGACATCTTCGCGATCATGCACGACATCAAGCACCGCGGCTACAAGGGCTTCCTGATTACGAACGGCACATTGATGGACGAGCAGCTGTGCCATGCGTTCGTCGATATCGGCTGGGACATCACGCGCGTATCCGTTCACGCCGGCGATCGCGAAACCTACCAGGCCATCCACGGCGTCGATCATTTCGATCTGTTGAAAAAGAACCTCAAGAACTTCGACCGCATCCGCGGCGAAGCCGGCGCCGAGCGCAAGTGCGAGCTGATCGTGCTCAACGTCATCCAGCGCGCGAACGTCGATTCGATCTCGCAAATGTTCACGTTCGCCGAGGAAGTCGGCGCCGATTCGATCGTGTTTGAAAAGCTGATTCTGCACGAGGGCGACGACCCGCTGACGAATGACGAACTGCGCCGCGCGCGCGAAGCCCTCAAGTCCGCCGCGCAATCGTCGGGCGTCCCATGCAACCTCGATGAAATACTGGGTTTGCTTGTGAGCGAGGAGAAATCCGTCGGCGACGGCAAGCCGTTCCGCCCCGGTTCATGCTGCACGGTCGGCTATGACCAGACCTACATCAACGCCGTCGGCGACGTCGTCCCGTGCTGCTTCAGCGACGAGATCATGGGCAACGTGAAGGAGCAGCCGTTCAAGAAAATCTGGCGCAGCCGCCCCTACCGCCACTTCCGCAAGCGCATGATGCGCGGCCAATTCGCCCCCTACTGCTACGCCGTCCGCTGCTCCATGAAGGCCGTGTTGCACGATTGAGCGGGTATGGGACTTATAGGGCAGATAGGACGGATAGGATTTAACAAGCCCCGGCAGGGGCGATACAAGTTAGCCCAGCGCGTGAGCGCTGGGATCGAGCGCAAATATTTTTCGAGCCCCGGCAGGGGCGACACAATTCGCATTGGAGTAATGTGTCGTCCCTTGTACGGGGCTCTGCCGCATGACGCAAAAGAGCGGCGGCACATTGGCCGCCGCTCTTTCGATTCACGATCCACGATCCACGCCTCTTACCGCAGCGCTCCGAGCTTCTCGCGGATGTCGTCCACGATCTTCACGGCTTCGGCGCGTAACTGCTTCTTCATCTTGACCAACTCGGCCTGATCCTTTATGGCGCCGCCGAACAGCTGCACGTGGAAGCGCAGCGAGTTGCCGGTACCCGACGGCCGCACGGTCAGGTGGCTCAGCTTGTCGTCGCTGAAGTAGAACCGGATGCCTTCGTCGGGGAACACGAAGCCGTCGCCCGGCGGGTAGATCCGGTCGTATTTGCCGGTGCGATACATGACGGTCGAGAGCACCTTGTGCCCGCCGATCGTGAGCTTGCCGGCATCGGCTTCCTTCTGCAGGTTGAGCGCCTTGTGCAGGATGCCCATCTTCTTGCGGTCGCCCTCGATGCCCGGGTATTCGCCGTCGAGCGGGTCCGGCTCGTAGTAGTTCGAGAACAGGCCGATCTCCGGGTCGAGCCAGATGTGCTTGTCGATCAGCTCGAGCAGGCTCGTGCCGTTCTTCTTGGCCCACGCCGCGACTTCGGCGCACAGCAGCGCGGCGAACGTGCCGTCCTTGTCGCGCACGTGGCCGCCGACGCCGAGGCTGAACGCGTCCGGCGGCGCGCCGCCCAGGATCGAGAAGCCGTTGGACTGCTCCATCGCCGCGTCGTTGTAGCTGCGCGCGTCGGTCATGTCCTGGTATTCGAGGATGAACGGGTGGCTGAATTCGGCATCGGGGCTCGGTTTGCCTTCAACGAGGTTCGCACGCGGGACCTTGTCCCACGCGTCGCGCACAGCCGCCGAAAGCGACGCGAACCCGACCCACGTCTTCACGACGCCGAGGCCATGCTTGCGCGCCAGGCGCACGATCGCGTCCGTCGTCGTGTGGCTCAGCACGATGAACCGCTTCTCGGCGTCGGGCAGCTTGCCGCCGTTCTTCTCGGCCTGTTGCGACAGCCGGTACCACAGCAGCACGGCCCACATTTCATCGGCCGGCAGCAGCGTCCAGTCCTGGCCATAGACGTCTTGTTGCTCCTTGGGCACGGCCACGACGATGCCGCAGCGGTCAGCGTCGGGATCGGTCCCGATCAGGATGTCGATGTTCTTGAACTGGCCCGGGTATTCTTCCTTGAACGCGCCGACCGCGATCTTCGCCGCGCGCGGATCGCCCGGGTCGGGCTGCTGCTCGTGGCCCGGTTCGCTGTTGAAGCTCGGGAACAGCCCGTTCAAGTCGTTGAGCCCGTTCTTGTGGATGACCTGCATGTCGTCGAGGCCGACTTCGTTGATGAGGCGCGGGACAGCCTTGCGCCCGGCGCCGTGATATGCGCAGTAGCCGATGCGCAGCGGGTTTTTCTTGTCGAAGTCCTTGTTGATGAGGAACGTCTTGCAGTGCTCGATGTGCGCGCCGTGCGTGTTGATGATGTAATTTTCGCGGCCGTAGTAGTTCACGCCTTCGACCGGCTTCGAGCCGCCGAGCCAGTAAATCTTGCCCTCGGGCGCCTGCTCCAGCGGCAGCAGATTGATGTCGTCGAACGTCTCCTTCGTGATGTACTGCTAGTACATCTCGTCGCGTTCTTTCGGGTCGAACTGTGAGCCGTTGCCCGAGGAGAGCTTGTAGCCGTTGTAGCGGTAGTCGTTGTGGCTCGCCGAAATCAGCAGTCCGACGTGCGCCTTGATCTCCTTGTACGGGATCGCGAACGTGACCTCCGGATATGGACACGGCTCGTCGAACAGATACACCGTGTAGCCGTAGGCGAGGAACAACTCCGCGATGAGGCGGGCAAAATCGCCGCCGCGCACGCGGCTGTCGTAGCCGATCACGATGCGATCAAAGTTGCGGCCGCCGTCCTTGCCGAACTTCGCGACGCCCGCCGAGACGCGCGTCACGATGATGTTGTTGAGCGTGTTCGGGCCCTTCAAAATGCGCGCGTCGAGGCCGTCCTGCTGCATCTTGACGATCGAGGTCTTGTCGAACGCCATCATGCCGCGGATGCCGCCCGTGCCGAACCGCATGTACTGGCGGTAGGCGTTGACGAGCTCTTCCCAGCGCCCCGCGGCGACCGCGTCGGCGATGCCGGCCTTGAGGTTGGGGGAGACTTCATCGATGCGCCGACTCTCGAGCCACTCACGCAGGTTCGGCAGCGTCTCGCGGCTGGCAGCTTCATACAGCCCGCGATTGATTTTGCCGGCGTCAAGCGCGCCCTGCAGGTACTGGCCGATCCCGGCCTCCGCATCCTTCAGAATCTGTTCCACGTTCAACTGGCTCATGGTTCGGTTCCTTTAAGGTTTTGACAACAATTCCACTTAGCGGGCGCACGATCAGCCAACGCCGCGAACCCAACATTTTTCGCACCGCGCAATGAATAGTCAAGAATTCAGTCGCAACTGAACGGAACAACCATCCAAATTGAAACACACCGCGCCGACCACACGGAAAAGGTTTCCGGTGCAGCAGCTTGATCGCAAGCGGTGAAACATGCATTGGATTTCGGACCCGCGAAGTGGTTCGATCTCAAAGCGGCCCATGAAAGTGGGTGCGTCAAGGGGCCTGTTAAATCATGCATGAGCCGCATTCTTCCATCCCTTCGTGTGGGCGGGGCGTCTTTTGCGTTCTTGCGTAATGGATTGGTTTCTTAATGCGAGCACAGGATCATTGGGTTCTGCAGTTCCCTTATCAATGACAGCGTGGGGTGGCCGGCGAGCCATTCTATGAGCCTTGTGCCCTTGAAGGCGGCCATGATGACCAGGGCGGAGGGGCTTTGCGCGAGCCTGTTTCGCAGGGCCGTCTCGATGCCTTCGGCGCTCTTCATCGACTCGTGCGTGAATGGGGCGTTGTGGTCGCTGAGGTAGCGCGAGGCGCATTCGCGGATGCGCGCGTCGTCGTCGGGGGTCTCGGCAAGCGTGATGAGCTTGAGCGGGATGTTGCCCTGCGTGGCGATCTCGGCGCCGAGGGTGAGGGCGTGATGCGAGCGTTCGCCGCCGCTGTAAACGAGGATGAGTTCTTCGGGCTTTGTGTATCCGGGCGAGGCGAGGAGGACGGGCTGTGGAATCTGGCGCGCGACCGGCCCGGCGAGCCTGCCGACGTGCGGTTGCTCGTCGAGCGGGCCGTATTTGCCGAGCGCGAGGAGATCGACCGACTCGGCCAGCCCCTTGATTTTATCGAGGGGGAAACCGGCTTCGCAGCGCACCTCGCAGGCAAGGCCCCATTTGCCGACGGCGCGGCACGCGTCTTTCATGAACAGGTCCGCCTCGTCGCGCAATTCCTGCATTTTCTGCTCGTATTCCTCGGTTGCGTCGAGGGTCGGGACGGGCGCCATCATCTCCATCGTGCCGGGGACCATCGCCGTGGCGATCGGGATCGAGCCGAGCATCTCGACGACGTGCGTGACATAGACCTTGCCGGAGAAAAGCGAGGCAAGATAGCACGCGTATTGGAGCGCCGCCCGCGCGGGCTCCGAATTGTCGTAGGCAACCAGAACGCTTTTGAGCATCGGCGTCAGCCTTTGGGGCGGCCTTTTTGTTCGCTGCGCGCGGCAACACGCGCGAGGACCTCTCGTTTATGCGCATCGTTCATGTCGGGCCACGCCAGGATTTCGGCCATCGTGCGGTGGCAACCGCCGCAGTAGCCGTATTCATCGAGGATGCAAAACCCAATGCACGGCGAAACCGGTTCGGCAACAGGTTCACGGATCGGCTGATTCTGGCTGCGATCTTCAACCATGATGGGTTGTCCTCCCGATGACTTCATCATAATCGCGAGGCCCAAACGGCGCAACGCAATCCACTGCAAATGTAAATTCCTAGGTTCGGGGACGGATGTGCGCGCATAATGGAGTTAATCAAAACGGATGCAAAAATCCGAAATGAACGACCCGGAGGGGCGGCGGTCTCAGTTTATGCCGCGGACTATGTTTTTTGACGCGCCGCCGTGACGGGTGTCGGGTATGGGGAAGAGATTTCGATGTAGGAATGGAGTCACGATCATGCAGCCAGAGATGCACATGTCGCGCCGCGACCGGATTATGTGCACGGCGGCGGAGGCCGTTGAATCCATCAAGGATGGCCAGACGCTTGTCATTGGCGGATTCGTCGGCGCGTCCAATCCCGAAGCCCTCACAACCGCGCTCGAACAGAAATTCCTGGGTGAAGGCGAGCCGCGCGACCTGACGCTGGTCTATGCGGCCGGGCAGGGTGATCGCGGGCGGCGCGGGGCGAATCACCTTGCGCACCGGGGGCTGCTCAAGCGCGTCATCGGCGGCCATTTCGCGATGTCGCCGGCGCTGTGCGAGCTGATTTTCGACAACGCCATCGAGGCATACAACTTCCCGCAGGGGGTGCTGTGCCAACTGTTCCGCGACATCGCGGCGGGGCGGCCGGGATGCCTCACGCACGTCGGGCTCGACACGTTCATGGACCCGCTGCAGGTGGGCGGACGGCTGAACAGCTGCACGTCGGAAGACCTGATCGAGCGGGTGGAGGTGCGCGGCCGGCCATGGCTCCTGTACCACTCCTTCCCGGTCGATGTCGCGCTGATCCGCGCGACGGCCGCGGACCCGTTCGGCAATCTGGTGACGGACCTCGAGCCGCTCATCGGCGAGATCCTGCCGGTGGCGCAGGCCGTGCACAACAGCGGCGGAAAGGTCATTGCGCAGGTAAGGGACCTGCTGGACGAGCCGGTGCATCCGCAGCGCGTGCGCGTGCCGGGGGTGCTGGTGGACAAGATCGTGGTGGGCGGCGCGGGCTGCCACCCGCAGACGTTCTGCGAGGAACTGAACCTGGCGTATTGCTCGGCGTCGCCGCTGAACGTGTGCCTCGAGAAGCTGCTGCCGCCGATGGAAATGGACGAACGGCGGATCATCGCGGCGCGGGCGTGCGACGAGTTGCCGGAGGGGGCGATCGCGAATCTGGGGATCGGGATGCCGGAGGGGATCGCGCGGATCGCCGCCGAGCGCGGGTTGCTCGGGCATTTCACGCTCACCGTCGAAAGCGGCCAGATCGGCGGCATCCCGGCCGGCGGGCTCAGCTTCGGGGCGTCGGTGTATCCGCAGGCGATCGTCGATGAGCCGGCGCAGTTTGATTTTTACGACGGCGGGGGGCTCGATTTCGCGGCGTTGGGGGCGGCGGAAATCGACGCCGAGGGCAACGTGAACGTGGCGATCTTCGGCCCGAAAATCGCGGGCGTGGGCGGCTTTATTAACATCACGCAAAACGCGCGCCGGCTTGTGTTCTGCGGCACGATGACGGCCGGCGGGCTCGAGGTCAGGGTCCAGAACGGCCGGCTCACGATCGTCAAGGAAGGCTCGATCAGGAAATTCGTCAAGCGCGTCGAGCAGATTTCGTTCTCGGCGGAGCACGCGCGCCATACGAGCCAGCAGATCCATTTCGTGACTGAGCGCGCGGTGTTCAAGCTCGGGACGAAGGGCATCGAACTGATTGAAATCGCGCCGGGCGTCGATCTGGACCGCGACATCCTGGCGCAAATGGAATTCCAGCCGGTGATCAACGAAATCCGCATGATGTCGCCGCGGGTGTTCGAATGCCGCGCCAGGGCGGACGAGTATTCGATTGCCGAGGCGGGCTGACATCCGCGCCCGGGCTGTCCAGAACAATACGTCATCGGAAACACGACACAGGCCCGGGCGCGAACGGACAAATAACGCCAAGCGCTCTAATACGAGCTGGCCTTTTGCTTGCGGGAGACGGTTGAGGTCTTGAGCGGGCCGAAGACGTGGTCGCGGAGGAGCGTGAAGGCGGCGGCGAGGGCGTCGGGGCCGTCGTCATGCGGGCCGTTGGGGTAGTTCTCGAGCTGGTCGATGAAGACGGGGTCAAGATCCTCGTTGAACATCAACCAACCGCTGGCGGCGAAGGGCTCGACGTGGGCGATGCGTGAGAGCTTGGTGCCGCGTGGGCGCATCTGCTTGAGCGTGATCTGCCATTTTTCGCCGCGATCGCGGTGGCGAGCGGACGCGGTGTTAATGGAATCCATGAGCATGGCCTGAAAGCCGACCGTCTCGACACCGAAGAAATCATAATTCCATTTGTTGTTGAGCTCGAAAATCTTTTCGACCTGCCGGCTGGTGTTGGCGACTTCGATCCAGACATCGAGCACGTAAGCGTAGCCGACGCCATCCGTGGCGACCGTCACGATGGCGGCATAATCGCCGCCGCGCGCGCCGAGGGCGGGATCGATGAAACCACCGATCGAGAGGTCGGAGATGTTGACGGTCGGGCGCGCGCCGTCGTCGGGGACGTCGCCGGAAGGCAAGACCATGGGCTCACAAATGAGTTTGCCGCGGTCGATGCGGAAGCGGCGCAGGCGTTGGACATTGAAGAGCGCGTCTTCGTCGTTGGCGGGCTCGTTCTGTTTCTCCTTGTCGAAGGCGCGGCGGCCGATGCGCTCGCGGAGCGCGCTCAGGGCGTAGTAATCCTCTTTTTGTTCCCAGAGAACGGACGCGCCGGCGAGCATGGCGTCGCGATGCTCATCGAAGAAAGCGCGCGCGGTGAGGAGGCGGCCGGGGTCGTTGAGGTCCTGATAAAGCGCGCGCCACTGATCCCAGAGCGTCTGGTCGGAGGCCTCGGAGATGATGGATGCGAACTGGGCTTTGACGGTGTCGGGGCGATTGCCGATGCGGACCGGCAGCGCGTCGCGGTGGAGGAGCGTGCCGATGAGGTCGATGTTGGTGTAACCGTTGCCGAGGTTGGCGACGACTTCGTCGAACCACTCGGCGAGCGTGTCGCGATGGCGCAGGGAGCGGACGCGGTCGGAGCGCTCGACGTCGTCGAGGATGATCCAGGTGGGCCGCCACGCGCCGTGGTTGATGCCGCGGACCTCGGCACCGGCGGAAAAGGCTTCCATGCGGCCCTCGCCGAAGGTCAGCGAGCGGCTCGAGGCGCGTGGGGATTTGCCCTCGTAGAATTTCGGGAAATACTTTGCGAACAGGCTTTTGTCATTGACCAGGAAATGAATGTTGGAGAGGCGCTGCGAAGCCTGGCGCTGAGTCGCCGAGAAGAGAACGATGTAGGGATCGGTTTCATAGAGGAGGGCGTGGATGGGGAAGACGAGCGACATGATGGTCGATTTGGCCGCGCCGCGCGGGGCGATGACGACGTCAAGCTGGCCGTGACGATGCGGCGGGTCGGACGCGATCTTCTCGGCGCGGCGCGAAAACAAGTAGCGGTGCAGCGGACTGAAACTGTAACGGCAATGGCGCGGGAAGAAATACTGCGCGAAATACTCGAGATTGCGCCGGCCGCGCTCGACATCGAAATCGGTTTGGGGCAGGGCGGGTGAGGGCGTGTACGGCATGGGAAATACTCCTCGAGGGCAATGGGCATGGCGAAGCGCGCGCCGTGGGGGGAACACGACGGGCGGGGGGAAGAAGATTTGGGTCTTATGGGACCTATGGGTCCTATGGGACTCATGGGACTCATGGGAGTTATGGGGGTTATGGGAGTTATGGGAGAAGCGTCGGGTCGGAGACCCGACCTACCACTTTTAGCGGGAGCGGTTTCTTGGGAGGACGGAGGATTCTGGGAGGACTGAAGGAGTGGTGGGGGAATCGTCCTCGGTTGAGAAGGAATCAAT
>JAJFUE010000077.1 GCA_021372575.1 bacterium | reverse complement strand
TCGCCAAGGTTGTCCCTCGCTTACGCTCGGGCTACCGCATGTTTGACTACATCCTTTCGGTAAGCTCCTCCGCCTCGCCTTCGGTGTAGGCCCCGTAGCGATTGCGGTTGGCGAACATTCTCAGTGCAAGATACACGACCGGCAAAATGCCGCCGATGATGAACAACAGGTCGCCAGGCATGCGCAGCCATTCGAAAAACCGCACGAGCGGCTGCTGAAAGAACGTGGCCTCGCGCGCGTGCCAGTAACCGTTGGCCACGCTGTCGTAGAATTGAATCCCGCCGATCGGCAGCAGGTTGCTCACGATCATCAGGAGCAGGCCGATATTGAGACTCCAGAACGAAATCTTCATCGCGCTCTCGCTCTGGTCGTCGGGCGGGATGAAGTAGCGCGCGACGAACATGAAGAAGCCCATCGCGAGCATGCCATAGACGCCCATCATCGCGCCGTGGGCATGGTTGGCCGTGAACTGCGTCCCGATCTCGAAATAGCTGATGACGGGCAGGTTGATCAGGAAGCCGAACACGCCGGCGCCGAGGAAGTTCCAGAACCCGACGGCCACGAGGAACATCACGGCCCACTTGTGCGGGAAATCCTCGTGCGTGCTGCCGAGCACGGAACGCGTTCCCGGCGCTCCGAGGCGCATGAACCGCCACGCTTCGAACGACAACAGCAATAGTGGAATGACTTCCATCGCCGAGAAAAACGCGCCAAGGGCCATGAACATCGCCGGTGAGCCGTTGAAATAGACGTGGTGCATCGTGCCGATCACGCCGCCGATCGAATACAGGATGATGTCGAGATACACGACGCGCGTGGCAGTCGCCAGGCGCACCGCGCCGAGCAGCACAAAGATGTAGGCGACCATGATCGTCGTGAACAGCTCGAGGAAATCCTCGACCCACAGGTGCACCACCCAGAACCGCCAGAAATCCATGACGGCAAAGTGGACATTTTTGCCGAAGGCCGTCCCGACCGCGTAAAAAAGCGGAATCGACAAGGCGCTATAGACGAACAGCCACGGCATGTTGCCGGGATGCTCGCCGGGCAGGCGCCGCCACATCCCGCGCACGAGGATCGCGACCCAGAAGAACATCCCAAGCGCAAGCAGGATCTGCCAGAAGCGGCCGAGGTCGAGGTATTCCCACCCCTGCGCGCCGATCCAGAACCACGGGCCGGAGGCGCTGATGTAATTCTTGAGGCTAGCCGCCTCGCCGAGCAGGCTGCCCGCCACGACCAGCACGAGCGCGACGAACAGCGCGATGGCGAGCTTGTCCTGATGCCGCGGCTCGCGGTGCGCGATCATCGGCGCGATGAAGATCCCCATCGCCAGGAAGCTCGATGCGATGAAGAACAACGCAAGCTGCAGGTGCCACATGCGCGAGAGATTGTATGGAATGATATCGGAGAGGTTGAAGCCATAGAACCCGCCGGGCTCGACGTGGTAATGCGCGTTCGCGCCGCCGAGCAGGCCCTGAAGCAGGAACAGGCCGGCGACGACGAGGAAATACCAGGCCGTGGCGCGCTGCGACGGCGTCAGGCGCACGTCCTCCGGCGTGCGGAACCGACGGTCGATGCCGGGCTCATCGGCCTCGGCGCGGTGCCACCCGAGCAGGTCGTAGCGGCCGATGGCGAAGAACAGAAGCCCCGCGCCGCCGAGAAGCGCGATGAGGCTCAGCGCGCTCCACAGGAAGGCGTCGGCGGTGAGCGAGTTGCCGGCGAGCGGCTCCGGCGGCCAGTTATTGGTGTAGGAATAATTCGTGTCGGGACGCGTCGCGGACGCCACCCACGCGCTCCACGCGAAGTAAGATGTCAATGGGCGCAGTTCGTTCGGGTCTGTAATCTGAACGCGGCGCGGGCCGGTCTGCTTTTCTGGATCGCCAAAGTAGTCGCGGTAAAACGCAAGCATCGTGGTGAACGCGGCGGCGCGGGCCGGGCTCAGCGTCAACACCTTTGTGCCCGGATCGTAACCGTTGGCGCGCAGTTCCGTTTTCGTTTCGCCGGCCGCCGTCTCGGCGTTCGCGCCGGCGAGTTGCTTGCCGGCGATCATCGCCCCGGCTTCGCCGTGCAGGTATTGCGCCGTGAAATCGGGACCGAGATACGCGCCGTGGCCGAAGATCGTGCCGTGCTGCATGAGGCCGTATTTCTGGAACAGGTGCTGGCCGGCCATGACGTCGGCGCCGGTCCAAAGCACCCGGCCATCAGCGCCCACCGCGCGCTCGGGAATCGGCGGCGACTCGTGATTGATCCGCCATGCGAGATACCCCAGCACGACAAACCCGAACGCAAACGTCAGGATCGCGACCTGGAACCATAGCGTGGAAATCGTCATCGGGCGGCGATCGTTCATCATTCGACTCCATCCCCGGTTCGGTTGTATTCAAGTATTTATCGGGCGTTCGTAATGATAATAGTTCAGACGCAAATAAAAGGGAAGAAATCGGAGACAGAGATCGGGTAGGAGGGGGGATTGCTCCCCCCGTCCTCCCACACCACCGGACGTACGGTTCCGTATCCGGCGGTTCATGAGCGGCTTTGCAGCCGTTGTCTCTGGTCCAGCAGTGACACGAGCCCACATGCATCAAACCAGCG
>JAJFUE010000062.1 GCA_021372575.1 bacterium | reverse complement strand
GAAGAACTATGAGCCCTACAGCGGCAAGGTGACGGTCACGGTGCCGCCGGTCGGCCCGGCCGAGGTCATCGATCTGGACACCGGCAAGACGCTGCTGACGCTCCCGGCCGGCGCGAAGGGCTTCACGATCAAATTCAAGAAGCAACTCGCCCGCGCCATTTACATCAAGCCGGCGTTGTAAGAACCGGATCCAAGGCTGAACCAGGGGACAGGTTATTCGATTTGAATAACCTGTCCTTTTTTTTGATTGACCGGCAGCCGCAGGGCGCCAATTCCTCGCGCGTTTGAGTGATTGACAAAAGTTTTCCGGCAATGCGCCAATCGGGATGGTTCCGGGTTTGGCGAATTGATGATTGGGTTCGATTACGATTACGAGCACGAGCACGAACGGGCAACTTTCGGCAAGCGCTTTAGTTCTGTGGACGAAGCATCTGGCGTGTGATTCAATAGCCGTCGTTGAGGACATATTATTCATCCGAGGTGTTGTCCCATGCCGATTTTGTGGTTCTGTTTCATCCTGATCGGCGCGGGCCTTGTTGTGCCCGCGAGCGCAGCGGAGCCCGCGAATCTTGCGCTTGGCCGCCCGGTCAAGTTCGCGCCCGCGCCCAACTATCAGGTCACGGCCGCCGGCGGCACCGACGCCGCCGACCTGACCGACGGCAAGGTCTCGGCGCGCAAGGACCAACGGATCTGGGGCGACAAGACGGCTGTCGGGTATTCGTATCCGGGGCTTGTGCAGATGCAAATCGATCTCGGCAAGCCGGTCGATGTCGGCGAGGTCGCGATCCGGCTGCTCGGCGGGTCCGCGGGCGCCGGAACGTCGTTCCCGACGCTGGTCGATCTCGTTGCGAGCGACGACGGCGTGCATTACCACCGCGTCGCCGGTTACTCGCGCTGGAACGCCGGGGACCCTGAAAAATACGGCGTTCCGGCCGAGGCCGGAGCGTCCTGGGTTCACAAGCTGCGGTTCACAAACGTCAACATCCGCGCGCGGTATGTCGGCATTGCGTTTTATGGAACGGCTTACTGCGCGAGCGACGAGATTTACGTTTATGCGGGGGATCAACGCGCGCGGTATGCGCCCGTGGCCTCGCTGCCGGCGGACGATTTCACGATGGCCGGCCCGCGCGTGTATTTCCACAAGCCGGTCCTCATGCTGCCGACGAACATGAACGCGCCGACGCCGGTCGGGATGATCGTTCCGGCGGGCTTCAAGCTGCCGGTCACGGTCGATATCGACCTGCCGCCGGGCGTGCGGTTCGCCGGGGGCAACATTGGCGGCCGGCCGGTGGCGGACGCGAAAGGCGCGCGCCTCAGGGACGGCTTCACGCGTTACGAGATCCCGTGCAAGGCGGCCTCGGCGAAGGACTGGTCGCGGGTGTATTTCCGTTTCGATGCGCCCGAGGGCCGGAGCGCCGCGATCCGGTACCGGCTGCGCTGGAAGGGCAGCACCAACGCGTGGATGAAACAGCCGGTATGCGCCATCAAAATCGGGTCGGCGCCGCAGCCGCGCCGCATCATGGCCGGGCTTTGCTGGTGGCGGCTGGGGCTCACGCGGGAATGGCCCGACGCCCTGGAGGATTTCCGCCGGCTGGGGTTCAACACGCTGCCGGTTTTCGGCCATGAGAGCGCGGGGAGCACGACCGACACCGCGACGATCGGGCGGTTCCGCGCGGCGGGCTTCAAGGTGCTGAACATCGATTCGACGCTGCACGTGATGCGGGGCGCGGCGGGCAAGCGCGCCGACGAGCTGGCGTGCCAGGTCGCCGACAAGAATCGCTGCGAGGTCTGCCCGTCGTATCGCGGCGAGCTCTACCATGCCGAGGTGGCGCGCGTGGCCGACGAGTGCGCCTGCGTTAAGGCCGATTACTTCAGCGCCGATATCGAGATCTGGACCGGGCCGGGGCTGAAGCTGTGCGAACAATGCGCGCGCTGCCAGGCCGATTACAAGGCCAGCGGCGCGAAGAGCTGGGCCGAATGGCAGCTGGCCAAGGGCGAGGAGATGTGGCGTGACATCGCGGACGCGATCCGCCGGCGCGCCGGCGAGATGGGCGTCAATCCGCCCGAAATCGGCGTCTATGATTTCCGCCCGGGAATCAATTACCAGAACTTCTGGCCGTACGACCGGCTGTATCCGGCGTTCCTCGGCAATTCGCAGGTCTCGACCTACTCGCCGCTGTATCCATATAACATCACGTTCGTCGGGGACGAGGCGCGGCAGGACCGCCGGCGGCTGCCCAGGACCGACGTGATGCCGTGGATCTGCCCCGGCGACGCGGGGATGTTTCCCGGCGAGATGTTCACGTGGGCGCTGCTGGAGTGTTACGCCAATGGCTCGCGCGGCGTGCACTTCTGGTCGGGGCGGGTGTGGGATGCCGAGACGCTCGACGCGCACGCGCGGGCGCTGCGCATGATCGCACCGGTCGAGAACGTGATCATGGACGGCGATCTCGCCACGAGCATCACGTGCCGGCCGGCGATGCGCGTCTCCGGCATGAGGAAGGGCAACGAGATGTTCCTGCTGATCACGGACAGCTACGAGCCCTACAGCGGTCCGGTCATCGTGACGCTTCCCGGGGCGGTCAAGGCCGACGTGATCGACCTCGACACCGGCCAACCCGCGGCGAAGCTCGACGGTCAGAAGGAATTCGCGCTCGAATTCAAGAACCAGCGCGCGCGGGCGGTGCACGTCAAACCGATCTAGGACCGTGCTTGCGCTCGTCATCGAAATCACAATCGGATGTTCATGAAGATGACGAGCCATCGACTTTGACCGGGAGTTCATTTATGCTCGGAGCCATATCTTATGGAGGCGGCATCGAGATGGTTCTCACCGGTTTAAGACGCATGAAATCCGCGGGGGCCGCGCGCGCTTGGTGCGTGGCCGTTTTGATGGTTGCGCTCGCGCTCGAGGCGGGGGCGGCGGCGGTGCCCGGCAAAATCTATATCATCACCGACCTGGAAGGGGTCAGCGGCGTCTATCAGTTCTCGCAAACGCGCGAGACCACGACCACCGCCGCACGCCAGGCCCGCGAATGGTACATGGGCGACCTGGCGGCGGTGGTGCGCGGCCTGCGCGCCGGCGGCGCCACCGAAATCTTCATCCTCGACGGCCACGGCAACCAATCGACGATTCCCGAATTGATGGAACCGGGGGCCAAGTATCTGACCGGCAAGCCGCGGCCGGGCCCGGTGTACGGGTTCGACGACACCTACGCCGGCGTCGTGTTCTTCGGCGCGCACGCAATGATGGGCACGCCGGACGGGGTGCTGTGCCATACGCAAAACTCGAGGGCGGAGAATCGCTACTGGTATCACGGCGTGGAGTCGGGCGAACTCGCGCAGGGCGGCGCGTTTGCCGGCCACTTCGGCGTGCCGCCGATCCTCGTCACCGGCGACGAGGCCACGTGCCGCGAGGCGACGAAATTCTTCGGCCCGGCGTGCGTGACCGTGGCCACCAAGAAGGGCGTGGCGCGCGAGGCGGCGATCCTGTATCCGTTCGAGGAAACGCGCAAGGCGCTTTTTGAAGGTGCGAAAAAGGCCATGGAAAACATCGGCAACTGCAAGCCGTACACGATACAGGAGCCGATCAAGGCCAGGCGGGAACAGTTGGTCGAGGGAGCCAGGAAACGCAAAACGGTCACGAAGGAAATGACAATCCACGACGCGACGCAAATTTTCGAGTTTTAGCGGGTATGGGGATGATGGGACCCATGGGACCTATGAGACCCATGGGTCCCATGGGATGTGTTGAGCGTGCGTTGTGTTGTTCACCTTGAAAGGGTGATGTCGTTCGTACAGCCTCGCTCCACGCCGGGGTGGCCGCGTTACTTGCCCTTGAACGAACTGCTGAGGCGGTTGAGGGCCTCGGCGAAGTTCTGCATGCGCGCGCGGTCGATCGTGAAGCAATGGCTGTCGGTCTTGATGTAGGACAGCTTCTCGGTGTCGCTGCCCTGGGCGAGGCTGGCCAGCCGTTTGCCCTGCGCATCCAGGACCTCAATATAGCGCGGCGGCCGGTCGAGGCGCTGGGTCTTGATCAGGACACGGTCGCCTTCGACACGCGGGTCGAGCCGGCGCTCCCAGCGCAGCCCGAGCATGGCGTTGAGGACGGCGGTCACGCGCACGCCGTCGATGTTGACCGTCTTCGAACCCGTCGCCGCGGTGAATGCCGACCAGGCGCCGCCCGGCTGGCGGGTGAGCGTCATCGTCGTCTTGCCTTCCTCGCCGAGCCGGATCGTTTTGGCGGCTTCCTCGCCGAAGCTGAACAGGTTGCGCTCGATCACGTCGTCCCTGGTGAGGAAGAAGCTGCCCGGCTTGGTCCAGTCGATGCCGACGATCTGGTCGGTGTTGACGAGGCGCGCCCACACGAACTCGCCGCCTTCCTTGGCCTGCGCGCCGGTCTCGAGCGTCTCGGTGGTTTTGTGGTCGCGGCTGGCGATGCGGGCCAGCAGCGTCGGCCTGGAAAGTCCCATGAGGTCGATGGCCGGCGTTTCGCCGGGCTTGTAGAAGCGCGTGGCCTGCAGTTCGGTCAGCATGTTGACGGTCTGCGAGACCTTGGCCTGATCGACGGGGGTGTCGGGGTCGTCACGCAGCTTCCACAGCCCCGAGGAATCGCGCTCGAGGGCGAGGGGGACGCCGCGCACGGTCAGCAGGAGCGAGCCGACGTCGGCCGACTTGAGCGAGAACAGCGCCTTGTCGCGCAGGGCGTTGACGGAGGCATGGATTTTCCGGGCCAGCTCCGGCGCGGCGAGCATGACGTAGGTATCCGTGCCGGCCTTGGCATAGACGCCGGTCGAGGGCGAGGTGTTGGCGTCGCCAACCGTCAGCTCATAGGTGTGCGTCGTCGTGCCGTCGTTGATGGTGAACAGGCCCCGCCACTTGGGCGGATTGAGGCCCATCGACGCGAGGTTGAGCGTCCTGGTGTCGATGAAATCCTTGATTTCGGCGCCGCCGATGTCGCCGAGGAACTGGCGGATTTGCATGTCGTCGCCCTTGAGTTTTTCGGGCGCGGTCAGGCTCCACTGGCCGTTCTGTTTGCTCGCGGCGATCTTCCGGCCGTCGTCGATGATCTCGAACGCGGTCGCCGACGACATTTCGGCCGGCAGCAGGCGCTTGTCGCGCAGGTCCCTGACGGGGGTGTTGAGCTGCGCGAGCACGGCGGCGGGAACGGTGAAAACGGGGCCCGTGCCGGCGGCGCGTCCATAGACCTGCTGGCCGTCAGGGGTTTCGGAGCCGAACTCGACCTGGCCGGCGTCATTTTGCGAGGCGGCCTTGACCTCGACTTTGACGGTGGGGTTGGCGAGGCCGTATTCGGCGAGCTTGACCTTGGAGACCTCAAAGGGTTCCTGCCGTCTGGCCTGATCGAGCTGGTTGATGATGTTCTCGACGGCGGCTTCGCCGGCGCGCGCGGTCACGGGCTGCGTCAGCTTCCACGTGCCGGCGTCCTTGACGAGCTCGACCTTGCCGTCCTGCCGCTGAATGGAGATGCCGGTGATGTCGCCCTTGGCCGCGGCGACCAGCCGGCTCTGTTCCTCTTTGACGGCGGATTCCTTCTGGATTCGGCCCTGATCCCAGACATACAGCGCCACCAAGGCCGCGAAGATGATGGCAACGATCAGGAGTTTCTTAAGGCCCATGATTTTGACTCCATGGCAAGTTGTTAAAGCGATGAAATCCGAAATCCTAATATCGAAATCCGAAACAAATCCGAAGCACGAAATCCGAATTAATCGTCCTTGCCGGTGTGATGATTGGAACGCTGAAGGATGGCCCCAAAGATATTCATCAACTCCCGCGATTCCTTTACCAGCCTGTCTCGTTCGGCTTTTAAACCGTCGTTGGTGCCGGGCTCAATCAACCTGAGCCAGAAACAACTCTCCTTGGCTGCTTTCCGGCTTATCTTGACGTGAAGCAAGAAATCCTTCCGTCCCAATGATTCATTAGCCTCGATATAATTGGCTCCAACCGATCCGGACGAGCGTATTAACTGCCGGCCATCTTCCAGGCTGCACAGGCTGCGCGGGATGGTCTTCAAGAATTTACGCACGTCGCGGGCATACTCGAACGTTCTCTCCTCTAGATCGTATCTGCCGCCATCCTGATCGGGCATGATCCACTCCCGTTTTCGAATTTCGGATTTCGGATTTGTTTCGAATTTCGATATTCGAATTTCGGATTTCGCGCGCTGACTCCTACTTTCTTCTTCTAAGAAGTGAATAGCTGACGCCGCCGAAGAACAGCAGGCCCGGCAGCAGCAGGACGGCGAAGACGAACATGACCTTCTGCTGGCCGAGGTCCAGGATGATCGGCGTGCCGGGCAGGCAGCGCGGCGCGATGTCGAGGGCTTCCTCGCGCTGCGTCAGCCAGCTCATCGAGTTCACCATCAGGCGCGCGAACAGTTGGTTCTGCAACGCGCCATAGACGAGGTCGCCCGAGCCATAAACCACGAGGCGGAACGTCTTGGGCGACTTGATTTTATCCACGCCGGGCACCTGCGGCGGTTCCATGCTGACGGCCACGCCGATCGGCTCGGCCTTGAGCTGGGATTCCTTCGGCGCGGTCGGGCGTTCGCCCTTGAGCGCCTCGGAGGTCGGCCACAGGAACGACTGCTCGCTGGAGCGGATCAGCTCGGTGGCCTGGATGCGGTTGTCCTTGACGCTCGTGGTCTCGACCGGCCGCGCCAGCGTGAGCGTCGCGCGGTAGCGGGTATTGACGAGGTCCTTCGTGATCGGGTGATTGGGGTCCATGTCGCCGACGATGGGCTTGGCGGCGTTGCCGAGTTGCGCGGCGAGCATGTCGAGGATGATGTCGTCGGGCAGCGCGATGCCGTATTCGCCGAGCAGTCCGGCGAGCCTTGTGTAGGGCTCGGAGCGCTGCTGCTCGATCGAAGGCCCGATTGCGACAAGGAGCCGGCCGCCTTTTTCGAGGTAGGCGCGCAGCGAGGCGATCTCGGGGGCGCTGAAGTCGCCGGTCGGGGCCGCGATCACGACGGCGGTGGCGTCGTCGGGGACGGCGCCCTTGGCCAGCAGGTCGAGCGAGGCGCACTCCATGCCGCGCGGCGTGATGAGCTGCTTGAACATGCCGAGGGAGGGGCCGGGCTCCTCGCCGCGGCGCGTGGGGGTCTTGGCGTCGAGCGGCAGCTCGCCGTGGCCGGTCGTGAAGTAAATCCGGGTGTTGCCCTGGGCCGTGACCTCGAGGATCGCATTGGTCATGGCATTCTCGTAGTTGCCCTGCAGGAGCTCGCCGACGCTCATGCGCTTGGTCTTGTCGCCGCATTTGAGCACGAGCTCGTTGGGCGTCGGCTTGGTGATGCCGAGCTTGGCGGCCATCGTCGTCGCTTCGGCCACCTCGCGGATCGGGTTGATGAACTTGAATTTCAGGTGGCTGCTCTCGTTGCCGTACATTTCCTCGACGTCGCGGAACAGCTCGGGGTTCGCCGTGAAGAACACGATCTGGACGTCCTTGCCCAGGCCGTGCAGGAAGTTCTTGGACTTGGCGTCGAGACTGTAGAGGTTTTGCTTCGTGAGGTCGATCTGGTGCTTGTACTGGCGGGCAAACAGGTAGCCCACGACGCAGATGCCGAACACCAGCGCCGAATACACGAACACGTTGAGGTAATATTTGAGGTTCGCGACCTCGGCCTTGACGAACAGCGTCAGGAACAGCAGGACGCCGACGGCCATGCCGATGTACGTGACGAGCGTGAATTGGTTGTCATGGATGGCGATGCCGATCGAGACGGCCAGGCAGACCAGCCCCAGGATCGGGATGACCATGAAGATCTTGCGCAACATGGAGTCAGTGTGATTGGTGGCCATCGGTCAAACCCTCCAACGCCGGGCGTCGAGCGTCTTGCTCGCGATAAACAGGAACAGGAATGAGGAAAGGATGTAGAAGACGAAATCCTTGAGCGCCAGCACGCCGGTCAGGAAGTTCTCGGTGTGCTGCGAGGCGGACATTTCCTTCAGGATCGTGTTGACCTGCGGGAACTGCTCGATCTGGAAGTCGCCCATCATGTTCCACAGGAGCAGGCCGATGAGCGTCACGACGCCGGCCGCCATCTGGTTCTCGGTCATGCTGCTGGCCATCAGGCCGAACGCGCTGTAGGCCGCGAAAATAAGCAGCAGGCCGATCCACAGCGAGCCGACGATCGGCCATTCGGGCACCGAGCCGGGCTTGCCCACGTACCAGACCATGAGCGGGAACAGCGAGCTCAGGATGATCATGAACACCCCGACGCTGACGAGGGCGAGGTATTTGCCCATGATGAGCGACCAGTCGCCGACGGGGCAGGTGACGATCATCTCGAGCGTGCCGCGGCTTTTTTCCTCGGCCAGCAGGCGCATCGACAGGAGCGGGATCGAGAACAGGATGAGGGAGAACATGACGTAGAACACGCCGCGGATCACCATGTGCGTGACGTTGGGGGCCTGCTGCTGCTGGCCCCACATGCCCATCTGCTGCGAGCGCATCGACAGGTCGCTGAACTCGGCCATGATGTTCTGGAAGATCATGCCCATGAGCAGGAAGATGAGCGCGATCACGATGTAGGTGCTCGGCGACTGGAAGTAGGTCTTCAGTTCGCGTTTGTAAATGGCCCAGGTTGCCATGTCATGCCACCTCCCGCTGGGCTGAGATCACTCTGAGGAAAACGTCCTCGAGCGACAGGCCCGAGGTCTGCATGTCGAGCAGGCGGAAGCCGTTCTTGATGACGGCCTCGGCCAGGTCCGGGCGCGGGTTCTTGCCTTCGGCGGCCTCGATGCGCCACAGCGCCGCGTCCTTGCCGACGGGCCGCTCGATCGTGACGGCCTTGACGCCGGGGACGGCCTTGAGGACCGGCTCGACGGCGCCGGGCGCGCCCTCGATCGTCATCAGGACCAGGTTGGCGCCGCCGACGCGCGAGACGAGGTGCTCGGGGGTCCCCTCGGCCTCGATGTGGCCGTTATTAATGATGACGACGCGCTGGCAGGTCATCGAGACCTCCGGCAGGATGTGCGTCGAAAGGATGACCGTGCGGCGGCCGGCCATGCCGCGGATCAGGTCGCGGATCTCGGCGATCTGGGCGGGGTCGAGGCCGACGGTCGGCTCGTCGAGGATCAGGACGTCGGGGTTGCCCAAGAGGGCCTGGGCGAGGCCGACGCGCTGGCGGTAGCCCTTGGAGAGGTTGCGGATGATGCGGCCGATCACGGACTCGAGCCCGCATTCCTCGATCGCCTCGCCCACGATCGTGCGCCTCTTCGAGCGCGGGTGGCCCTTGATCTCGGACATGAAATTCAGGTAGTCGCGCACTTCCATGTCGAGGTAGAGCGGGGCGCTCTCGGGCAGGTAGCCGATCGTGCGGCGCACCTCGCGCGACTGCCGGCGCGTGTCGAAGCCGCCGACGCGGACCGTTCCGGCGGTCGCCGGCGTGTAGCACGTCATGATGCGCATCGTCGTGGTCTTGCCCGCGCCGTTGGGGCCCAGGAAGCCCATGATTTCGCCCCGTGCGACGCTGAACGAAACATCCTTGACGGCCTCGGTCAGGCCGAAGATCTTGGTCAGGTTCTTGACCTCAATCATGGCCGGCGCCCCGCTTGGCGCGGCAATTGGATCAGTTGGCATGGCGACCCTTACCTCCCGGCATGGCATCGAACAGATACATAAGGCCCGATTTGACAGTACGCGAAACGGCACTGTCAAGTGACGGTTGCGCGCGCGGATGCGCGCCCCCGGACGGCGGGTTGCAAGCTGCGTTCCAAAAAAGATGAAAAATGAGATGATAGATGAATGGTGATAGAGCAACGATAAATGAAAAAAGGCGGGAAATGAGGCAACGGGCGCGCGTGTCATTTTGTCGCCCTTTATCCGGGCGAATCGGCCAGCCTGACACCCAAAGCGTTGGCAAGGCGGCCGTTTTGGGTTACAACCATGAATGTGATGGGCGCGGCAACGAACCTCCGGTTGATCCGGGCGGCAATCGTGTTGATTGTCGTGGCGGCGGTCGCGTGCACGCCCCCCGAGCCCTCGAAATGGCCGCGGGCGCGGGTGTTGCTGGATCCGCCGGCCCGCCGCCTGATTTCGGATCGCGACCTCACGGAATTTCCCCGCCTGGACGGCTCGTTTCTCGAGCTGAACGTCCAGCCTGCCGATCGCATTCGCGCGCTGATCGCCAAGGGGGGCGAGGCCGACGTGGTGATTGTGACGGACCCGGCGCTGTGGCGCGAGTTACACCCGCAACTGGCCGGCGGGCCGTGGCGCTTCGAGGCCTGCCGCCGGACGATTTTGATCGTGACCCCGGCCGACGGGGCGAGTTCCGGTTCACTGCCGCTGGCGGTGGATGCGCCGGATACGGAAACCGGCCGCATGGCCCAGCTCGCCCTGAAGGAAGCGGGCATCTGGAAGCTCGATCCGCGCTCAAGCCTCACGAGCCCGAAAAATATCCTGCTGGTCGGGGGCGAAGCGGCGGCGATCGACGCCGTTCGGGCCGGCCGGAGCCGCGGGGCGGTGGTTTTGTCCGATTTCGAGGCGCGCATGGGCGGGTCATGGCGGGTCGAGCGGCGGCTTGATCCCTATCCGGATCGGCCGGGATACGTTGCCGGGGGTGTGCCGGTCCGATCGGCCCAGCCCGAGCTGGCGCGGCGGGCGTGGAGCTTCCTGGAGCGTGCCGTGAAGCCGCGGGAACTTGGTTACGCCGCCAAAGAGGCAATAAGATAAAAAAAGATGAAGGAAAAAGTCATTCTGGGCTGGAAATCTCAAAATGAGAAGAGTATGCTTGGCTTTCCCATGGAGGAAAAGAACTCCATCGGAGGGCTTTAGTTCTAGAAAAAAGAGGGTATCCGGGGCGTTATCGGGGGGAGTCACCCCTCACCTGAACGCCGCGGGGTGCCGATCAGAGGTGAAATTCGGGGCCGGGAATCGGCGCCGGAGGTCTTTTTTTATATTGACAGAGCCGCCGGTGGGTAATATAAAACCATCACGGCAAAGTCCATTATTTCATCAGAGACGTCGGTTCAGGTTTTTTTGCGGCTTTGGGAACATACAACGGGTCCAGTCAACCGGGAACCTGTGTCAACATCACGCGAGGGAACCATACACCACTCAAACCAAACGATTTTGATTGTTTGCCTTATATGCCCATAAGGCTACCGAATTTGTGAGGAGAGGAGAGCAGCATGAGGAAGGGGTTCAGTGTAACCCTGGCGATGGTTGCCTTCGCCATGCTGGCTTATAACGCCAGCGCTTATGCGCCGACGATCGACGATCTTCCTGACATCGTTATCGGCGACGCAGAGAACACCTCTGGTGCCAACGTCTTCGTCTATCCCGACGCGATTAACTTGGACGCGGTTGGGCATGACGATGCGACCACTGTGACGCAGCTCATTTGGTCTTTCTCCGAGTCCGGCACGACGCAGCCGTATGTGATCAACAAGGCTACGCCGTCGGTTCCGGGGACGGACAACCTGGTTAGCCCGGCCGCCGCAAAGCGGATCGACAACCAGTATGATCCGATGGATCCGACCACGGTGACGCTTGGTGCTCGCACCATTACGTTCCGTGACGCGCTCCGGTCGCCCCTGACGGGCGCCGGCAGCCCGAAGGGTCCGTATGCCGACAACCTGAATGGTGGCGGCGCGACCGGTTCCGGGAGCCCGACGTTCCTGGACAGCCGCGTGATCACCATGTACTGCTCGGACGGCAGCACGGTCTCCCTGACCAATGCCAAGTCGTTCATCGTTTATACGTTGGACAACGGCTACGATCGTCTTTCCCCGAGATTCAACAAGGTCTATGAGAAGGACTTCAAAGCCGATCACACGGGGTGGACCCCGTACGTGACGTCGGGTTCCGTGCCCAACTCGTCCAACTCCACCCAGGGCATCTGCCTCACCGTCGGTTCCGCCGGTGACAACGATGGCCAGTGGCAGAGCACTTACGGCGATGTCGATCTGGTTGCCAACAGCTGCTGGGAAGCCCGTTTGACGGTGTCCACGACCAACGCGACGGCGTTCAACACGCCGCTGTGGCTGATGGTCTATGACAACGCCGGCGGCGCGCCGGGAACGTACCAGGACGAATACGGTGGTGAGTTCTTCTTCCTGGACAACGAAGGTGGCGCCAACTCGCCGCTTGCCGTTGGCCGCTCGAACTTCACCGTCTATATGATGCCGATTGCGCAGCAGACTCCGCAATTCTCCAGCTCGACCAACGGCTTCTACACCACCATCCTTGATCCTCGTAACGACATGCGCCTGATCCTGCGTGTGTTCGATATGGGGACCAGCTATGGTGCCCAGTATGACGCCGGCGCGATTTGCTGGAGCAAGATCGAAGTCTATCAGCACGATCTGGCCGACATGGTGGTTGATCAGGACAACGTGATGAACGTTGCCTCGTTCACCGGTGGGTGGAGCCTGAACGTTGTCGCCCAGGGCGCCAACCTTGCCTTCACCGGCGGCGCCGCGGTGATTACCCCGACGACCGACTGGAACACCGGCACCATCATCCTGTTCGCTCCTGGCGATCAGACCTGGGCGCTGAACCCGGGTGCTGCCGATGGTGGCCTGAGCCAGAACGCCGACAACTTCCCGATCACGTGGCTGGCCGACTCGACGTATTACATCGAGTTCCAGCTGAGTGCGATCAACTCGACGGCTGAGGCGACTCCGCCGGACGTGATCCGCGTCGGTGCTGACACGGCCCTGACGGCCGAGTTGACCTACGACAACTTCTACGTCCCGAACACGCCTGACCTCTCAGCGCCCACCGGCAGCTCTGCCCGTGGCGTTGGTATGCCGCGCGTGGGCACGCCGCAGAAGTATGCCTGCTTCTTCACGACTCACAGCGTGACGAAGTCTGGCGTCCCGAACGCGAATCGTTGGCGTCCGCGGTTTGAGATCCTAACCTCCGTTTCTCTCACCCCGCAAGGCCGCCCGACGAACCCGACCGGCCTGAACGTCAACAGCATGAAGGTCCAGAAGGTCCACTTCTCCAAGTAAGCGGACTCTCTGATACGCACCATCCGGGGGTAACGAACCTGCTTCGTTACCCCCTCTTTTTTATTTTCCGGCGACGCCGTTCGCGCTTGCGCCCGCAATCGCAATCGGGGCCGTGCCGGCCAGCCTGCCGGGGTAATGCCTGCGTGCTTTAAAATCCAATATTTAATAAATAAGCCCAAACGTAATTTTAATTGAAATGATTATTTGGATTTAAAACAGCCGGCATTCATTCACGGACGGATGGGTGGCGGCCGCGGTCCGTTACGGCCGTTCCGATGGGCCGAAGGGGGTTTCCCGCCGCCAATGGGCCTGTTTGAGCGCCGGTTGGCCGCCATTTTTTCACCGGCCGGCCGGCTCCCGGTTTCGGCTGAAAAACCCTTTACCAATAAGCTTTATACGACGAAATCGTCTCCGGCGAGGGCATTCCGGGGGCGCACTTTCTGGCATCGGCAGACTCTTTTTGCTTGCGTTCGCGATGCCGGGCCAGTATAGCTTATCTGTTTGTTCCGTCCCGGCTGGAGAAGAGACTCGTCCGAGTGAATCCGACCGGAAGAATTCGCTCTCATGGAACATCGCCCGGCAGGCCGCAACGGGCCCATGCCGGAAAGAAGACACAAGGAGGCCATCCAATGGCGTCAGTTGCCGAACGCGTGAAAAGTATTGTTGTCGAAGAGCTGGGGGTCAGCGAGGACCAGGTCAAGCCGGAAGCCAAGTTCCAGGATGACCTCGGGGCTGACTCGCTCGACCTGGTTGAACTTGTCATGCGCTTCGAGGAAGAGTTCGGAATCGAAATTCCTGACGAAGACACCGAGAAGATCGTCACCGTTGATGATGCGGTGAAATACATGACGGCCAAGGCCGACACCAGCGAGCCGGCTTCCGGCAATTGAGTTCCCTTTAAGGATGATTGAGGCATGACCCAGGCAAGACGTGTTGTCGTCACCGGTATGGGCGCCGTCACTCCCATCGGAAATGATGTTCCGACGTTCTGGGAGGCGCTTAAGGCCGGCACCAATGGCATCGGCCGGATCACGAAGTTCGACCCGACCGGTTTTGATTGTCAGATCGACGCCGAAGTCAAGGGACTCGACCTTGACCAGTGGTTCGATAAAAAAGAACAGCGCAAGATGGAGGACTTCACCAAGTTCGCCGTCATTGCCGCCCGGCAGGCCGCCAAGGACAGTGGCATCCTTGAATCGGGCCTGAACCTCGAACAGATCGGCACCATTCTCGGTGTCGGCATCGGCGGAATCGGGTTCATCTCGGAACAGGTCACGATCTGCAAGGAACGCGGTCCCGGCCGCGTCAGCCCGATGTTCATTCCCAAGAGCATCGCCAACATCGCCTCGGGCCATGTCTCGATCGACCTTGGCATCAAGGGCCCGAGTCTGGTTGTGGTCACCGCCTGCGCCGCCGGCACGCACGCCCTCGGCGAGGCGATGAACACGATCCAGCGCGGCGATGCCACCGCGATCCTGGCCGGCGGCTGCGAAGCGGCCATCTGCCCGGTCTCGATCGCCGGCTTTGGCAACATGCAGGCCCTCGCCACGAACCACAACGATTCGCCCGAACTGGCCAGCCGCCCGTTCGACAAGAATCGCAGCGGGTTCATCATGGGCGAAGGCTCCGGCGTCCTGGTCCTCGAGGAATACGAGCACGCCAAGGCCCGCGGGGCGAAGATCTACGCCGAACTGGTCGGCTACGGGCTTAGCTCGGACGCCCACCACATCACGGCACCGTCGCCCGAGGGCGAAGGCGGCGCCCGCGCCATGGTCATGGCGCTCAAGCGCGCCGGCCTGAACCCGTCGGACATCCAGTATATCAACGCCCACGGCACGAGCACCCCGCTCAACGACAAGAACGAAACGGCCGCCGTCAAGTCGGTCTTCGGCGAGCATGCCAGGAAACTGGCGATGAGCTCCAACAAGTCGATGATCGGCCACCTGTTGGGCGCCGCCGGCGCGGTCGAAGCAATCGCCACGATCCTGACCCTGCGCGATCAGATCCTCCCGCCGACGATGAACTACACGGACCTCGATCCGGAATGCGACCTCGATTGCGTGCCCAACAAGGCCCGCCCGGCCGAGGTGCATTGCGCGATGAGCAACTCGCTCGGGTTCGGCGGCCACAACAGCTCCGTCATCTTCAGCCGCAACGGATTTTAATGATCGGGCAGCCTGAAGATCGCCTGTTGGCCTTGGGACAATTCCAGGTGAAGCATGGATTGGAGCGGCTTGCGCCGGATGACCTTGACTGGTCGCTGACGCACCGCTCCTTTTCTTTTGAGGCCGGCCTCGCCCGCGACAACGAGCGCCTGGAGTTCCTTGGCGACGCCGTCCTGTCGGCCCTGAGCGCCGAATTCCTCTACGAAAAGCACCCCGACGCCCCCGAGGGCATTCTCACGAAGCGCCGCGCGCGCATGGTGAGCCGCGCCAGCATGGGCCGCCACGCCATCGCGATGGGCATCGGCGAGATCATCCTGCTGGGCCAGGGCGAGCGCGACACCGGCGGGGCCCACCGCCTGTCCGTCCTCGGCTCGGCCCTCGAGGCCATTATCGGGATCATCTTCCTGAAACTGGGCTACGATGCCTGCCGCGAGTTCGTGCGCCGGCACGTCCTGGAAGCCCTCGCCGCCGACCGCGCCGACGAGCCGGCCGCCGGCGACTACAAGTCCGCCCTTCAGGAGTTCACCCAGCAGCACTTCAAGCAGGTCCCCGTCTATAAGCGTCTGGGCGAGGAAGGCCCCCCTCACGAGCGCCGGTTCATGGTCGGCGTCGAGCTTGAGGGCCGGGAACTGGCCCGCGGCGCCGGAGCGCGCATCAAAGAGGCCCAGAACGAGGCCGCCCGGCTGGCTCTCGACATCCTGCAACGTGAATCTGCTTGACGCGGCAAACTTAATAGTTTAAATACTTTAAGACATGATGATGCGAGATCTTAGAAACCCACCCATCGTCACCGGCGTCATCATCGGCGTCTGTGCCTACCTTTACGGTTCGCTCTTGAAAGAAGGGGTCATCAGCCCCGCCGTTCTCGAACGCTACTGTGTTTACCTCAATCCCGCGCAGGTCTGGGACGGCCGCTACTGGACGCTC